>JAXLVO010000025.1:0-34846 GCA_046328975.1 Bacteriovoracaceae bacterium | reverse complement strand
GCCTCTTTTAACGGGGGCTCTTTTCCATTAGAAAGAGCCTCAAGCGTATCTTTAAGATAAAACTTAGTTGCTCTGTTAATATCGTGTGAATTTGTTGCTCCACCTTGAAAAACTAACTTATCATTTTGATCTAACACAAAAACATGGGGTGTTTTAAGTGCTCCGTACTTATTAGCATATTTAATTTCATTATCTGAAAAAACTGGGAAATCTATTTTAAAGCGAGAAAAGTATTTTATAGCATTTTCTTGACTAACTTTTTTATTGGAATGAAATCCCACAAAAGTAAATTGTGAATATTGATTCTTTAATTGGTTTAAATGATCAAAATGAGATTGAGAACAAGGACACTGAGAACTTAAAAAATAGATTACTCTAATTTTTTTTTGGTCAAGCGGAATATCTATATTTTTTTTACTAATAAGATCTAATTCAACTTCCGCCTGAAGAGATAAAGTGCAAAACGAGAAGATAAATAAGAAAAAAAAGAGCACGGATTTACACATAACAACTTTATATACCTATTTACTGTAAATGTAAAAATTTAATTTATTAACAAATCATACTCGATATACTTTTTGTATTAATGCCTTCCTCAGAATTGAAACAATAAACTAATTAGAGTTTATAGTTGTAAGAATTCTAAATTATCGTACCCACTCAATTATTACACAATCTGAAATATCGAGTTTAGATTTCATCAAAATATGTGGCACTCGATGAAATAATAGTGGACGACGTTTAACTTCAGCACATTTTTTATAAAAATCTATCGCTGCTTCAGGTAGACCAGTTAATTCAGAATAAAGTTTAGAATCAAAAAACAGTACTTGATCATCAATCATTTCAGCATCTTCTCTTTCATATTTATATATAACTGTTTTATTCAAATCAATTTTTTCTACTGGAATTTTAAACCATTTAGTATTTTCATTGGGAGTTGGATCTAATTCCTTCAACTTTTTATAGACAAGCCTTGGATCAATTAGTGCAAAATGAACAACGTCATTCCATATACAATTCAGCTGGGGAATTTTTATTTTTTATTAGGAGAATTGAGAAATAGATTGGATTTTTACAAAGAGTACTCGCTGTCTGCTCCTGCTTCCGCGAGTATACATCCCCATCTTGGGAATAAGTGGTGATCCCGCTGTGACTCGAACACAGGACCCTCTCCTTAAAAGGGAGATGCTCTAACCAACTGAGCTACGAGACCACTTAATTTTTCGATTTGAAAAGTTTGAACAAGGTAATTTTATTTCAATTTATTGTCAACAGATTCATCTTGCTTTTCTTGAATTTTTTAATTAGCTTACAGCGCTAGATGAACACACAAAAAACCGTCTCATTTTATACTCTTGGTTGTCGACTCAATATGTCCGAAACAGGTTCTATTGCACAAGGATTTGCTGAACGTGGCTACGAAATTGTTGAATATGGTAATGAGAGTGATGTGGTCTTTATCAACACCTGTACCGTCACAGATGGCGCTGATTCTAGCTGTAGAAACATCATTAGACAGTCACAAAAAAGCTCACCTGACGCCAAAATCGTAGTCGCTGGTTGTTATGCACAAATGGAGGCTGAGGCGGTTCAGAAAATTGGTGGTGTAGATCTTATTTTGGGCACTAATGAGAAATATAATGTGTTTAAATATCTTGATGAGAGTAATGACGCAATAACTAAAATTGATTTAACAAATGAATTTTGGGGTGCTGCAACTACCGAGTTTGATTCTCACACCCGCGCCTTCTTAAAAATCCAAGATGGCTGCAACTATGTTTGCTCATTTTGTATTATTCCGTTTGCGAGAGGCCGAGCTCGTACCATCTCCATACAAGATGCGCTAATCGAAGCTCAAAAAATTCTAGATAAAGGCTTTAAAGAGATTGTTCTAACCGGTGTAAATATTGGGGAGTATGAACATAAATCAAAAGAGAAACTCTCCCATTTAGTTGAAGAGCTTTTAAAACTAGATAATTTAAAACGTTTAAGAATGTCTTCCGTTGAACCCAATACTATAACTGACGAACTTCTGACTGTTATGAAGTCTTCGGAAAAATTTCTCGACCATTTCCACATTCCTCTTCAGAGTGGTGATGACGAAATCTTAAAATCGATGCGTAGAAAATATACCAGTAGTGAATATAGTGACATTGCCTGGAAAATAAAAAACTATTTTCCGTATTGTGGAATTGGCGCAGATATTATTGTGGGTTACCCAGGTGAAACCGAAGAGCAATTTCAAAATACATACAATTTACTTGAGACTCTCCCTATTACCCATTTTCATGTTTTTCCTTACTCAAAACGCAAAGGAACAACCGCTTCAAAGTTAGAAAATCAAGTTAATTCCGAAATTAAAAAGAAACGAGTGAAAATTCTACAAGAATTAGGTGAGAAAAAACTTACTGAATTAAATCTAAAGATGGTTGGACTAGAAACTGAAGTGCTTTTTGAAACGCTTGATAAAAATGGCTTCTTTACTGGTTATAGTACTAACTTTTTAAAAGTAAAAATTCCAGTTACTAACAATGTTGATTTAAATAACCAAATTTTAAGAGTGAAAATTAGTGAATATAATGAAAAAGAGAAATATTTACTAGCCAAACCATTATTACATTAAGCAGATTTTTTCTCTTTATCTTTGTTATTTGCAATAATCTCTTCCACTAATTTAATTTTTCCATAGTCTTTAGTTTCAACTTTTTTTGTAACCGGTGTAAACGGTAAAACATGTTGTGGTTGACATGGATCAAAGTCACTAGGTAACTCAATATTCATTTTTCCAGTTAGTGTAAACTGCTGCAGACTCTGTGTGAAAATTTCAAATAACTTAGGATCAATTTTGATTCCTTTTGTTTTTGCCATAACCGGAATTGCTTCATCGGTTTTTAAAACTTCGTGATATGAACGTTGAGTAGTTATTGCATCGAAAAAATCAGCAATTGCTGTTATCCTTGCCAGCAAATAGATATTTTCACCTTGCAATTTTTGTGGGTAACCTGTTCCATTATAGTTTTCATGGTGTTCAAACACTACTCGAGAAATGGCATGAAGATTAATTCCTTTGCATTCGGCTGCACTTGAACCTAAGAGATCCAGTCCAAACTCTGGATGTTTTTTAATCATCTCAAACTCTTCAGGTGTAAGTTTACCTGGTTTATTAATAAGCTCAGTCGAAATTTTCATCTTACCTAAATCATGTAATAGACCACCTAGCCCTGCTATCGTTAACTCATCATTGGATGACTCTGGATTAACGGCCTTCAATAAACCAATAGAATACATCCCCACGTTTACCGAATGATCAAATGTATAAAAATCATGAAAACTTAGTTTACTGATTAAATGTTGTAGGTCATTAATAGAATAATCTTTTAATACTTCTACCATCGATGATACTGTTTCTTTGCAACTCTTAATTGTGTTTACTAGCATTTCAGTATTAAAATCCGCTTTAGCGTCAAAGAGTTTATTCAAATGAGTAATAGCACTATCCTTAATAATTTCAGTTTTTTTAGTATCATCAACGTTATTACTTCCAACTAAACTAGCTAAGTATAAATTCCTCTGATTCTCTGGAATATAGATCTGACGATATTTTAATTTAAAAATATTTATATCTTCTTGATTAAGTATTCCACCTGCTTTAAAGATTTTTACAAAATGCTCTTTAGCCTCAATAGCAGATGAGTTGACATAGACGTCATAAGGCAACACCTTATTTAACATAACTAAATAAAAAGGAACTGAAAAATAACTCATCTTCACTAATCCTCGAATACTATTATCGGGTATAGTAGTGGATTAATTTAATTTATTTTTCTTCATTTAAAGTAAAATTTATTGAATACACCTGAACTCAAGCGTTTAGTCTAAATTCAGGTGCAAATAAGAATTATAGTTTAACTAAAATGGAATATCGTCAGCGGTAAAATTAATGTCATTAGTAACCTTGTACTCTTTGTTAGGGTTAGCTCTTCCCATTGGAGCCTGTTGAGATTGACCCTCATCATACTGAGGCATCTCACTCGCTCCCTGACCACGAGAATATTCATTGCTAGCTTGAGCACCACCAATGAATTGAACCGTATTAGCTAAAATTTCTGTAGTATATTTTTTAGTTCCAGATTTTGTATCATCCCAAGAACGAGTCTGAATTCTACCTTCAACAAAAGCCTGACGACCTTTAGCTAAATATTGGTTACAAAGTTCAGCTAATTTTCCCCACACCACAATTCTGTGCCACTCAGTCTTTTCTTGTTTCTGTCCATCTTTATCATTCCAAGCTTCGCTGGTTGCTAAAGAAAAATTACAAACAGCCGCTCCGGACGGTGTATATTTTAACTCTGGATCTTGGCCTAATCTTCCAAGTAAAATAACTTTATTAACGCTCATGATTGCTCTCTCCTAATGTAAATTTTTTAATGAATAAATTCGTTCACCATTGTACGAAAGTAAATGCAAAAATGGGAACGCTTTTATTTTTGATAAGTATAAGAAATAACGAATCTATTGGTAAATAGCTATCAATTTTTGAAAAAAATCAGAAAATTTTTGAATTATTGATTCTGTGTATTATTGCTAGCGCTAGGCTGCGAAGCATTTTGAGTATCCCAAAAACTCTTCACCATTCTCTTGGCAATACGAACATCTTTTTTGTACCAAGTGGCATCAAATCCACAATGAGGACAGGTAATTTCACGACGAAAAAGAATTTTTTTTACTGCCTCAAATATTCCCCAAACTACAAAAGCTAAAAAGAAAACTTTAACCTCCATGAGGGGATAAAAAAGACTCATTACAACAACTGAAATAATCGCAATTTGAGCATAATTTTTCGGAGATAAATCAGGTGTATAAATCATCCCACGCTCTGTTCGGCATAGTGGGCAAAAAAAAGTGATTGCTGGATTTTTTACTTTATAGGTTCTTGGGCCCAATTGTTGCATTTTAAAATTCCTCTTGGATTAAAGAAAATTACCTAGATCAATTATATGTCGAATTGGTTTTTATAATTAAGCTAGGTAAAAAGCGATCAGGTTCAAACTAAATAACCATTCATTTTAAAAAGCAGAACTAGTCAGGTATTTTGTTCATTTTTGGGAAATTCTATAGCATAATCGCTCAATGCTATACATGTTTCAAAAAACTCATTTTTATTCTAAGAGTTATTGTAATAGTTGTTGTTTTTTTGTTGCTTTTAACGCCGGTATCACTAGTTGGATTACTCTGCCTAAAAATCGAAGAATGACGCTAGTTCGCCCGTTTTGGCAATTTTTTAACTATTTTTGCTTGAAGTTCCTCTTTTTTGTAAAAGTCTACCATCTTGATCGGAGAAGTGAGTCGGAAAAGGGATATTGTGGACTCTTTATTTCAAACCATCAGACGATCACAGATATTTTTCTAATAGGCGCTAACCATCCTGTTCCAGCCTTAATGAAACGCGAGATACTCTTTATCCCATTTTTTGGAATCACTGCCTTTTCTGCGGGAGGAATTCCCGTTAATAGAAAAAATCCAACCTCTCGAAAAAAGGCATTAGAAGAGTGTAAGAATCGACTAAGAGGACAATTTGGAATTCAAACCTATCCTGAAGGAACGAGATCTAAAACCGATCGTCCAAAAGAGTTTAGTGAGATTCATGCAGGACTTATTTTTGAAGCCTATGATTTAGGAGTTCAAGTTACGCCGATTAGTTTAAATACACTCGAGACAGTTGATCCTGATACTCACCTTATGAAACCAGGAAGCTTGGTAGGACTACTCACTTCAGCCCCTGTTCATCCCAAAAATTTCAAAACCAAAGAAGAGTTTGCACAATGTTGCTGGCAAAAAGTTATTGATGGATATGACGAACTATCAAAATGTGAAATTATCAAAGCTAACAGGCTAAATTAAATACTACTCTAATTTTTTTTGTATTATTTTCATCCATGTAAATTTCTCCCAATCCAATCATTTGATTTTCAAAATCATAAATCCAATTTTTATTTTCTCTATCATGTGGAGCAGGAACCGATACACCATTTTTAAATTTAATACTACTCTCTTGATCTAAAACAATCTTAGAATACTTTAAAACATCATCTATATGATTTCCATGTTTTAGTAAAAAATTTTCATCCCAATTTTTTATTTGATCACTAAAATTACTCTTTTTTATTCCATTATAAATATTAAAGGGACCAATCTCGGTTCGAATTAATCCTACTAGATGTCCTAATGTTCCCAAAAATCTAGCGATATCACTAAAAAGTGTTCGCATATAGGTTCCACTCGAAGCTTTTACTTTTAAATGGAGATAAGGAAACGCATACTTTACGATCTCAAGAGAATAAATATATCGTTTAACCGGAGCTAAATTTATATTTACTCCTTGCTTGGCCCAAACGTGCAACTTTTTCCCTTGAAATTTAGCGGCAGAATAAACATGTGGCGCTTGATAGTATTCACCTAAAAACTTATCTTGTAGAAGCGCATTTAAAAAATGAATATCAAATTTTTTTATATTTTCTACTAAATAGCGACTTGTATCAGTTTGTGAGATTGGGGCAGTATTATCTCCGGTTACAGTCTCTTTACCTAAAACTCCAATGAGTAGATAGGTTTTAGCAAATTCAGCATGAACATAATCATTAATTCTAGTTCCACTGTTTATTCCGATTAATAGAACCCCGCCTGCAAAAGGATCAAGCGTTCCAAAATGTCCAATCTTACCAACTTCACAGTTTAATTTTTTTTTGAAAAGTCGAATTACATGATGGGAAGAGATTCCCACTGGTTTAAAGAAATTATAAATTAAGGGAGCTTTGAATTTATTCACACTTATTAATTATCAGTCGTTATTTTTGCCTCTTCTAAAATTTTTTCAATCTTATTTTGAGCTTCAAACTGTCCATCATAAATGAACTCTAAACTTGGAACATGTCGTACTTTAATTTTCTGAGCTAAAAGTGTTCGAATTTTTCCCGCTGAACTCTCAATGCATTTTTTAGCATCTCCTCTAGTTTTTGTATTAAAGGTATCCCAAAAAAGTTTAGCTTTGGAATTATCTTTGTTTAACTCAACTTTTATTACAGTCACAAACTGCAGTCTAGCATCTGAAAAATCACGTTTAAGAATCCAATTTACCTCTTCTTTTACAAGCTCTTCAAAGCGTGATTTCTGCGCCTCTTTACTTAAATTACTCTCTCGCTTTTTCTTAACCATAAAACTAATACCTAAAATTTAAAGTGTTGGACTAGCATCCAAAGTTCGTTTTTTCTCTTCGATTAGGTAGGCTTCAAAAATATCTCCAACTTTAATATCGTTGAAGTTTTCTAGAGCAACCCCACACTCATAACCAAGTCCTACTTCTTTCACTTCATCTTTAAAGCGTTTTAAAGTATTGAGCTTACCATCATGCATAATTTTTCCATCACGGAGTAATCTAATTTTACATCCACGATTAAGCTTTCCGTCAACGACAGCAGATCCTGCTATCACACCATATTTTGGAATATTGAAAATATTTCTAACTTCAGCACGTCCAATATATTTTTCTTCAACAATTGGTGCAAGTAATCCTTCAAGCGCACTCTTAATATCATCAATTAACTCATAGATGATTGAATAAGTTTTAACTTGAATACCGCGATCTTCTGCCATACGACGAGCACTCGTCACTGGCCTCATATTAAATCCAATTAAGATACTATCTACTGTTGAAGCAAGTACAACATCGTTATCTGTAATAGCTCCAACACCACCACCAATAACTTGTACGCCTACTTCACTATTACCTAATGCCTCAATTGCGTTCTTAATTGCCTCATATGAACCTTGAACATCAGTTCTGAGAACAATTTTAAGTAACTTCTTACCATCAGTTTCATTTTTATTGGCAAAGAAATCTTCGAGAGAAACTTTTTTCTTCTCTGGAGCTGATTCCATCTGTTTACGAGTTAATATTCTATTTTCAACTAATTTTTTAGCTTCTCTCTCATTTTTTACAACATTAAATATATCACCTGGAGAAGGAGGGTTATCAAAACCTAAAATTTGTACAGGAGTTGAAGGTGGAGCCGATTTTAATTGCTCACCTTTATAATCCATTAGACTACGAGCTCTTCCCATACATTCACCAGCAACAATATAGTCACCTTTCTCTAGAGTTCCTGCTTGAACAATAACTGTAGCAAGTGGACCTCTTCCGACCTCAACAAATGACTCGATAACTACACCTTGAACATCTGCTTTGGGATCAGCTCTTAAATCCATCATTTCTGCTTGAAGACTAATAGTCTCAAGCAGTTTATCAATATTAGTTCCTTTTAATGCTGAAACTGGAACATAAAGAGTCTCCCCGCCCCACTCTTCCGGAGTAAGACCAAATTCCATCAACTCATTTTTAATTTTATCAGGATTAACTCCCTCTTTATCAATTTTATTAACGGCCACAATGATAGGAACATTAGCTGCCTGACAAAAACGGATTGACTCTTTTGTCTGAGGCATTACCCCATCATCAGCAGCTACCACAAGAACGGTTATATCAGTAACCTTAGCTCCACGAGATCGCATATTAGCAAAAGCTGCATGGCCTGGAGTATCTAAGAAAGTAATATATTTTCCATTAACTTCAACACTATAAGCACCAATATGTTGAGTAATCCCACCCGCTTCACCTTGAGCCACTTTTGCTCGTCTAATATAATCAAGAAGCGATGTCTTACCATGATCTACGTGTCCCATAATCGTTACAATTGGATTACGGTGTGGCCAACTTGAATCAACATTTTCCTTAACGTTAGTTTTAGTAATGATAGACTCTTCATTAAATGCCTTATCTTCAACTCTATAATTAAATAGATTAGCAATTTTAGAGGCAAGTTTGAAACCCAAGTAATCTTTAGGTTTTAAGAGTAGATTAATTTCTAATGCTCTATTAACGAGTGTTTCAAATTTAATATTTAATTTAGCCGCAAACTCATCGGCCCAAGATCCATTGTGAACATGGATAACTCTTTTTGACTCTTTAACTTCAGTTACCAGTGTTTTCTGGCTAAGCCCACTCCACACTTTTTTCTTACCGACTGTTTTATAAATAGCCTTACCTAAAGCCCCCAAGCTATAGGATTTAAGCTCTTCTTCCGATCTCATGAGATTTATATCACGAGCTTTAGTTGGAACTTTGGGTTTGGCTACCATAGCAGCTAAACCACCAAGTCGTTTTTTACCATCATCTTCTAATGCATCTTTGTCTACAAAAGCGACATCATCAACTTTTAATTCTTGTTTTCTAAAAACATTTTTATTTTCTAAATAGAGATCTTTCTTAGGCTCTTTAGTTTCCGGTTTAACTGCTTTTTTTTCAGGAATAAAAACTGGAGTAAACGAGTGCATTTTTTCTTTAAAATACTCTTTTTTATCAGCTTTAGGTTCTGCCGCTGCTTCTCTACTAGCTGCCTCTAATCGAGCTTTCTCTTTAGCCGCTAACAGTGCTTTATCTTTACTTGGATCATAAACAACTTTTAAGCCTCTTTTTACCTCTTCAGTAGAACCAGTTTCTACTTCATCTAAACTGTCATCCGAAGCTGTCACATGATCATGCTCTTCAGCCTCAGCACTACTTTCATACTCTTCATGTTGTCTATCTTCATCAAGCTCTTCTGAAAATTCAGCCGCTGGCCCCGCCACTTCCTCATCTGTTTTCTTTCTAACAACAACTGATCTCTTTTTTACAGAAGACTTAGCCTCAACTGCTACTACAGCATCTTCACTTTTTGCCCTCTTCTCTTTTTTATCACTATCTTTTACCTTCTCTTCTTTAGACACTTTTTCTTCAGACCCACTATCAGCCTCTGTTGTCGCTGAACTTGTCGCTTTTTTTACAACTTTTTTCTTTACGACTTTCTTTTCCTCTTTTTTTTCAGGAAAAAGTTGTGGTCGTACTCTTTCCCAATCTTCAGGAGAGATTTCACTCATGTGGTTTCTAACTGATAAGCCCACTTTTTTTAAGCTTTCAACTAAATCTAAAGCACCTAAATTAAGTTCTTTAGCTAATTCAAATATTTTAGGCATACTTTACTCTCTCCCTACTAAAAATTAGTACTATTTAATTTTAAATGCTGCCAACTCTTCACGTAATCTTTTTTCTGTGTCAGAGAATTTATCTTTAGCAATATCAGCATTTGTTTTTGGATTAGAACCAGTTTCGATCTGTTTTTGGATCTCTCTAGCTTGTCCCGGTACAGCTGAAGCTGAAATAATATCTTCGCCTACGTCAGGAACTAGTTTAATCGCCCCTTCCGCAATAGCAGCATTAACTTTTGCTAATAATTTATTAGCCTCTTCTTGACCTACACCCAATTTTCTACCCATATCGTGCGGGTCCATTGCGCTTAGATCAGAAATTGACATAATTCCATTATGAACAAGTCCTTGTGCCCAAGTATCAGATAAACCTTCAATCTGTTTAAGATTAAGAATCGAACGGCTAATTTTTTCTTGTAATTTAGTTTTTGAAATAATGTTAATTTTCCAACCAGTTAACATGGCAGCAAGGCGCACATTCTGACCGCGTCTACCAATTGCCAAAGACAATTGATCATCTTCCACGATTACATCCATACTTTGATCTTCATTATTTAACATAATTGAAGTGATTTCAGATGGAGCGAGTGCCGCTTTAGCAAACACTTCAATTTCACTATTCCATTTTACAATATCAATTTTTTCACCTTGAAGTTCATTAACAATATTTTGAACACGACTTCCTTTCATACCAACACAGGCACCAACTGGATCCACATCTCTCTCTGCCGTATAAACAGCAACTTTGGCTCTTTGACCTGGCTCTCTAGCTACCGATTTAATTTCGATGCTACCATCCTGGATTTCTGGAACTTCCATTTCAAATAGTTTAACTAAAAAAAGTGGACTAGTTCTTGAAAGTCTAATTTCAGGACCTTTGTTCCCCATAACCACTTCTGACAAGTAAGCTTGGATTCTGTCTCCAGCTTTAAAAGTCTCTCCAGGAATAATCTCTCTCTTATGTAGGATCGCATCGGCTTTACCTAAATCTACAATCACTCCACCTTTTTCAAAGCGACGAGCAATACCAGTCGTTAAGTCACCCACTCTATGTTTGAATTCAGCAAAAAGCGTCTCTCTTTCAGCATCACGTACTTTTTGGAAAATAATTTGCTTAACGGTTTGAACGTCAACACGTGAAAAATTAGGATTCTCAATTTTAATCCCTAACTGGTCACCCATTTCACAATCTTGATCTAAATTTTTAGCATCACTATATGAAATTTCTAAAATAGAATCTTTAACTGAATCTACTACGTTTTTAAATTGGAAAATTTCCACTTCACCATCATCAGGATTATATTTCGTTTCATACTCACCTTGTAATCCATATTTTTTTCTAGCAGTCACTAAAAACGCTTGTTCAATAGCTTCCACCACGACATTCTTTTTAATGCCTCTATCTTTGCCTAATTGTTCAATCATTCTACCTAATTCTGAAAAATTCACTGTGAATCTCCTCGTAATAAACTATTACTATTATAAGTCAGGATCTAAATTTGCCTTTTTTACATCTTTAAAATTTAGCTTAAACTCTTGTTCGCTTTTTTTATTAACTACTTTTATCGCAAAACCATCAGCCTCAACGCTAACCAATTTTCCACGAAGTTTTACATTACCTTTAAACATTCTTTGAGCCGCTTCGTTGTGTAAAATAATGCTAACCACTTCTCCTATTGCCATAGAGTAGTGTTCATTCGTTTTTAAAACACGATAAACACCGGGTGAAGATACTTCTAATGTTAATGAAGTTGGCATCCAACTCTCAGACTCAATAAATGGCGTGAACGCATGATCAACCCGAACACAATCATCTATCAGTGCAGTCTTAGTTTTAGCATTCATAATATAAACGCGTAAAATACCTTTGCCTGGTAAAAATTCCAGATCATATAGACTTAGTCCTTCATTCTCAACAATCTGTTTGGTTAAGTTAAAAAACTTATCCACAAGTTCATTTCTTTTTGGATCTTCATTTTGAACCAAATTCACTCAACGTTCCTTTTACTCGCTCACCCCTACCCTCAAGAAAGACCAAAGTTTCAAGTAGCCTAGGATTCAAAACTTATTAAAGAATGAATACTTCGAGGGAAAAATAGCACGACAGGGGAGAAAAAAATCAGTAAATTAATTATAGCTATTGTTACTAGTATGTAGCAATTTTCTTAAAAAAAGGCAAATTTAAAAACTTCAAATCTTTTTCTGCATACTCCAAGCATGATGCCCTTTGCCATAAAAATGGTTCATCATGTGGATTTTTTCAAAATTTTCGTTTAGATAAAATGAAATAGCTGAATTATTACCAACAGCAACATCTAGAACAATTTTCTTAATATTTAAAAGAGTTAGTAACTGTTCGCTCTTTTCTGAGAGCTTTGTAGCAAGTCGAAATCTACGCTGATCAGGATTTACTAAGATCTTCAAAAGATGGGCCATGCTCTCCTCTACAATAAGATAATAAAGTGAAAAAGCAACAATCTGGTCATCTTGAATAGTGACGCTTAAAAAATAGCGTTCTCCATTTTTAAAGGTTTCATTCCAATTATTCAGTGTCCAGGGCTTATCAAAAAACTTCTGATCAAAATTTATTAGTTGTTTTAAAAGTTCTGGAGTCCATAAGGAGTCGCAAAGTTTACCGCAGATGAGTTGCATATCATTGAATAATTTTAGGTGTGATTTCAATTTTGAAATGTTTACTATTTTTTTCAATACTAGCTTCAAATAGGCTCTTCTTATTCACGCAAGCAATAAGCTCTGGTGTACCAACCACTCGCCCTTCACTATCCCTCTCATTTTCAAAATGAGTTAAAGTTCCAGTAATTTTAAAAGCCTTCGAACATCGCATAAAAGGTAAACTAATTTCACTATTTATAAGCTCTAATTGATAGAGATTTTTATTCACCTTCACACTCTCGCCAACAGGTAACGAAACTGCCGTTTTTAAAATAGCTATTGGAGTTTTAACCAAAGTACGATCAATAATTTTCAAGTTAAGATCAAAATCAATTGATTCAGACCAGAGGTTAAACGAAATCAAAAAAATAATGAGTGTTTTTTTTAACATAAATTATACTGGGTCAGTTAAATCTATGTTTTGATATTTATCGGACTCAACATCCACCTCTTTATGGAATCTCACTTTAATCTGTGGATTGTAAGCATATCCATCTTTTCCACGAATAATATAACGACGTTGAGAATCAGCTGAACCTTCATTGGGTTCTAACAATTTTCTTAAACGACTAATACTAGTGTAGATCAGTTTATCATGAATAAGCGGACTGTATTCATTTTTCCAAATAGTTTGAGCGAGATCCTCTTTGGTATAATAAACACCTGGCTTAAGTGCTAATAAAAAGAGAATTTCAAGTAGAACAAATCTATGCTTAAAATCGATTTCACCAATAGATTGAACATAGATTTTTCGATTAAGTTTATCAATCGACATTCCTATACTACTATCACTCACATCATTTATTTCGTTAGTTATTGTCTCATTTAATCGCTTGAAGACTTTAGGATTAATCGACTCTTTAGCTAATTGTAAATAGTTAAGAGCTAAAGCATAATCACCTTTTTTCTTATGAATAAGTGCTTTACCTACAAGAATATGACCATAGAGATTCCAACAGCTTTTTTCTGCAAAGTCTTTTTGTGATAAATCAAAGTAATTTAAAGCTTTATTAAGTTCACCCATATCAGAGTAAATTCGAGCAAATTTTAAAAACATCGTTGCTCTAATATATTTTTTATCGATCACTTTTAGCAATTCATTTAAGTTGCCCAGATATTTAATCGCATTAGGAAAATCATTGTGGAAAAAATAGTTAGCAGCCAATGCATATAACGCTTTGGCTTGAATTTCAGGACGATTTTCTTTCAATGATTTCTGGTAGCTTTTATAGAAATATTCTCGGGCCTGTTCTTGTGAAATATTATGTTGATATGCTCCTAGCATTCCGTAGTTATAGTAAAACTCACAATTAATATTTTCTGGTGATTGAGAAAGAGTAACTAAGATCTCTTTAGACTCTTGCACATAGAGCTCAACCTCTTTCATTTGCATCGACTCAGAGGCAATTCTAATTAAAAAACCTAAAACTTTATAGCGAAAATCACCATCACTATTATTGCGTTTTGAAATCTCTAATGTTTTTAAGAAACATTCTCGTGCAGCCAGAAGATCAGATTTATCGTAATATATTTTTCCCAGGCGATAATAAGATTGCGCTAAAGCAACGTCTAACGGTAATCCCGTCTCTTGGATTTTATTAGCCAGCAATGCCATAACAGAATCGGCATTAAGCTCTGTTTGTGACGATGTTGAATCCATATCTAAGCCTATTTGTTATAAGGGGAAGCACCCCATAATAATCAACTCAATATATACCCATTCTGATTTAATAAGACTATCCTTTACCTAAAGTGCCCTAATTTTTACATATAAAAATTGATCTTTTGGGTGTATATTGGCTCCGAAAATCGAACAAAAGAGGGACAAATGTCTAAAATTGACCTTGACACATTACGTCATTCTTGCTCTCATTTAATGGCGCAAGCAATCACAAGACTTTTTAATGGCTCAGAACTTCAGCTGGGAATTGGTCCAACCACCGAAGACGGATTCTATTATGATGTACTAACCCCACATAAATTTACCGAAGAGGATCTTAGAAATATTGAAAATAAAATGAAAGAGATCATTAAAGAGAACTTACCGATCGTGCGCAAAGTTCTGCCGAAAAAAGAGGCTATCGCTTTTTGTGAACACGAGAAGCAATATTTAAAAGTTGAACTGATTAATAGTCTACCTGATGATATTGAGATCTCTTTTTATACTCAAGGTGAATTCACTGATCTTTGTCGTGGACCACACGTAGAGAAGACTGGTCAGATTCCTCCATTTTTTAAATTACTACATACAGCGGGAGCCTATTTTCGTGGTGACGAAACTCGTCCGATGCTTCAGAGAATTTATGCTACCTGCTTTAACTCTAAAGATAAATTAAATGAACACTTAACCTTTCTAGAGGAAGCGAAAAAGCGCGACCATAGAAAATTAGGCAAAGAGCTTGGACTCTTTATTTTCGATACAGTTGCACCGGCATCACCGTTCTTTATGCCTAAAGGTGCTTTCATTTATAATCAATTGATTCAATATATTCGAAATCTTTATGAAGTTTATAATTATAAAGAGGTTATTACTCCGCAAATTTTAGATAGTCAGTTATGGCATACCAGTGGTCACTATGAACACTATAAAGAGAATATGTATTTTACCAATATTGATAAGCGAGAGTTTGCAGTTAAACCAATGAACTGTCCTTGTCATATGTTGATGTTTAAACATCATCAGTATAGTTACCGCGATCTTCCATTACGTTTTGCTGACTTTGGACGACTTCACCGTTATGAGCGAAGTGGTGCGATTAGTGGACTTACGCGCGTGCGTAGCTTTTGCCAAGATGACTCACATATCTTTTTACCACTAAATGAAATTCAAAATGAGATTAAGTCATTACTCGAAATGTTCTTTACTTGTTACAAGCAGTTTGGATTTAAAAACGTCAAAGTCTTCTTATCGACTAGACCTGAAAAGAAAGCTGGAGATGATAAGACTTGGGATATTGCTGAAGAGTCACTTGCTCAAGCTTTAAAAAGTGCAGGATTTGAATACACGGTAAATGAAGGTGATGGAGCTTTCTATGGACCTAAAATTGATATTCTAGTAGGAGATGCTCTTAACCGTTATCACCAATTAGGAACTATTCAATTAGACTTCCAATTACCTGATCGATTTGATTTACGATTCACTAATCAAAATGGAGAGATGGAGCGACCAGTGGTAATTCATAGAGCTCTGCTGGGTTCATTAGAGCGTTTTATGGCGGTCTATATTGAGCACGTAGCTGGGGCTTTTCCATTCTGGATTGCGCCTGAACAAGTGGTGATTATACCAGTGAAAAATGATTTACATTTAAGTTACTGCCAAGATATCTACAATCAATTTAGAAAAGCCGGCATTCGAGCCGTTCTCGACGACCGAAACGAAACACTAGGATTAAAAACACGAAATACTCAGACACAAAAAATACCGTTTATGCTTGTCGTTGGTGATAAAGAATTGCAGAATAATAGTGTGAGTGCACGAAAATATGGCGAGAAAGAGTCCAAATCGTACACTATACCTGAAATTCTTCAGCTTTTTACTGAATTAAGTGGAGAGATTAACCCTAAAAAGTAGATGGGCAAATGGCAAAAAAAAATGTGTTACTTCTGTGTGGTGGTGGTGGATCCGAACATGAGATCTCTCTAGTTTCCGCTAAATATATTTTAGAGTGCCTAAAAAAAAATAGTAATTTCGATGTCTCTTATGTGGAGATTAATAAGCAGCTAGTTTGGGTGGATGAAAACCAAAACGTGGTTGAACTTAAATGGGATAAAAAGCTTTACTCCAAAAACAATCCAGAAAAAAAGATTGATATCGTTATTCCTTGCATACACGGATATCCAGGAGAGACTGGAGATATTCAATCATTCTTAGATGTAATTGGAATTCCTTATATTGGACCTAACAGTGAATCCTCCAAAATCTGTTTTAATAAGTTAACTACAAAAATCTGGTTAGATAAAATTCAGGTTCCAAATACTCCCTATCTGTTTTTAATTAAGCCAGGTATGACCGATGAAATTAGAAACTTTTTTAACCAATATAAAACTGTTTACATTAAAGCGACCAACCAAGGTTCTTCAGTTGGAGTTTATAAAGTTAATGATTTAACAACACTAGAAAAAAACATTAATGAAGCTTTTACATTATCGCCTTACGTGATTATTGAAAAAGCACTAATGGGAAGAGAGCTTGAAATTAGTATTTTTGAGTATCAAAATAAGATTCATGTAACTAATCCTGGTGAAATTCATTGCCCTACTCAGTTCTATTCTTATGAAGAAAAATATGCGGCTAACTCTAAAACCTCAACTTCAATTTTAGCTATGAATTTACCTGAAAGTGCAATTAGTAAGATCAAAGAGTATTCAGAACGAGCTTTTAAAGCGCTTAAACTCAAAGACCTTTCTCGAATGGATTTTTTTTATACTAACGATGGTGAAGTTCTTTTAAATGAAAT
This sequence comes from Bacteriovoracaceae bacterium, assembly GCA_046328975.1. Classification (GTDB taxonomy): domain Bacteria; phylum Bdellovibrionota; class Bacteriovoracia; order Bacteriovoracales; family Bacteriovoracaceae; genus JAXLVO01. Next base: position 17,636 of record JAXLVO010000025.1, on the reverse strand, counting down.
CAACACTTTTCCTGGACTTACACCTATCTCTATGTTTCCCAAAATGATGGAAAACTACGGGGTAAAATTTGTTGATTATTTAAATGATAGAATAAATGAAAGCCTCAAAAAATAACCTATTATCAGTTTTAGAACAGAGTAATCTCTCCTTCAAGTTAACTAAACTTGAGACAAATGAAATTTTAAGTTTGAAATATGCACCCAGTGATATCTATGCTTATCAAAACAACCTCTTTAGAGTTGTTTTAAATCGGGGTGAATTGATAACCCGTGAAAAGATGACTGAGTTTATTCAAAAAAACGTTTGGCCACTATTTATTCCAACTGAAGCTTATATACTTTTTAAAAATGAACAACAAGAAGAACTACGCAATGTTACTCGTTCGCTTTCAATTGGAGACGCTGAAGCAAATGCTAAAAAACAGTCTAATTTACTTTGTCAAAATATGTCCTTTCTTTATCAGTCACCAGCTGAAGATGAAGTTTTAAAACTACAACATCAAAGTACAAAAAATTTGTGTAATTTTCTTTTAGAGAACAATAACCTAGGAAAAGAATTATTCAAAGAGATTCAAAATAGCGCTCGTTACCACTTTTTAATTAAACAACCCTACCTTTCCACTTTAATGCTTTTGGGTTTTTTAAAAAACTCTAACCACTTTTCTCCAAAAGAAATTGAATCACTTTTTATTACTAGCTATTTTAAAGATGTAGGTATGTCACTTATTCCTAAGGATAAACATGATTCACGTAACTTAAGTGATATAGACAAACAATCTTTTCATAACCATCCCGAACATTCTGCTCAGATACTTAACGGACGAATTCCTATCAGTACTAATTACTTAGATATTATGCTCAACCATCATCAATTTTACTCGATGCTCGAATCCAAGCAAAATAATCAAGATAAAGATCAAAATATTGATGACAGTGAAGCACTTAAACATATTGCCGGTGCTGAAACGCTTTTTGTCTGTATATTTGATATCCTAGCTGCACTTATAACTCCCAGACCTTACCGTAAGGCCATGACTCTTTATGAAGCATTAGAACTTATTCGCTCAATTATGATTAAAGACCATGCTAATGAATTTAAACATATCGTTTTATTTGTTAGAAAATACTTTACCTAATTAGTAGATAAAATATTTTTTATTTTTTTTCTTTTCTTAGAAAATTTATTAATACAAAATTTAATATGAGCCCATATGCAAAATGATCAAAATGATTTTGGTCATGAGTTTTCTAAGGAGGGAAATTATGGCCCAGGTGAATAGTCCAGTAACCGGAATACTTGAAGAAGATCAAGTTATTATTGATTTTGGAATGTATGAAGGAAAAAGTGTATATGAAATTTCAGACACAGACCCTGAATATTATCAGTACATGATTCAAGAAAAAGAACTTGGAAACTTCAGAATCTTACGTTTCAAAGACAAATCCTTCAGACTCTATATTCAGCAAGCCCTAAACTAAATTCGTTTTTCAATTTTTAATTTTTTTAAATGTGATTCAATGTTTTTTAAAGCTAATAACTTAAGTAGCTCACTTAATTTTAATTTACCGTAAATTAGCTCAAGCATTTCGGATTCACTCTTATTGGATTGAGCCAGTTTAAAAACCTGTTCTTCACGCTCAATTCTATGCTCTAGAGTTCTCTCTAGAGCATAAACGGTACTAGTAGGTAATCCATGCGATGGTAATATAATTTTAGGATTATATTCTATAACCTTTTTTAAAGTGCTAAAGTATTCGATCATATCACCTTCAGGATCTGCAATAACCACAGACCCCGCAGCTTGAATCAGATCTCCGACAATAAACCATTTCTTTGATGGAACAGTTAAAGCAAGTTGGCCATGGTCGTGTCCTGGAACTTCGTGAACTATAACATTCTCTCCATTCCATGTAGTAACAATATCATCTTCTCTAATAATTTTAACGTTAATATTATCGAAATAGCCATTATGCTTGCGCGAAATTCGGTTAAAAGTATCTTGCGAAAGAAACATTGGAAGGTTTTTTAATTTAGCAAAAGTATTACTATTTTGGATATGATCTGGATGATGATGAGTAAGCATTACTGCTTTTAACTCTCTATTTTCAAAAGTTTTCAATAATCGATTTAGAGTCAATTCATCTTTTGGAGACGGATCAACCAAAATATCATTAATAAAAAAAGCATTAGTTGTATCAAACGGCGGTAACGTATTAGAAGGTGTCGGCAAAATATAAAAGTTATTAATAAATGGGACTAGAGGAATCTTATCCATGTCATAGTATTCATGAATATCGAGATTTTCACCAATATAAAACTCTTTATCAAAACTTTTAAGAATTTTTAAAATAGGAGGAATGATCAGATGTAATCCATCTTCAAACTCATTGATCCAGTTGGAAATTTTATTCCATTTGCCCCATTCAGCTTCAGTTGCATCAATGTTAAAATCAATTTTTTCAGTCAGCTCGACTAACCAAAAGTGGTTAGTAAACCTGTAAGGAACAAAAATTGGTGCAGTTGCATCTCCTACTGCTTTAATAGTTTTAATAAGATTTCTATTGAGAGCTAAATCAAAATTGAGTTCTTCTTTTAATTCACGAACAAGTGTATCTTGATCGCTCTCATCTTCCTCTTTTTTACCTCCAGGAAAAGATAGAAAACCAGGAAAAGCTCTTAGATAAGGAGCTCTTTTAACCATATAGATTTCATCATTATATTGAAGAATTGCTGAGACAGAATTAACAATTTTAGATTGATCAGGTTTCATTTATTACATCGATGATACCAGCTGCAATGCGATTAGTATTAAAAAAACGGGGGTACACTTGTAATGTACCCCCATTCGTCGACAGAAATCAATTAAATTTAATAGTCCTAACCTAACAACTTAGTTGCATTTCCACCTTGCATATTAGCTTGCGCCAACACTGCAGTTCCGGCGTTAGTTAGAATGTTCAATTTAGTGTTCTGTGCTGTTGCTTCAGCATAATCAGTATCACGAATTCGAGCGTTAGCAGCATTCAGGTTTTCACCCATCACTTGTAAGTTTTGTGATGTAGATACTAATCTATTTTGAATAGCTCCTAGTTCCGCTCTCTGTCCTGAAATTTTACTTAAAGCTAAGTCAGTTTTAGCTAAAGAGGCTTGTGCTGCTTCTTTCGTTGCCACACTCTCTTCGGCCATGCCTAAAGCATCAACTGAAGAGTTGGTCATAGCTGCATTGTAAGTAATTCTATCTTCAAAATTGTTATTATGAATACCAACTTGGAAATCATAAGCTGTACCCTCTCCATTCAACAGTTTTTTTCCGTTGAAAGAAGTTGATTGCGAAATTCTCTGAATTTCTAACTTAAGATTTTGGTACTCCTTATCCACAAACCCTCTCTCCTGATCACCTAAGGTATCAGTAGAAGATTGCATAGCTAGCTCTCTTAATCTAATCAGAATCCCAGATGACTCATTTAGAGCACCTTCTGATACCTGAATTAAACTAATCCCGTCGTTAGCATTGCGGTTTGCTTGATTCACTGATCTGATTTCCCCTCTCAATTTTTCTGAGATAGCGAGACCAGCAGCATCGTCAGACGCACGAACAATTCGCGTACCTGATGATAACTTTCCTAGTGTATCACTCTGTTCTTGGTTTTTGTTACTCAACACTCTTTGGGCTGAGAGTGACGTAACATTGGTGTTAATACGTAGACCCATCGACAACCTCCTTGGTTATTATGCCATCACCCTTGATGTTCAACCCCTCCAATTACATACCTTGAAGAGTCGATAAGCGTCCTGCTAGATTATTTGTTAATAGTGAAACCCATTTTCTCTATTAAAACTCCTGTCTTAATAAAGTTTTAAGGTTTCATAAATCTTGATCGGAACACTGTTTTTATTTATTTAGAGATGAAAATAGTTTTCAATGGTAGTTTTATATTATTTATTTTGAATTCAATAAGTTAAACGAAATTATTTTTGTTAAATATTACGATAAACTTTTTTAGTCAGGATTGAAAACGGGTGCATAAATGAATATACACCCGTAATTTTCTTATTAACGAATAAATAGCATGTCATAGTACGATGGAAGAACCCATAGTGTTTCAGGCACAATCTCTTCAATCTTGTTGAATGAGTTTGCAACTTTCACTGATAAAGGCATTAATTCAAGCGCAATTTTCATTGCAGCTTTCTCTTCTCCACCATGGTGAGCCTCTTTTAGCTCTTTTAGAAGTTTAGTTAAATCTTTGAAAGCACTGTTAAGCTCGACATCTAATTTTTTATAAACATCTAGCTCTACTTCGCTCTCAAGCCCTATCTTCTTCTGATTTCTAATCAATGTACTTAATTTGTTTTTGTATTCAACAGCAGCTGGCAATACAAATTGGTTAAACATATTGTTGAAAGTTGTGAATTCAATTTCACGGTATTTAATATAGCGTTCAATGAGAACGTTATATCTCATTTTCAATTCATCAGCTGTGAAAACACCTTGATTCACTAAGAAACCTAAATATTTATCTTCTTTTAAAACAGCTAGTGATTCAGGAGTTGTTCTATAGTTAGGAAGGCCTCTGCGTTTAGCTTCATCCACCCACTCTTGAGTATAGTTATCACCGTTAAAGATAACTTTGTGAGATTTGTTGATCCATTTTTGGATTAAGCTAATGATAGCTTCATCAACTTTTTTACCAGCAGCTAACTCTTTTTCTAAGAAAGCATTTGATTCATCAAATACTTCAGCTACAGCTGAGTTTAAAATAGTTAATGGGAAACCGATAGCAGCCGAAGATCCACACGCTCTGAACTCGAATTTATTTCCAGTGAAAGCAAATGGAGAAGTTCTGTTTCTATCAGTGTTATCTTTTAATAAGTTAGCGAGTTCTGGAGCACCTAAATCAAGTAGGGCCATATCAGATGGTTTAAATGATTTACCGTTAGCAATAGCTTCTAGAATCTTATCTAGTGTATCACCTAAGAAGATTGAGATAATGCTTGGAGGAGCCTCATTTGCACCTAAACGGTGATCGTTACCATGGCTTGCAATCCCTAAACGTAACATAGCTGCGTGACGGTTAACTGCTTCAACGATTACAGCGAGTACACCTAAGAACATAAAGTTTTGGTGTGGATCTTTTCCTGGTTCAAGAAGGTTGTAACCAGTGTTATCGGCCATAGACCAGTTTAAGTGTTTTCCACTTCCGTTGATTCCAGCAAATGGTTTTTCATGTAATAGAGCTACGAAACCATGTTTATCAGCAACACTTCTTAAAGTTGCCATTACTAATTGGTTTTGGTCAGCAGCAAGGTTTGCTTCGCTATAAATTTGAGCAATCTCAAACTGAGCCGGAGCCACTTCGTTGTGACGAGTTTTAGCTGGGATACCTAATTTATAAAGTTCGATTTCAAGCTCTTCCATACAAGCAAGAACACGTGATGGAATTGTTCCAAAGTAGTGATCTTCTAACTGTTGGTTTCTTGAAGTTAATGAACCAAAGAGTGATCTGTTAGTCATAACTAGATCTGGCCTTAAGTAGTAGAAATTTTTATCAATTAAAAAATACTCTTGTTCAGCTCCACAAGTAACGATGACATTTTCTGTATCTTTTTTACCTGATAATTTTAAGAATTTGGTTGCTACTTTATTTAAACGAGCAGAACTTCTTAAAAGTGGAGTTTTAATATCGAGAGCGTCACCATGGTATGATACGAACGCCGTTGGAATACAAAGTGTTTTTCCGTTTGTTCCTGGAATTAAGAACATTGGAGAAGCCATATCCCAAGCAGTATAACCACGAGCTTCGAACGTTGCTCTAGATCCACCGTGTGGGAATGAAGATGCATCTGGCTCACCTTTCATTAATTGAGAAGCACTAAATTTTTCAATCGCAACATTTCCATCGAAATCGATGAATGAGTCATGTTTTTCTGCTGTTGATCCAGTTAGTGGATGGAACCAGTGACAAAAGTGAGTAGCACCTTTAGCTAGTGACCAATTAAGAACGGCATCAGCTACAACTTTTGCCATCTCTTTAGTAAGAGGTTTACCAGCTTTAGAAACTTCCGCTAACTCTTTTTTTACTGAGTTTGGAATTTCACGAGCTTTTTGAATATCAAAAACATACTCACCATAATATTCACTGGCTCTAAGGTTTTTACCTTTTTCGTCAGTTGGTGTTGCTGGTGGCATTACAGGTCTGTTCATTGCATTTAGGCGTGCGTGCGCGCGGCCGTAAGTATTGACATAATTTCCCCCGGAAAAATTGTTAAGAATGATGGTTATCAATGTGGTTGCATTCTATCTATAGAGATTTCACTTTTCAAGTAAAATATTAAGATGGTACTTTTCCCTTTATGTTTGATAATATTTACACTGAAATCATAGGAAATTTTCAAGAAGCGGGTAATTTATACAGTGTAGAACACGAAAATTGCCTCGTAGGATTTGAAAATCTCCTGAGAAAGTTCAATATTGTGATTCAGTCACGAGGCGACTTAGAGCAGAATAACTACCTTAATTTTAAAAAATTTCCCCATATTTTAACCTCACAGACGCATACACGGGGAATAAGCATCTCCGCAATATCTTTCACCAATAACTATAAAAGTATTGGAATTGATCTAGAAAAAAGAGATCGGACAATTAACTCCAATACTCATCGTCTATTTTTTCATAGCCAAGATAGTGAAGAATTAAAGGCTGATCCGTTAAAACTATGGACGATTAAAGAAGCCGTTTATAAAGCAGCAAATCCCATATTGAGAGACAAAAAAAATACCTTAAGAGATTATTACGTTGATAAAAATTTAGATTTTTTTATTGAGAATAATGCTGAACTTTTTGGCAAAACCAAAGTGGAAGAAATCCTGATTAAAAATCACAGTTTTCTTTTTGCATGTGCAATTATTTATTGACCAATTTCCATTAGAGTTATATTAGAAATATTTCCAGCATTACCATTAACAGTTACAGTACCCCCATAACCACCAGCATAAGAATTACGTCGAAATTGTATCTTATAGGTTGTAGCACTTGTGGTTGCAGGAGAATCAATATACTGAATAGGTATAACCGAATACAAACTTAATGGCGTTCCAATTCCAATGCCATTTGCATAATCATTAGTTAAAATATCAGTGGAATCTTTCACTATTTTTACTCCTAAATAGATTGCGTTGTCTGTTGCATAATTCACAGACACATTACTAGTAATAAAAATTTTACTAGTATTCGATTTGGGTGTAATCGTTGCTGTAACCCCGGAATCTACCCAAGTAGTAGAAGAGCTACTAGCTGAAGACGACGTCGAAGCATATACAACCTGCAAGACACTTCCTGAAAATGACCAGTTAGCATTTCCAGCAGCATCACTTTGTAAAACCTTATTAGCTGCCGCCGTTCCAGAAGTAATTGCTAAAGCGCCATTGATAGTAGTAGCACCTGATGTTGAGAGAGTTGTAAATGCTCCGGAACTAGCGGTAGTAGCTCCAATGGTAGTGTTGTCAATTGTACCTCCATTGATATCTGCAGTAGATAGCAAAACGTTACTAATACTTGCAGTAGCAATATAGGCGGCTGTAGCTTCTATCGTTGTCACAGCAGCATTAGCTCTCGCGGTTGCACCAATTGTAACACCGTCTAATGTTCCACCATTAATGTCAGCTGTGGTAAGTACAGCACTAGTTAAAGTAGTCACACCTAAATTAGAAACAGTTAAGCCACTCGCTGTCGCTAAAACGGAAAATGTTCCAGTCGAGGTTAAATCAAAAAGAAAATTGTTTGTTCCTTGTGTGATAGTAGTTGCACTCGTTAAAGCTCCACCTAAAACTAAATTAGGTGTTGTCCCTTCTCCTGCTACCGCAGTAGCTTGAAGTCCATTACTTGCGGTTATGTTAGTCACATAATTTCCAGTGAGTATCTGTACTTAAAGCTACTGAGTTGTTAACTATTATGGGAGTGCGCCCGTATTAGATATAGTTGCATCCCCACTTAACGTAACACTCGTTGCAACGTTACCAGCATTCCCGACAAAAATATTTCTAACTGGTCATTGCTGAAGCTAAACTACTGCCACTAAGAGCACTAGCGGTCGCAGCAACATTAGTAATTTGCGTTTGAATACTACTAGTAACACCTGAGACATAACCGATCTCAGTTGAGGTTACTGCGGAACAGAAAGTGCACCTGATCCATCAGTGACGACAGCACGACTAGCTGTTCCTGAAAACGACCCGGAACCATTATTATCCGTCACACAGACTTGTACCATTGCCTTTTAAAACCTCTCCTGATCCGCAAGTAGGAAGTGTAGTTTTAGCAAAGGCCGTGACATTGAGATCGATTCCGTAGTACTTAACGTTGCTCCAACCCAATTAGTTCCGTTGAATTTTAGATATTGATTTGTAGTTGGCGTAGCCCATTAAAATCTACATCTCCCAGTTATTTCCTAAAAACATAATCTGCTTCAGTGGCCGTCACTGCGCGGTTCTGCCAAAAACACTTATAACAGAATTTGAGTTACTGACCTTCTCAAAACTTGTTCCGTTGTAAACGATCCAATCCCCAACCGAATAACTGCCACTGGCTACATTCACAATGTAATAATCACCTTCATTGGTTGCAGTTGGAAGTGAACCACTTGCATCCCAAACTCCTTGGTAGGATAGTCCGTTGACCGCACGCGGTTTCCATTTTCCTGCACTAGCGTCGTAAGACAAAACCTCTTTGTCATTTGGGGTTGTCGTACAATCAAAAGCCTTTCCACCTAAACTTGAAGAACAGAGAGAAAAATCTACAGTAAACGTCGCACTAGCGCTCGCATTTGTGACAATAAACTCCAGTGCTTTTCCAGCGGCTAGTGTAACATTAGCTAACGTATTGGCGACTAAACTTGAACTGGTTTGTGATTCAATAGCTAGAGTTGTTGATGCCTCACCATCTTTGATCACCAAGCTAGTTGCCGAATTTAAATTGGTTCCACTTAAGATAATCTGATTATTGAGAACTTTAACACTAGAAATAGTTATGTTTGAACTACTCGTTGTAACTTTAGAACTTTTGGATTTAATTGCAACCGTATTCTTACCAATACATCCGATAGTTGAAATTAATAAAAAAATTGATAAGACAAAATAGTTCATACCTAATCTATAGTTTAGACTAGGTTAATCTAGATTTCGAAATAGGTAATTGTTACCTACAAACACAAAAAACTGACTAAATAAGTTTCATAATTAGAACTGATGCGTATTGAGCAGAACCAAAGTACAAGCCTCTTCAACTTCAATTTTCTGTTTTGTGAGTTCATCCATGAGTTTTTTGTTTTCTGAACCAGGATTGAAAATCACTCTTCGAGGTTTAAGTTTAATTATTTCATTAGTAAGGCTGGTTGAGACTTCTGGATTTACATAAAGAGTAAGAGTATCAATATTTTTTTCTTTTGCAGTCACCTCTGTTAAGTTTTTATAACAACTAATACCTTCAATACTCGATAACTTAGGATTAACTAAAATAGGTTCATGTCCAAATTTTAATAATAATTTTTGAGCTTTGTTGGAGTATCTTTCAATATTATCTGAAGCACCTAATATAACAACTTTCATAATCACCTTCCCACTAAAAATGTGTTTACTAAATTTATATCAACAATTTCAATTTTTTCTAATTCTCTTGGTGTTCCATCAATATGAATTTGTAACTCTTGTATTACACCTAACCTACTCACAATCATAGGGTAAGTTTTATTTAGAGCAAGATAGTCATTTATGCGTCCAATGGAATCTCTAGTTACTCGCCAACCATTAATAGCAATGATTTCATCTCCTGCGTTTAGTCCTGACTTGTAACCAGGGCCATCCAGAGTAACTTGTGAAATAAAAATAGCACCATCTTTAATTTCGGTTTGAATACCTAAATAAGGTTTAGATTCAGTTGACCATTTAAAACGTAAACCCATTCGTTTACAATAATCTTCCAAATCGATATCACTAGTCATATTAACCATTTCTTCCATTTTTTCTCTTGTCTTTTTATCGCTCATTTTTTCAATTAATTCAAAAACCTCAGTTTCGTCCATTCCTACTTTTGGATTATCCAGATAACGTTTCCAAAGTAGTTTTAGAAAATCATCAATATTTTTCCCTTGCTCTACTAACATAATATTAAAACAGAAGAAAACAATTCCACCCTTTAAATAATAGCTCATAGTAGTATTAAAAGAGTTCTCATCTGGTCTATAGAGTTTTATCCAAGCGTCGAATGAACTATCATGAAGCGATTGAAACTTTTTTCCAGGAATACTCAAATATTTTTTTAAATTATCTTTCTGCATATTTAAATATTCATCTAAAGTACAAAGTGAAGCTCTATAGACAAATAACTCATCCATAAAACTAGTTAACCCTTCAGCTAACCACAGTAAGCTTGTGTACCCTTCTTCTAAGTAATTAAATGGTCCAAGTACCTTAGGCCGAATACGCTTAACATTCCATGTATGAAAATACTCATGAGCAACTAGTGCTAAAAAGCTAACATAATCTTGTCTTTTAGCTAACGTCATTCCATCAAAATGAATCGCTGTTGAATTTAGATGTTCTAATCCACCATAGATTCGAGGCAAAAATTGAAATATAAATGTATAATTATCATAAGGAAGTGTGTCACCAAAAGGTCGACTCACAACTTCTACAATTTTTTTAATATCTTGTTTTAAATTAGATCCTGGCAGAGTTGCAGCTTCAAAATGGCTTCCATAGTAACAAAGAAAATGGTCTCTTCCTTTAAGATTAAATCCATCCGTTATTTGATTTCCAATTTCAATTGGAGCATCAATTAATTCATCATAATTTATACTGCCATAGACAAATTCGGATCTTTGAGTAGAAATATCTTTTAGTCCAGTTGAGATTTTCTGCCATGAAGACGGAAACTTAATTTTAAGAATAGGATTTACTATTTCACTATCTAAAATTCCCATGAGATAGGTTGGACCATGTAAAAAAGCATGATTTTCGTTAATGTATGATGTTCTAACTGAAAGTTCATGACAATATATTTCATATTGTAATGAAATTTCAGAGACTTTTTGTGATTGACCAAGTTTGATAAAATCTACTTCCCAAATAGATTTAGCTTTTTTTTCAATCCAAAGATCTACTCCACTTTGATCATAAGCTCTAATTGCTCTTAAATTTCTGGCATACTCTCGCATCAGGTAAGAGCCTGGCGACCAACTAGGAAGATAAAAAGCCAATCGATTTAGTTTAAAGTCTGAAGGTAACTTTACAGATAATTTCACTTTAACTATATGGGTTTTGGGATCATTAATTTCAACATTGTATTCTAAATCATTAAAAATCATAGCCGCCTCTATTAGTGGATTTTAATTATCAAATTACCTTTAACGATGTCTATTGGCAATAATTACCTAGAAAGATAATGAATTTGAAATATGGGAAAATGAATCAAGATGCGTTTTTTCATTAATACAATCATTTTCAACTTATTAGTAATTTATTCCTATAATTTATTTGCGCTAGAACTCAAAGTTGTGACTTATAATATTAGACAGGATTTGGACCACTGGAGTGAACGAGTTGGCCCACTTACCTCAGAAATTTTACAAGTTGACCCTGATATTATTTTTTTGCAAGAAGTAAAAGTTTCTAAAAACCAGATTGAACAAATAATTAACGAAATGGATGCAATTGATCCTAGTAAAAAACATACTTACTACACTTATCAAGATGTTAAACCTGGACTTTTCAAATTATCAGGTGAAGGTCTAGCTATTCTAAGCAAATTTCCTTTAAGCGATTTTGAATATATCACTTTAGATTCAATATTAGGCAGATTTGCACTTAAAGCACAAGTAACCATTGATGATAAAACTAAAATTGATCTTTACAATCTTCATTTGGATTTTATGTGGAATGGATTTAGAAATGCTGAGATTAAAAGACTTTTTAAAACAATTAATGAAAAACCCGATAAAGGGAATTCCATAATTCTAGGTGGGGATTTTAATTCGATTCCGACTAGTTATGTAGTAAAAAAAGTGTTAGAAAATAACTTTAAAGATTCCTACGAATTATTCAACGGAAATCAAACAGAAAATTTAGGTAAGACCATCTCAGTAGATACAAAAAAATTTGGAATTCCCATTGAAAAATCACTTAAACAGCGTATTGACTATCTCTTTTTCAATGAAAATAATTCAAGTAAACTTTTTCAAGTAACAGATGCATATACCATCGGATTTCAAGAAATTTCACGCGGCCTTCACCCTTCTGATCATTTGGGTATTTTTATCAAATTAAATATTAACTGATATTTCTACAACTTCAGGATCTAATAGCTCTAAAGGTGGTACGCTTTTCTTGGCTTTTCCATTTTTATTTTTCTTATCTTCGGGAATTGGATTTCCAAAATCATCGTACTTTTTACCTTGATCTTCATTATTTGCATTTTTCTTTGAATCTTTGGGTAGAGGTTTTGCTGGCAAGGTAACGAATGCAGTGATAGAATATTTAGCGTTATTAAACTCTCCTTGGGCTAATACTCTAAAAAGTGTACTGGAGGTTCCAAATTTAATTCCAGCTTTTGCAAACTCCTTCATTCTTCTTTCAAAAACCACACTTGATACAATTCTAGCTTGATTTACAATATAATCTCTAAACTCTTTGAGACTTTGAAAATAATGAGGGTCTTCCGTGTTATCTCGATAATCAAAAAAGGCTTTTGACTGCTCTTCATCAATATTGGGAAACATATTTTTTAACCCTTTTTCGGTTAATTTATTAACATCAATAAAAACTGACCCATGCACTGTGATTTCATCTCTAATTAAATTAAATATTTCATCAGTAAAACCCGGAACAGAATGAATTTCAGTTATTGATGAAAGCGGGGCAAACTTGGGACTAATTCCACTCTGTTCAAAAAGTGACACAGCATCTGGATACTGCTCTTTTACATTACTATTTTTATCACTTACATAATATTTCAAAGTTTGAATAAGTTTTAATGGGTCTACATCTTTATTGGCATCACGAAAATCTTCATTGGTTTCCATTTCATGATTGAAGGCCGTTGTTAATAAATCACCAAATCTTTTATCTGTATTAAACGGATCCTCTTTATCACCTAAATCATCTAGCCCACTTTCTTCATCCCCTGAAGTTGATTCATTTTTACCTTCAGCATCTTTATTTTTTTTATCAATCTCTTCACGTTCTAAATCAGAAACATATTCATTTTTCTTTTTCAATTTACTAACTCGCAAAAGATTTACATTCATAAGATTAGCAGCATTATCAATACTTACTTGAAAAGATCCTTTAAGTAATGAATATTTTTGGAAATCACTAAGTGCACCTTTCTCCATAATGTTGGCATCTTTAGGTAACACTATGGGAAATATAAATGGCATACTATAAATAAAGTCGATCGATTTAGGATCTACTTGCTTTTTTAAATCCGGATTTTTTTCTAAGTAATTTCTTACTTCCTTGTAAAAACTTAAACGAGCAAGTGCCGTCATTAGAGCCGCTTCAGCATTTAGTTTAGCTTGAGCCTTATCTTGTTGATTATATATTTTAATTTTATTTAATTTAGTCTCGTATGTAAAATCAGCCAATAAAACAGTAAGCAGACTTACTGCCGTCATTACCATTAAAAGTGCCGCCCCTCTGTTGTTATTCATCAGAATTTGGCGTATTTTTATTTTCATCACTGTTTTCAATTAAATTATCCTCTGCGGTTGAACTCCGTTGTTTCTCTTTTTTAGATTTATTATTATCAAAAGGCCAAACGCTTCTGAATACTTTTTCAACTTTAATATCAACTCCATTCAAATTTTTCCAATGAAGTGTAATCTTAACTCCGCGAATAAGATGTTCACCTTGTTCAACTTCGTTTAGACGTTCTACAAATTTTTTTCCTTTTGGATTCCAAAATTCAAACTTCAAACTCTCTACACTTCGAAGTAGGGTCTGAGCCTGGATTTTACTATAATCGATTTCACCTGAGTCATAAACGTTGAAAGGGACAAAGTAGCGCACTAATTTCATTTTACCTTTTTCCACATTTTTACTTTTTTCTTCATCAGTTAAATCATCGTTTTCCAAAGCATATTTCACCCAAGTAAATTCAGATTGATTACTATTTTCAACTTTACGTCGATTCGATATGCTAAAAAACTCAAAGCTATTATTTTCCGCTTGATAAATAGGAACAGGCAGCCCATCTTGATTAGGAAAAGCGAATCTTCGATTACCTTCATAAAATGAATTATCAAATGGTGCGTTGTCTTCATCATTAAAAGTTGGAGAATCACCTGAGTAGGATTTATTACTACCCTTTTCTTGTTTATATCTCTCAGAGAAAAAAAGTGGTGAATATATTTGGGTAAAATCCCACTCAAAAACACTTAAAGCCACTTCCACTTGTAATTTTTCTTTATCTTCTGAAAGTACTTTATCTTTAGTGTTAACACTGTTATTCGTTATACCAATTACTCCTAACATTACAAATGAGAGTAATACCATAGAAATTAAAACTTCAATTAGGGTAAAGCCATTATGATATTTTTGATTCATCATATATTTATTTTTGGTTTGGCATCATAGTTTCTTAACCAGGTAGAAAGTTCGTAATTATATCCATTACTTTTATTACGAACCTTTACACGTACTTGCCAAATCATTTCATCTAAATTTTTCGAGATTTCTTGCAAAACCTTTTTTTGAATCATTGAATCTTTATCATCAGCTGCTTCACCTTGTCCGTCAGCACCTTTATTAGCACCACTAATCGCAGACAAGTCTGGCATATGTAATTGTTCATATTTCACACTAAACTCATAGTTACTATAATCATCTTCAAATGATTTGGTCTCTTCCATCAAGGTTAGAGATTTTTCAAAACGTGGTGGATTTAAAATTATTTCATTAAGTTTTGATTCACATAAATTTTGTAAAGTTAGTTCTTCTTGAATCATGGCGGAATCACTTAAGTTACCACCTTGAGATACAACATAAGCTGTAATGAAAACAGCAAAGATAGTAAGTGCAATCAAGACTTCAATTAGAGAAAAACCGCTACTGTTTCCAATTGCGAAATAGCTCTTCGGCGATACCCTCTTGAATTTCCACCAAATCTTTTTTTCCATCTTTGATTTCGTCACTCTTTATTTTAACATACTCTCTTTTGAATTCACCTGTAAATGGCTCAATACTTAGTCCCACCACTTCCTGATCATTTCCTATAATTATGATACCACTATCTCGCTCACCTGTGGGATAAACATAAATTGAAATATTTCCCTCTGTAACCAGTTTATCGGTTACACTTGTACCAACTCCAATAATCCTAAAAGGTTTAGTTATCTCCTTACTCTCATCACTTTCCATTTCATTCACTTTATTAAATTTCTGATCAATCTTATCTTTTAATTTATTTACCTTTTTTTGTTCTTTTAATGATCCTTTCTCTTGCGATAGAAGTTTATCAAATTCAGGAAGAACAAAAGCACTACTATTACTATACTCCACAGCATAGCTAGATTTTTCCAATTCTAAATTAAAGTTCATGCGAACTATGGCATTACGAAGAATGGCTTCATTAACAGTAAATCTAAGTGAACTTTCAATACGATCTAGAATTCCTTCTAACTTATCACGACTGGAGTGATCCACATTAAGTGCAAAAAAGAAGAGAGTTGCTACTAAAAAAAGAGTAACTAGAAGCTCAATGAGAGTAAATCCCTGATTCCTAGCTCTTCTCATTAAAAGACTATTTTTTATCTTTAAATGAAATATCGGCGTCTTCCTTCTCTCCACCTTCTTGACCATCACTTCCATAAGAAATTATGTTGAAATCTTTACCATCAGATTCGTAATAGAAATCGTGATCCCAAGGATCTTGTGGGACTTTGCCACCCTCAATATAACCACCGGGCGCATAGCGAGGGCATTCGGTTCCACCAGCAGGTTTTTCTACAAGAGCATCTAAGCCTTGCTCGGTTGTTGGATAATTTCCACAATGACGTTTAAAATCCTTTAATCTTTCCGCTAAATTATTCATTTGAATTTTAGCCGATGAAACTTTTCCTTCATGTAAACTATCTAAGACCTTTCCAGTAATAAATGTACCTGCTATTGCAAGTAATGTAAGTGAAATTAAAATTTCAATTAAGCTTAAACCTTTACTGTTTTTTATTAAAATTAAAAAAGATTTCT
Source organism: Bacteriovoracaceae bacterium (assembly GCA_046328975.1). GTDB lineage: Bacteria > Bdellovibrionota > Bacteriovoracia > Bacteriovoracales > Bacteriovoracaceae > JAXLVO01. Next base: position 1,396 of record JAXLVO010000025.1, on the reverse strand, counting down.
TATTTTCCATTGCATTCTCCACGCTTCAAACTCCTAAAAAAATTCATTATTTTAGTGACTGTAAACTCATTATAGGAACAATTACAGAGAAGACAATAAAGCCAACCATTAGTCCCATTCCTACCATCATAATAGGTTCTAGGACAGATGTTAAGCCTCCAAGTTTAGTTTCAACCTGTTCTTGATAATTTTGAGCAACTATTCCCAACATATTTTCAACCTCTCCCGATTTCTCACCTAATTTAATCATGTGAGTTACTAATGGAGGAAAAAAACCCGAAGCAGCCAGTGGTCCCGTCATAGACGCACCTTCTGAAACTGCATCTTTAGCTTTATCAATTGCATCTTGCATTAATACGTTTGAAATTAAATTTTTTACAATTCTCATTGAAAGTAAAATTGGTACTCCAGAATTCAAGAGTGTAGCAAGTGTAGAACAGAAGCGACTTACATTAATCATCATAACAATTTCACCCAAGATAGGAAGTTTCAAAAGCACGGTATGCCATTTTCTTTCACCACTTTTAGTCTGAATATATTTTCTAAAAAAGAAAAAACCAAAAATGGAGCCAAAAAGTAAAAGCCACCAATAATTTTTTAAAAAGTCAGAAATCCAAATACAAATTTTAGTTTGTAATGGAAGCTCTTTTTTCATAGAAACGAATATTTTAGTGATTTTAGGAATTACAAAAATAAAAATGATATTGATCATTATTAACGAAAAACTTAACATTACTACGGGGTAAGTAACTGCACCTTTAATCTTATTTTTTAGTTTTACTTGAGCTTCTGTAAAATCCGCAAGACGAAGCAGAATAATATCAAGTGTACCCGACGCTTCTCCCGCCTCCACCATATTGACGTAAATGTTATCAAAAATTTTAGGATAGTCTGCCATAGATTTAGCTAATGAACTACCTTGGTTAACTTTTTGTTTAACTTCAGATAGAACAATTTTAAGCGAATCATTAGCGACTTGATCAACTAGCGCACTCAATGCTTCAACAATCTGAATTTTTGCTTTAACCAACGTTGCTAACTGTCTAGTCATTAAAGCTAAATCGGTAACACTAACAGCTTTTCCAAAAGTTATATTTAAACCTGCATTTTTATTCACACTATCAGTAGATTTTTTTTCACTTATATCTAATAGCATTATTCCTAAATTTTTAATTTTAGCTTTGGCCATTTGTAAGTTTTCAGTCGTAATATTTGACTTAATTTCCTTACCCGATTTATCTAGACCTTTATAAACATATATTGGCATTTAATGAATCCCTATTCTTCGTTAATTGCTCTGAAAATCTCTTCAATTGAAGTTATACCTTGATAAATTTTTTGTAAACCATCTTGTCTTAAGGTGATCATTCCATTTTGAATTGCTTGGCGTTTAATT
>JAXLVO010000024.1:0-35435 GCA_046328975.1 Bacteriovoracaceae bacterium | reverse complement strand
ACTAAAAGTAAAGAGGACTATTCGGCATGGCAACTGGCTTTAAATTTTCCAATCTATAAACGTACAATTCAAAATCAGTTTGTTACGGCCATTCATGAAAAACGCCTCTATAAAAATAAGTATGAGGCTGTTACTAAACAGTTTAACTACCAATTTGCTAATAGCTTAGGCGAATATCTCTACCAAAAATATAAAACAGCCGTTATAACCAATTCTATTCAATTAGCTGAAACTAATTTAAATGAAGTAACGTTAAGTTTTCAACTTAAAAAGAAAAATAAGATTGATCTACTTAATGCTCAAGCTTACTTAACATCGCTAGAATCTAAAAAAGTTCTATGTGAACAAGAAGAGAAAGAGAAGTTTCAAAATTTTCTTGAGTTTAGTGGATTGAGTGAAGAGGAGTTTAAATCTACTCAATTTGCTAAGATTAGTTTAGTCCCAGCTGAAATTGAAAAACTTATAACCTCTATTTTTAATCTCCATGAACTCATACCTAAGTTTCACAATATTGATAAAGAAAGTAAAAATATTGCCAATTCTCCGCTCTATTTAACTAAACTTTCTGAAAAAGATTATGAGGTAGCTAATTTAAAACAACTTACAAGTAATGAGTGGCCAGAAATTTCATTTCAAGCATCACTCTCTAATCAAGATGATAACTTAAAAAAAGCTTTTGACCGAGATAAACATGAGCAACGTTATGCACTTATTTTCACAATTCCTCTTTTCAATTTTGGTAGTGGGGTTAGTTCAACCCTAGATCAAGTTAAAAGCACCAACGCAACAATTAAACAAAAAGAGTTAGAAATTAATCAGATTCAAAATGGGATTAACAATGATGCTAATAGAATTGAAGCACTCTACGCTGCACTAAAATCTCAAGAGATCAATGTTAATCAACAAAATGAGATCTGGACCCTTAATACTGAAAGCTACCATTTAGGCAGGGCCAACATGCTCGACCTATTAAAAGCTCAAGATGATTTTTACAATTCCAAATTAAATAAATTTAAAATGGTTATTGAGTTATCAACACTCATCGAAAAATTTATGTGGGAAGTGGGAGAAAACTAAACATGCTTAAACTTATTCTACTTATTTTTCTATTTTCATGTGCTAAGGCCGTTGAGCTTAAAGGTGTAAAAGCCACTCAAACGAGTGTGCAATCAACCGTTGCAACTGTTTCTTCCGGCACTGTCGAAGCTAAACAAGATGCAATTTTAGCCTTTGGAATACCTGGACGAATTAGAAAAATTCTCTGTAAAGTGGGTGAAACGGTAAAGGCTGGAGATATCCTTGCTACGTTAGAAAATAATGACTTAAAAGTAACCATGTTCGAAGCTGAAAAAGAGTATAATCGTTCGCAAAAACTCTATAAATCTTCCCTCATTTCACTAGCTCAATTTGATCAAGCTTTAAGAAGTTATGAAGTAGCTAAAAGTAATTATGAAAAAAGCACAATTGTGGCCCCTTTTAATGGCATCATCATTGAGATGAATCTCGAAGTGGGTGAACTTTCACAAACAACAACACTTGATCCAACTAAACCACTTATCCGTATTATTGATTTAGAAAAACGAATCATTAGAGGAAATATTGATGAAATTGATGTAAAAAATATTAAGTTAGGTCAAATCGCAGAAATTAAAATTCCAGCATTAAAAGAGAATAATATTCAAGCTAAAATTATTCAAATCTCACCTTATGTAAGTGCCACCAAAGATCAAGATAGAACAGTTGAGATTAAGTTAGAGTTTTTAGATTCCAAAATGCAGATACCAGTTGGTGCAAGTGCTGATGTAGAGATTACTACCGACTTTAAAGATAAGGTGCTAGCTATTCCTACCCGAACTATCCAGAAAAAAGTTCAGCAAAAATATGTTTTTGTACTTAATGGTTCAGCCTTAGAGCGAAGAGAAGTCGAAACAGGTATTGGAAACTATGAAAGAACTGAAATTACAAAAGGGTTAAATGAAAACGATATTGTGGTTTACCCTAACGATAAAGTTGAATTAAAAGAAGATTTAAAAGCAAAAGTTGATTTAGCACAATGGCCTTAATTGAACTAAAAAATATTAATAAAAAATTTAAGATGGGTGATGAGACAATTCATGCTCTTAAAGATATTAATTTTTCAATTAAACAAGGCGAATTTCTTTCTATAATTGGTTCAAGTGGTTCAGGTAAAACAACCTTAATGAATATTATAGGCTTACTCGATCTACCTGAAAGTGGTGAGTATCTCCTAGATAATGTAAATATAAAAAATATGAATGATGATGAGATGGCCCACTTACGAAATCAGAATATTGGTTTTATCTTTCAAAATTTTTATCTTTTACCCAAAGTTTCAGCACTTAAAAATGTCGAAATGCCACTCTACTACTCTACCATTTATAATAAATCTTTAACCGCCACTGATATAACCGAAAAAGCTATTAGTGCACTTAATACGGTTAAATTACAAGATAGGATCCACCATAAACCCAATGAGTTGTCAGGGGGCCAGCGCCAACGTGTAGCAATTGCACGGGCTTTAGCTAATAATCCTAAAATTTTACTTTGTGATGAACCAACTGGTGCCTTAGACTCCAAAACTGGAGAAGATATTATTAATCTATTTAGAGAACTCAATCATCAGGGTGTTACCGTTATTCTCATTACTCACGATCTTAAAATTGCAGAGAAAACGGAAAGAGTAGTCACCATTGCTGATGGTAAGTTGGTAGGTTAAGCTATGAAAATCAAAGAGGTCTTTCTTACTGCCTTCTACTCAATTTTTGATAATAGAGTTCGCTCATTCTTAACCATGCTTGGAATGATTATTGGAGTTGCTGCAGTTATTTTACTGGTGAGTATTGGTAATGGTGCTAAAAAATATATTACTAGTGAATTTGAGAGTATTGGAAGTAATCTTATAATTATTCAGCCTGGAAAAACTGACGCTAAATCATCCTTTGGTCCCCCTATTTCATCCAGTAAAGGAAAATTAACCTTAAGTGATCTTAATGCTCTTTCAAAAAATACTTTTAATATTAATGCTATATCTGGAATTATGTTTGGTGTTGGTACAGTAAAATCAGCTGATGGAACAAGTAATATTACTATACTTGGGACCAACAATCAGTTTCATACAATTTTCAACTTCGGTATAGAATTTGGAAATTATCTTACTGAAGAGGATGATAATACCGGAAGACGTGTTGTGGTCATTGGCCATAATGTCTGTCAAAACCTTTTTGGACCGGGTGTAAACCCGCTTGGACGACTCATTAAAGTTAATAATAGTGAACACAGAGTTATTGGAGTGATTCAAAAGACAGGTGAAAAATTAGGTATGAATATTGATGAGTTTGTCTTTATTCCCACTAAATCGGCTATGCGACTTTTTAATACTAATAATCTTTTTGGTATTAGAGCTCAAGCGCGCTCTAAAGATGTTTTTGATGAAGCCGTCTCTGAAATTTCTCAGATCTTACAAACCAAACATAATGGTGAAGAGGACTTCACCATTGTTACTCAAAAATCCATGTTAGATTCCATGAATACCATACTAAATATGTTAACATATGCTTTAGGGGGAATCGCCTTTATTTCAATGGTAGTAGGTGGTATTGGTATCATGAATATCATGTTAGTTAGTGTAACTGAGCGAACACGAGAAATTGGAATCAGAAGAGCCGTAGGTGCAAGAAAACGGGATATTTTAGTGCAATTTTTAGTGGAAGCCATCGAACTCTCTGTGACAGGTGGACTACTTGGAATTATTTTCTCATTATTAATTACTTTTACTTTTTACACTATTTACCCTAAATTTGATATGAGACCACCAGTTTGGATTTTAATACCATCGTTTTTACTTTCAGTCTTAACCGGTGTGATCTTTGGAGTTTGGCCAGCTAGAAAAGCTTCCAACATTCAGACAATTGATGCTTTAAGATACGAGTAATATTAAACAGGAGGAAACAGTTATGATGAAGTTTTTATTAGGTGCACTGTTAGTAATTGGTCTAAGTTCTTGCTCATGTTTTTCAAAAAAATCTCCACATTGTGAAGACAAAGATCGCAAAGAGTGTTCTGTTGAAAAAAAATGTTGTGATAAAGCTAAAGAGTGTGACAAAACAGGTCCAGAAGGTAAAACTTGTCCAGTTAAAAAAGAGGAAGCTCAAACTGATACAAAAAAGAAAAAATAGTTTATCTTATTTTTTTATGGTGGCGTGACCATGACCACATAGTCACTCACGTCACCATAAATTAGCGATGGTTTTAAAATTGCCTCTAATTCTACTTCCGACAAATCAGAAACATTCACAATCTTATGTTACAATCTTCTTATTGGTCAACTTAGCTAAACGTGAAACAGTTCCATCAAAGTAATCTGAATGAAATGACCCAAGAAGCACCACAAAATTTACTGTATTGTGTGACTATGAAGACTTAATTGATAACTCATAATACTTTGTCGGTAAAACATTGGAGCTCAAAATAGCGCTGAATTTTATTAGCTGGAACATGGTCCCCATACTCTCTTTAAAACGATAAAAATAGTTATCCCCACCTATCTCTAAATTAGGTGGAATAAATTGGGGGTCAACGCTTTCAATTCAGTTGCAATAAGTTGCTGCTTAATTTTTCTATCAATATTTAATCCAAAAGGTTCCCCCATTACCAGCAACTGCTGCTAAAACAGGAACGTAGGGATCACCATTAACAATTTTCATACTTTTAAAAAATCTTCTGCACTCAAAGTGGAAAATTTTTGCTCAATTTCAGATTGGTCTAAATAATTGAGAAACTCCCATGAAAGGGAAAAGTTTTTTTGTAATTCGTTATGAACTACAACATCATTAATAATCATTGCTTCCATCTGTTGGACTGGAATATTATAGTGAAACTCCCCTAAAAATATCTGAGGTAAACGGGAGATTATTGATCCACCAAAGTATAATCAACAGACTTTTTTGTTTTTAACATCGAACACTTCAACTGAAGCTAAAATCGATGAATTGAGATTAAAAATGTGCCAATGAATAAAATGAGGTTTTTCATTGGCACACTATAAAGATATTTTTAATTAAAGTCCAGTTGTTTTTGCTGCTACACGTGAGTTGTAATAGAAGAAACCTTTTACAGCATTGGTTAATTTGTCAGTCAGCACTTCATAAATATCAGTGAATTTTTGCGTTAAGTGCCTTGTTTCTGGTTTAAACTTACCAGTTGAAATAGGAGAACTCTCAATTATATCAACTTCACCTGGAAATGCTGGAATATAAGCGTCAATTTTAGCACTTCGATAGTAGTTATCACGTTTTACTAAACGCTCAAAAACTTCAAGCACATTCCATTTTTCTATATGTTCTTTCATGAACAGGGTTAAAGCTTTTAAAAACTTTTTAGTCTCAGACTTTTTAGTTTTATCATTAAAGATGGTCTTTCCATCAATGTTTTTTACTTTTGAATAAAGGACTTTAACTTTTCTATAAGCACTCATAAAATCAGCAATATCAGATGTAGAAGCATCACTACTAATAGTCATTAAGGAAGATTCATCTTTGGCCTTTTTCATATTCTTTAAGCTCCATTTTCTACATTCAGTCATACCATCACTTATTTTATTAAGTGTAACAAAGAGTGAACAGAACTCCATATCTGAAACTGAAAAAATATCATTGATTCCATTATGAGAGTAAATGGTATCAATATCAAAGCTTGTTCGGCCCAAATAGTAGCTGACTTGATCCATATCATAAGGAAAAAAGTCTTTTGGTAACATATACTTTAATTCATCATACATTTTGATGAAGTCAGGTTTTTCCGTAGACATTTTTTCTACATGCATTTTCACTTTAAAATAGAAATCCCCTTGATCATTTACACTTGAACGAAGTAAATAATTTTTCAGAAAGATTTTAAGCATTGATCCACTCACCTCTTCACTTTCATAACTCATTTCATTTTTAGTAAAATTGTTTACTTTGTTTTCATATTTAAGATCAATAGCTCGTCTCATTTTTGTTTTTGAAGACCAACCAAGAGTACTTAACAAACTTTTTGATTGATTAATATCTAAAGCTCTATTTTCTACATTAAACTTTTCAGGTACATTTTTAGGTGAAGTTACAAACATATTATCTTGGAGAATATTAAACTCCTCATCTTTAGTTGAATCAAAAATATAGACTCGATCAATTTGTGCTAATTCTTGTAATTGAAACTGGAAAATTGGCATTCGAGCAATTATATTAAACGACCCAGTAAAATTCAAACCACCTACACTTAATTTGCTCCAATTAGCTATAAACTTTTTATTCTCATCTTTATAGAGACTAACTCGGCTAGTAAGAATTTTACCACCACCTAAACCAATTCCTGGACCAATCAAATTTAAAAAATTTAACGGATCATAAACAAATTTTGCTTCTGACTCAAGTCCCGTATAGGTACTAAGCAAAAGTGAATCGCCTTCATTCATATTGGCTACAAAATTTTTAGCCGCTTTATTAAAAGTTAAAACTGGCGTATTCGCAATTGAACCTAATTTTTCATAAATACCTGCTAGATCTTTTACCGGACGTACTTTAATAAATTCATAAGTTCTAAAAAGACCAGAACCAATTCTAAGCCTAGTGGTTGGAGAAAATTTCCCTAAACTTGGAAGACCTAGTAGTTGTTCAGCTATTAACCCATTTTCACCCAACCGTAGGCTAAATCTAAACATATCAACAATCCAAAAAGGAAAAGCAGGATCTTTATTTGGGTTTTCAATTACAAATCTCCAAGGTAAAAAGGCATCAACTCCGGCATAAAAACCTTGAAAGAAACAGTTACCAGAACAAGCTGTTTTTAAAGCAGCATCAGTAACATGAACTTCTTGAAAAATAGGAGTAACTGGATCGGTTGAAGCCATACCCATAGCAGGATTGATTGCATTATAAGCTAACGTTGAAGCGGTAATCACTGAAAATGCTTTAATATGGCTCCAAAGATCGTCATGTGGTTTATCATCTAAACTTGAAGACATACTGGCGGACCAATTTCTAGGAAAATACTCTTTATTTGGATCAAAGAGTTTATTGTTAGGATCGACTAGCATTCCTTTTTGAAAAAACTCTTCATATCCTGGAATACCGTCAGTATATTCAATATCTTTTTTAATGGTGATCTCTTCACCCCAAAAATTAGTAAATGTTACACCTTCCATATTAAGAGCATCAATTAATTGATTTCTTTTTCTTATCATTAAATCCGCAAAATATTTTGAAACCAGTAGCGGATGTCCATTTTTGTAGAAAGAGCGCTCTAACTGTTCACGTGAAAATTGCACTATGAGTTTCAACATCCATTTAGCATCATCAATTGAAGTATCACCAAAACCATCAATGTTATATAGACGTGGATACTTTAAGTTGATTTTTTTTGGATTTCCATGCTTATCTCTTTTTACCTCTTCAACAAAATGAGAACCATAGGTATTTGGCATACCTGCAAAGAGAGCTGCTCCCATATCTGAGTTTGAATGGATAACCCTATAATCAACTACTCCATTTTCATCATAAGTTGGAATCACTTTAACTTTATTATTTTCATTTTTAGCATCTGGATCATTAATCCATGCTAAGAAAATATTAAATGCTCTAAACTCTCGTTTTAAATCTTTTCCCATTCCATGTCGAACAAAAATCCAATATTAACATCGGCGTCGTTATCAGATTTTTTCTCTAATGAGATATTTCTTAATTCAATATACTTACGACCTTTCTCATCTGTTACTATATTTTTAAATGAAGGTTCAATATTAAGACGAGGGAATGCTGTTTTCATCTCTTTCATCATATCAATATAAGCTTGCTCAAATCTATTATTTTCATAGACCTCATCAGGAAAATAGAGTCGCACTTTCTCTTTAAAATAGGTTGGATCAACGGTAAATCCAACGGCCGCAGCTAAATTATTGACTACAGGTTCAACGTTAACTTCAGACCCAGCAATAATATTTTCCGCCGTTGAGAACACATCTAAAGTTTTTAAAGTTCCGCCTTATCAATTACATACTTAATTTTCCATTTTTGGCCTTCAATTAAAACATTAAATTTTGCTGATGCACCACCAGTAATTCTTCCTGGTTTATAAACAGCATCAATAATAACTTCCGGGTGATTTAAATTTTTTATAAACTCTGGAGACTGATGTTCATGTACACCTATAGCTTTTTGGTTATTGTAATTTGCTATATCATATTTAGAAATTGGAACTTCAGGTTTTCTCCAAAAACCTGAATCAGCTGGATTGAAATTGGATGAATCAATATTGCGTTTTTTTAATTCAGCTAAATCAGTTGGCGAAAAGAAAATTTTGTTAGGAAAATCACTTTTTAAATTTTCTGGTACTAATAAGTTTACCGCTTCAACTTTGTTTTCACCAAAATTAACTACGTTATCAAGAGCCATTCTGTAAGCTGCAGTTACCACTTTAATTAAACCATCCCCACCACCTCTCTGTTGGTCAATAGCATGGATAGCTTCCGTTAATTCGATAGCTGAAAAAAATGAATTTAAGAAAGGTTGCGCCTTTTCTGAATTAATTTCACTTTTAGTAAAAGTTTGACTTAACTCTTTAGCCTCTAAAAATTTTTTAATAGCTACTTCAGTTACGATATATGATTTTTCTTGCTTAAACTTTTTAGCCAGTTTCTCATCTTTACTTGGATTTTTGCAAAAGTCATGATCTGTTACATTCTTTGGTAACTTCTCCATACAATAAGAGGTAAATGCATTTTTTTGATATTTTTTTAAAGAAGTTACATACAGATCAAACTTACTAACATCAATTGTTTCTCCATTAAAAAGATGTGCTAAAATTTGAGATGGTGTCTCGCGAGTCACACCATCATCTACAGATTTTTCTTTAATGACACCTTTATACACATCAGATTTAGGATTAAAATCGATATATCCAGGAAGATTTTTTGACTTAGAAAAATCACCTAGGACTGCCGCCATTAACCCTTGTGAAGTCACTAAAAGCGAAATTAAGAGTGTAAATTTCGAGAACATAAGAACTCCTACTTAATTAAAAAGATAGTTCTTATTTATAACATATTGCATCATTATTGATTAGACTTAGCCGGAGTGATTGTAATTATTTCAGACTAATTCAGGAAATTTTATTGAGCATATAACAGGTCAAACTGATCAATAAGATGGTGAGCTTCACCTTTTGAAAGCCTTTGACTTCAATCCGAAAGCCCGATTCATTCGCCGAACATAGAGATAATTAAAAGGTCTAGGTGATGGACCACTAAATAAATCTTGGTGACGAGCCTTTGTTTCAACTTTTAACTTAACTCTTGGACCTCCACCACCACCAGATACAATAAAATCTCGTCCCTCTTTTTTGAAATGTTCATAACCGTGGGCATGTCCAGCAAATAAAGCCAAGCTTTTTTTACTATGGAAAAAAGCCGGTAAAAAAGCCTTCTGAACATGCGCTTCATCACCAGTTACTTTACTATTAGTAAATGGTGGATGATGAACAAAAACAAAAATACCTTTAATTGATTTATCTTTTCAGCTTCCGCTAATTTTTTATTATACCAAGCTATCTGTGTAATCCACTCACTTTTAGAAAGCTCACCTATATTAGTATCTAACCATACCATTAAAAGCGGTCCAACTTGTCGACTATACCAATGTTCTGTCATCCAAGGAAAACGGGTAATCATGTTACTAAGCGCACGAGTTTTATTAAATCTCCAATAGTCATGATTGCCAAAGACTGAAGCAACGGACTCCATTTAATTCATTATCTGTAAAGAGATGATCAAAAAGCATTCCAATCCGAATAACTTGTTCCAACTTCTATTAAATCACCTAAATGAACAATAAAAGCTGGTCTATTTTTTGCCATTTCATCAATCAAATGTTTTCGATAAATGTCATTGGATTCTCGCCTTAAAAAAATTCTTTCAAATATTCCAGTTGATTGTGTATCCCCAATTATTACAAAAGGTTTATTTATTAAATCAGTGTCAGTTAAAAACATTTAGGTCATTGTAGACTTTTACTGCAGCTATTGAACGTGACCGAATTGAATTCCCTTCCGGATTAGTACGACCACCAGAAATGAGAAAAAGTAGAGCAAATAATAAAGGGAAATAGTAATTAACCATCCGCTATTTATCGTACGATTTTGAGATTTTATTAACCAATAAGATTTATTTTTATTTTGTTCTCTCTACACTTCGTCTAATCTCAGGAAAGAAATTATAACGATAAGGAAGCTTATTATAAAATTTCTGCTGCATTCTAGGAGAAATTGAAATATCGCCAGGGCTTCCAGTCTCACCCTCTACGCTAAAATCTTCTAAATCTAATTTTTCAAATTTTTTATATTTATAAACAACATTTTTATCCGCCTCTTTATCTTTAGCGCTTACATTTAAAGTAGTAATCATTAAAAGTATAAGAATAATTAGGTATTTCATTTTTAAATCCCCACAAATTTAACACTTCTTTGGTAATAATCCTTGAAAGTGTCTGCACCGTCCATATTAACCTGTCTTAAAACAGTTTTAGCTTCTCCATCACTTCCTAAAGTTTTAAGAAGTACAGCATAACTTATTCCAATATCAGCTCGTTTTAAATCAGGTGTACCGATTAGTTTAAAATAACTTAAAGATGCTTTTAAATCGTCAGTAAAAAGTGCAACATGAGCTAATCCATTAATAACATCTACGTCAGTTTGATTATTCTTATAAAGTATTTCAAAATAGTTTCTTGCTTTTTCTACATGCCCAAATTGTAAATAGATATGCGCCATATTTAGTAATGGTACCAAGGAAAAAGAGTTAAGTTCATAGGCACGTTTAAATGCAACTAAAGCCTTTTGATATAGGCCATCTTTTAAATAGAGTACTCCAATATTATTAATTGCTGGGACATATTTTGCATCAGTATCTAATGCTTTATTATAATAGAGAATAGCTTTACGATACTCTTGCTTTAAATAATAACAAGTTCCAAGTTGGTTCCAAAAACCAGGATGATTTTTATACTCAGAAACCTTTTTTTGAATTAGCTCTTCTGCCTCATTAAACTTTTTTTGGTAGCAGAGTCCAATAATTTTTGTAATTGGATCCTCTGAAGACATAATTCTAGCAATTTTAGAAGAATCTACACGATTAATAGATTCATTAACAATTGAGTTTCGTTCAACGCCTAACTCTTTAAAGTTATCTAATTCAGCATTATAACTTTTGGTTTTTTTGGGGATAAAATCATTTTCGTTAATATCTGCTATTCCAAAAATATCTTTAGTCGGCTCTTTGATGGCTTCTGATTTTTTAGGAGCAGAACTTGAACAAGCTTGTAAAATTAAAGTTAGGATAATTAATAAGTTTAAATTTTTCATCGTTGACCACCACGATCCATAATTGTTCCAGCATTAAAACTTTTGTATTCCATTTTTATAGGTACACTTCTTTTTGACATGAACCAATAGTTATCATTACTTAAAATAAGGTTATCATCAATCTGTTTTCTAGCATCATTTAAAAAATCGAGTGATTTTTTAAGAAGTGGAACAGTTAATGTTTTCATACTTTCTTTAAAAGAAGTCACATAAGATTCAGGTTTATCTGGTGGAATAAAGTTATTAATCTCTAAAACAGTATTTTGATAAGCTTCTATCAGTAATTGATATGATTTTACTAAACCTTTACCTGACCCCATCTTTAAAATTTCAAGTGCGGTGTTGGTCACTTCATCCAACTGTGCTAATTTATCCTTTAGTATTTCGTTAAAGCGTTTTTCAGGAAACTCTAGCTTAGTCTTTTGTAGACGTTTAACTTTATTATCCAACTCCATCACTTTAAAATGGGCCACTGAATCTAACCCTTCCAGTGGGATCTCTAATTTCTTTTTTTGAGCTTGTTCATAATATTCTAAAATTTTACTTTTAAGTTCATCGGCTTCCTCTTTTCTACCAGCTTCAATTACAGCGTTTCTTAAGACAAATATTGGATAAATGAGAATACCCCACTTAGTAGTATCTTTTTCTAAGTGACCAATATATTTTTTATAGGTATCGAGTCGTTTGTTTTCAACTAAGACCTTTAAGATATCAAGTTGAGCTTCTTGAATAAAACTATTTTGAATATTGCAATCCTTACCTTTTTCAACCACCCTTAGCGCTTCATTAATTTTATTATCAGCTAAATAAATTACATAAGTATTTTTAAAAATAGTATTCTTTCGAACTGAGTTAGTTTCACAGAGTTTCAAATAAATATTTTCACTTAGAACACCTGCTTCATCAAATTTTCCATAGTTAAATAGTGAAGCCGACATAGATAAGAAGGCATCATCAAAACCAATCACATCTTGAGCTGCCATAAGTTTTAAAGCTTGATTTGCCCATATACTAGTCTCTTTAGGTCGACCAGCTTCATGAAAGAGTACTGCTATATTATATGCCGCATTTTTTTTAGCGACATCTGTACTCTGCTCATTATGGTAAATACGTAAATAACCTTCGAGTGCCTCTTTTTTATTTCCACTTGTATTGGCCTTTTCTACACTTTCAAACTGCATATTAAGCGCTAAAGCTTTTAATTTATCAGCATACTTTTTGCTGATTAAAAATTCTTTATTATTAATTCGTTTAATCCAGTTTTTAATCTCCGTTTCATTCTTGTTTTTATGATGATATTCCATAATTTCTGCTAACATTGCTTCTGTAGTTTTTTGATCATCGGGGAAATTATCTTTAAAAGATATCAGCGTTTTTTCTGCATTTTGAATATCGTTTTTGGCCATGTAATTATTAAAAAGTCTTTGATAAATTGTATGAGCTTTTTCTGATTTTTTATCGGTATTGAGGTATGAGAGATAGGCGTAAATAGTATTCTCATCTTGATCTTTTTTACTTATATCATTCTTGCCTAATGTGGCCAACATTGATTCTGATGATAGTTTAGCAAATTTTGCATTTTTGGCCTCTAATGCACTTTTGTTAGACTGCCTATAAGCTTGTAGGGCCGCCGAATAGTTTCCAACTGCAAAATAGGTTTCACCTTGATAATAGTAGTACTCATATTTTTTATCAGGTGAAAAGTCGGCTAAAACTCCAAAATAGAAAGCTGCTTCATTTCCTTTTTTTACTTTATCCTCAGAAAGTGATCCACCAGCTCTATCCCCTATCTGTTTTTGAAGTACGGCAGCTCTTTTTTGAATATTAAATTTATAAAGCTCTAGATCAGCTTCTGAGAGTTGAGCTGATTTATTAAGTTCATAAATCTGTTTAGCTGAATTATGAAAGTTATCATATTGACCAAATTTTTCATCAAGAGCCATTAAGGTTAAATTAGCTTCTACTTTTTCATCATTATCACTAGCAAATTTACTAGCTTCACTTAATAAAAGTTTAGCTTTAGTAAATTCACCTTTATCAATCAAATATTTTCCTAGTGAAATCATTCGTCTAGTAGGTTTAACTCCTCTTTTTTTGTAGAAATCTACAGCCTCATTAGTTTGACCAGCGTCTACATAAAAAATTCCGATATCACGCTCAACCGTACTAGTCATATTAATATAATTACTCGACTGACTAAGTTGATGGATTTTTAACATAAGATCAATTGCTTTCTGATTCTCTTTCAACCGGTTATAGCACCAAGCCAGGTTAAGTGCATCTTTGGTCCACCAGCGATCTTTTTCACCGTTGAGTGCCTCTTCATACAAACTTTGAGCTTTACTAAAACTTCCATCATTATAATAGATTTCGCCTAAAGCTATTTTAGCTCTACGCTGAGTATTTTTATCACTAGCAGAGGATTTAATGGCCGCTTCAAAATATTTTTTGGCCTTATCTGGTTGGTTAAACTCTTTAGCATTAAACGCTAAAATATAGTAAGCATCGCCTTTCATTTTGAAATTAGGAAAATCTTTAACAATATCCTCACTCACTTTTTGAGCATATAAAAAGTTTTTATTAGACTCACTAAAATAGGTAGCTTTTGGCTGTTTAGTTCGAATTTTAGGATCTAAACTTAAATATTTTTCATTCTCTTCCTCTCGAATAAGTCTGGCCTTTTCCAGATAGAGTTCGGCCATTCTTAGAAGGAGTTTGGCATCATTGCCCTGTTTCTGCTTACTTAAACGACTAACCTCTCTCACCTCTTCATTAATAAGATCAATCAGTTCATTTCGCTTTAAACTTACACTCTTATCAGCAAAAAGATTAAAGCTGGTTAACATAATACAGGTAACTGCAACTCTACTTAAATTTTTTTTCATTTCACACACTCCGACTTAAGTGCAAACACATAGTCACCAATTTCGTCGGCCCAAAATTCACCATTAAATGTCCAAAAATACTGTTTTTCATTGCGTTTTAGATACTGAACATCACCTCGTTTAATAGTAGGATCAGCTTGAAATGAATAGATCTCATTTTTTCTTCTTGATAGCACTTCTAATTTAATATAACTCATTTGTGAAAAAGCATTATCTAATTGACTAAATTTTAAACTCATATTGCGTTTCACATAACTTCCAATCAGATCGCGTTGAAGTTTTAAAGACTCACGTAAATTCTCAGTCGCAAACTCTTTTAAACGAGATGTTTTCCAACCAGAAATAGTTGCATACTCTTTTTCCCCTAGAAAATAGGCATCAACCATCTCATTAAAGGTAGGGTCACGAATAATTGATTTTAATATTTTATTGAAAAGTTCATTACCTTCAACCTCTTTGGTTCTTCGATCAATGGCCAGTTTAAAATAGAGTTGGTAGTTCTCTTTTGCGTCAGCAATAAACTTTGCAACATACTCTGATGGTTTCTCATATTGTTCATAAAAATTATCCACCGAGCGTTTTACATCTGACCACAGGCAGAGTTCCATATAGGTAAGCGTATTTAAAATATCAATTTCAGGATTAAAAACATAATCAAAAACTGGAGCTTTATAGGTTACCAATTTACCTAAAGTTCTATTGAAGTTTTTTAAATAGAAACTATTCCAAGCTTCTTCAAACAGTGTTTCTGGCCATATATAAGAACTTTTAGGAATATCAAGATATTTCATTTCAGCTTCTTCAAAATTCTTTTCAGCAAAATGAGTTCGAGCTATTCCAATCTGACAATAGTCCTGATTAATTTCAAGTTGCGTTCTTTGATTCTCATCTTTCATTTTAGAATAACTATTTCTAGAGCGTTCTACACAAGTACCAAAAGTTGTGATGGCTTCTTTAGATCTTCCCAGAATCGAATAAGCGCTAGCCGCAATATTTAGTGCAAATGGAGAAATATAGTGTGACGATGGGATTAAGGTTGTCTCTTGTATCGCCCTATCATATTCTCCTCTTTTAAAATATTTTTTGGCCAAAACATATTTGACCACTTCTGAACGAGAAGCCTTTAGAATCTCTTCTGGTAAAAATTCAAACTGCTTAACCCCAATATTGGTTATCACTTTTTCGATTGCTCTTTCTACATCTTCATGAACAGCATTTCCTTTATTAAGTACAAAGTATTCTTTAATTAAAGGAATGGCTGGGTAATAGAGATTTAAGTCCATAAAGTTATTAATAATTTTTCGATATTTACTGACACTTTTATCAGCATTTGGATTTAGATCAAGTTCATCAAAGGCAAAAAGATTTAAAGAGAGCAACGATAATACAATAAATAGTTTCATGATATTCTACCCTACTTTTAAAATGTAAACCCTAAAGATAATGCTAAATCGTAATGAGCGTAAAAAGTGGTGGCTGAAGTATTACTTACGCCACGTTTTGCACTATAATGCAAAGTGGTCACATCAAAACGAGTGCTCAAATGTTCTGTAAAATAAAACTTCCAACCTATATCCCACATAAAAGCATTATGTGATTCACTAATAGTTTTATTACTAGCACCAGAGGTATCAAGTTCATCACGATTATTTTTTTCATTAAAAAGAGCGTAACCCGCTCCAAATAACCAATCGAAATAGAAAATCTTGTTAAAGGTATTAATTTTAGCATAAAAAGGTGACCACATGATCATCCCGCCGTAATAACTATCGGCTATTCTTCTAAATGGAATCGAGCCTGTACCTTTGGAATTTCGAACTGATTTCGCTGTCACATTTTCTTGACCGAAATTTTTTGAATAAACTGCTTCAATTCCCCACTCTTCTAAAAAGAAGAATCCAATTCGTGCTTGTGCATTTTGACCGTCTACAAAGGCACCTGAGGCAGTAATACCGCCACCAGCATTTAAATAAAGACTCTGTTTTTTTCTAAATTTTCTATTTTGTAGAACATAGACCTCTTTATCTGCATCTAACCATTTAAACTCATAAGTTGAAGTTTCACTCGCGTAAATTCGTGTGTCGAGTATGAGAAATTGAATAAAAATAAAGATTAAGCAGACTGTTTTCAAACGGGCCTCCAATAGAATACTTGATCAGCTAATAACGCTGTAGTATAGATAATATTCTAACATGATTCATCTAGGCTGCAACTCAAGTAAATTTTGACGATTTATATTTATATTTGACAAATTTTATTATATTCGCAGTTTGAACAATGATTCAAATTAGGCCGATCAAAAGAGTTAAGTTTAACCCAATAAGAAAAAAGATAATTTTTTGCATCCATGAAAGATAAAACACGCTCAACCTTTTGTTTTTCATCAAGGTAGATAATTTGAATTTTAACTTTATCTGAGTTTTTTAGTTTGTTTAATTCAAAAAGCCCATAGGCATAAGCGGTTAATTGAAACCAATAGAGCTCTTCATTCTCTTTTTTACGAATTCCAGTTTTAAAATCGATAATAAGTATTTCATTCAACTTTTCATTAGTAATTAATAGATCAATTATTCCTGTAATCATATAATTAAAAAGCTTGAATTTAATAGTTAGTTCACTAAAAAGTTCAAAATTACGGTCAAGATATTGATCAATTTCATTTTTTAAATATATTAAGTTTTCATCAATTAGTGGTTTTTTAAATTTAATATAATTTTCAATTAAGTAGTGAATATGAGTTCCTCGATCACTAGAATTTGTTATTTCACCGTTATCAGATAAATTTGTCACCTGTCCCATTAAATTAAGATTAGCTAAATCACTCTCTGCTATTTTACAGATATTTCTTAGATAAAATTTTCTTGAACAATGAACAATGGTAGCAAGTTTAGTAACAGACAATTCAGGTAAAACTAGAAAGTCCATTTGATCATTTGCTTTAATCACTGTAAAATTATCTATGTGAAGGATTGGAACTTTGGATACACTCTCTTTATTACAAAGTGTTAAATCAACCGCTATCTCTTTACTGGCAAAAGATTGTTCAATGTCCCAACTCCAAAAATGGTGGGCCCATGCATTCTGATTTAATTTTTCACTTTGTAAAAAAGTCAGTTGAACCCAACCTAGACTCTTTTTAGCGCGTGTACAGGCAACATAAAGGAGTCGATCTGCTTCTGATTTATCTTTTAATTTCTCCACTAATTCATCTAAATACTTTAATGGAGTTTTAACAGTCTCATTTTTAAGAATTTCTGATTTATAAGTTACTGCTTCTAAATTTTCTCCAATATAAACTGAACTATATTTACCTCGAAAATTCGAGTAGATTCCAGCTACTAAGACATGTTCAAACTCTAGACCTTTGGAAGCATGAGTAGTCATTAAATAGATAACTTTACCTCCATTAAGTTCTAATTCATAACTAGAACTAAAATCCAAGTTACTCTCAAGTATTTTTAAAATTTTTTCAATCCTATTAACTGCCATTAAACAAATATTTTCTAACTGAGAAAAACTCGACTTAAAAGTTGAAAAAGAGATATTTAAGCTTTTAATAAATAGTAAAAATGCATTAAAGACACTTAGATAGTGTACATCTTTATTGAATTTTTCTAGTAGTTCAAATAAACGATCATGTGAGAATTTTATATTAAAGAGCTGTAAATACTTATCAAGCATAAATTGATGAAAAGCTCTCTTGCTTTCAGCTAATTTATATGTCAAGAGTAATTTAAAAATACCCACTATCCAATCTTCACTTAATGGAATTTTAATCTGAATAGAACTTAAAAGTGAAGATTTAAACAGTTTTTCTATGAGATGATGAGAAGGTGATAAAACTTTATATAAAATTGCTACGTTATTTAAATTAGCTTCTCTGAGATAATTAAAAATAAGCGTAGCTTCAACTTCGTCTAAGTCTATATCTGTACTTTCAATAGTCTCACTGTTTTTGGGAATAATTTTAAAAACAGAATCTTTAATATTGCTCTCTATTTGAACTGTTTGCTGGGGGGTGAACTGAATCAATTCTCTATTAATATTTTTATGTTGAAAAACTGTCTCAAAAAAAGCATTGTTAAAGTTTACAATATCAAAATCAGATCGGTAATTATTGAGCAATTTATATTGATGAGTTATAAGGCTTGCGCACTCATTAAAAACATCAATTTCACCACCTCTAAACCCGTAGATTGCCTGTTTAAGATCACCCACACAAAAAAGTTTTTTAAAATCATTATTAATAAGTTTTTTCAAAATAGAAAATTGAATTTGAGATGTATCCTGAAACTCATCTACAATAAAATAACTATATTTCTCTACAACTTTCTCTAAAATCGTCTTATCATTGAGTAATTTAAGCGCATAGTACTCTAAATCCGAAAAACTAATTCCATCATTCACTAAATAGTTTGCTTCTACGTATTGATAGATACTTAAAACGATACTTTTTAAGCGCTCATACTCTTTTTGAGTTGAATCAAAATTGATTTTTATTTCATTTAAATTACGACAATGATCCCTGAATATTTTAAACTCTTCAAAAAAACTCACAATCTCACTTAATTCACTATCTGTTTTACTAACAGGAGGAAGTCGTGAAATATTTAAACAAAAAGTAAAGGGATCTTGTGTTTTTTGAAATTCTAAAATTAATTGATACCATTTAGTTTTTTGAAAACTAGAATAATTATCCAAATTCGGTATAGTTGAGAAAAGATATTTAAAATTTAAAATTTTAATTAAACGTTTAAGTATTAAATCAAAGGTTACCGGTTTAGTTGAAACCTTACTAAAATTAGTACGTAAGTCAGGATCATTAAAAATAGTTGTTACAATACTTTTGATAATGGCGTAATTTAAATAGCTAAATTTATCGACATAATCTGGCCGCTCTACATACCATTGATCAATTAATCGATTAACTTTATCATTTAAAACCAATTGAGATTCAATTTTAAAATTATAATGGCCAAACTCTTTTAAAACAGTCAGACAAATACCGTGAATAGTATTAATTTTAAGACTTGCTATATTATTTTCAATTATTTGCCATAGATTTTTGTCAGTATTTGCAACTTCAACTTCTTTATGTATTCGTTTTTTAATTCTAACTGAAATTTCTCGCGTTGCTTTTATAGTAAAAGTCATTACTACAATTGATGAAAGTTTGTCACTTACCAAGAAGTCAAAGTCAAGTTTAGGGTCAACCCGATAGGATTTAATTATTTTTCTAAATAAATAAATTAAATGTTCCACTATAACAAAAGTTTTACCTGCCCCGGCTCCAGCGTCTAATAATACACTCCCTTCATGGAAGATCGCTACCTCTTGCTCTGAATTGTAAACTAAATCAGGCTTTTGCATAACAGACTGCTTTTAAATCACAATAGCGGCAAGCATCGGGATTTTTGGGATTAGGTATAAATTTTTTTTCTTGCTGAATTCTCTCTATTAAACTTTTTTCAAAATCACTATATTTAATTTTAAATTCATGAAAATCGAGAGGATATGTTTTAATATTAAATTTATTTAAATTGTTTTTAATTATTTCATCGGCATTTTCTGCTACAAAAAAAAGAGAATCACTAATATTTTCAATGTTTAAGTAACCAATAACAGATATGTCTTGATTGCAATGAGCTAAATAGAAAGGAAGTTGAATTGCCCCAAACTCTAGTATCTCTTTTTTATTGGGGATACTAAACTCAGAACGTTTGAAATCAATAATCCCAGTTTCAAATAAAGCATCGATGGATCCAGTATAACCATTTTGCTGAATCGGTTCTTCAAATTTAATCTCAAGTGCTAACGATAGTAAAAATATAATTACCTCTTTAGTATTCTCTATTAACTCCAGTATATAGAATTGATTGTTAAGTGGATCAATATTTTTATCCGATTGAATTTTAAAATTATTAAGAATTGTTTCGATGATTTTTAAATGGACGTCTTGCTTATATGTTTTTTCTCCATTTTTAATATATGTACCAATAATTTCATGTTCTAATTTTCCTATTTCATGTGGTGCAAGTTCAATTGAAAGTTCCAATTTTAAATCTAAACGATCAATATAACGATAGTAAAATTTTCTAGGACACTCTAAAAAAGTCTGTAAATAGGTATAGGATATTTTCTTATTAGCTTTAATTTCTAACGGCTGATTAACAGTTAAAACATCTAATTTATCTTTTTGTAAACTTTCAATTTTATCATTTATATTATTTTGAGCAATAGCTTGTAAAACTTCACTGTAATCGAAATTGTTTTCTAAAAAATCTTCAGGAATTAAAAGAAAATTCTTTCCTTCAGAGGTTAAGTCATAAAGCGAGTGTTTAAAAAATAGAAAATCAAGTTTATGATTGCGAATAGGAGAAATATTTTTCATTTTTTTTTGGATATCGGATAAAGCATTATGGTTTTTTGAACTATTCATATCTTCAAAAAAGAGAATAATCTTATTTTGTTGTTTTTCACAAAAATTAAAATCCTCTTTAGTTTTAATCACACGTTCTCTTTCAGCACTGAGTGGAATAATAAAGTTTCGAGGAAGATCTAAATCAATACAGTATCGAAGTACTTTTAAATCAAAAGATGTTAGCTTATTTTCCCCATGTTTTGTATAAACATTAATCAATTCTAAACAGAGACTAAGTATTTTTATTTTTTTAAAACTCTGTTTTTTAACCGCAGCTTGGATTAGAGCCTCAAAATTAATTGGTTCATTTCTTTCGATATAATTATAAAATTCACGAAATAGTTCTTCTTGATCTTCTCGAAAAATTTCTATATTAGATTTAAACATGAGCTTCATCCAAGGAATCTCAACACTATTTAAAAGTGTAAAATCGTCACTCACCACAAAAATATCTGCTTGTGGAATTTTTAGTAAAGACTGGTTTAACCTATTTTTTGAATAAGTAATAATTTGAGTTTGACTATGCAGATGCAACTCATCACCAATATCAATTAATGTATGTCCCAGCATAATCCATTCTGGCCAATCAATTTGATTCTTAGGACCACTATAAATAGCTTTAGGAATAGGAATATAAATATCACAAACAGTTGCAAGATGTTTAAGTAGATCAATCTGAAGCCCTGAAAAATGTTTAAATCCCCAAAAAATAATGTTTTTATTTTGAATCGAACTTAAATCTTGATCGATAAACAGTTGATAAGCTTTTTGTTCATCAATAATTTTAGCATCTTCAGTAAATTGCCAAAAAGTCGCAAGCAGATCTTTATGTGGTAACTCTTCATCACTAAAAATATCTGAAATTAGATTAAAATCTAAAGTATAACTTCGAAGTTCAGTAAAAAGGTTAAAGAGATTATCAAATTCATTATATTTAGGTTCAAGACCTAGCTTTTTCCAAATTAAACTTAAAAAAATATAAAATTTAGATTTTGATAAAAAGCGTTCTTGATCCTCTTTACTAAAAACACCTTTAATAAAATGGGCAATAGTTTCAGTTACAGTTTGGTCTTTAAGCGGGAGTGCTTCCCTTAACATATCGGCCACACTTGGGCTTGGAGCAACTACAGTAGTAGCTAGACTATTTTTTAAAAAATCTAGACCATAGAGATTGAAATGATGATTATAAGTTACAACATATAGCATGTGTCACTCAATTTACATTTTCAGGCATATCTTTTCTGGAATTAAATAGAATCCTTGGCATGAGTTCAGCTTCTTCAAAAAGTCCGCAAAAGTTTTCTGCTCTAGCACCAAATGAGAAAACTGGATTCAACAGACTACTATTTTTAAACAGCAGATTCTCCCCTTTAGTTTCAAAGTTTATCCAATCTTTACCATCAGTTGGAAACTCTAAATTCATACCAGCGGTACTTGAGAGTAAAATAAGTAACTCTTTATCCTCTTTTGCCTTTTCAATAAAAAAATGAAAGAGTTTGTCTAACTCTAAAATTTTCTCACGTATTTGATCTACTTTTTTACCCTTAATTGATTCGGATAACCCAAAGTCTCTTATGATATAAACATAGAAGGGATTTTTTCGAGCAAAATCTTTAAAAGTATAGATTGCGTTAGAATTAATATCTGAAAAGCAGTGGCCATTTTGACAAGATTTATCAAAATAGACCTGATTATCTTCATAGTTTTGACTCTCTTGTCTGTGAAATTTTAGACTCTGACTACTTTTGGGGTCACTCATCGACCAGAAAATAGTGTTATGTAAAAAGTTCTGCTCATTGGCTTCCAGTGGACACTCTTGTAATTTAAGCAATGAATCTTTTTTATCAAAAACCTGCTCTAAAATGGCCGCTTTATAACCACTCTTTTGAAGAAATTTCCAAATAGGCGTCTGTTTTGTGTCTATACAAGTATTACTTATATTTTTTTTCCCAACTAATTGGGCCAAACTTCCTTCAAAAGCAGTAGGTCTAAGTTTGAATAGATTGTAATTCCACATTTTGCCCATACAGTTTGCTTCTTCAAAAGAGTTTTTAGCAAGATTATTTACATTGATTACTTTTTGAAAACTAATATGCTCCTCTAAAAAGCCTGGAACTTGAATCCAAACTACCCGTTTGGGGAATGCTGCATAATGAAACTCTTTGAAGTTAAGAATTCCGGTTTTAGCACAACCCAAGAAAAAAACCAGTAGAAGTAAATGAAGTTTAAACATGGTGAATCTTTTGTTCAAAATAGTATTTAATTAAAAAATGGTTGGTAAATTGATAGAGATAATAGAGCCCAAAAGGCATAGAGACAAATTTAACAAGGGGCACATCAACGCCCCCATAGATCACCAGAAAAAAGGTGAAGAAGATAAAACTTCTAAGCGGCAAACGTAAAAGCGCACGGTTTTTAATTAAAAGTAGAAAAAGCGCAAGATAAAGTAGTGCTGTTAACAGAGAAATTTCGTTATAATAATTAGATCTTGCCATAAGATAACCAACCATAAAAAATAGAATGGGAGTTTTAAGCCAAACTCGCGCTTGCTGCGGATAACTTTTGTTCTTTAGCAGTGAAAGCCCCACTAAGGCCAAGAGACTTCCCATAAAAAAGAGTAGTAGTGGTTTTTCGGGTAACTTAAACTCGGGATACTCCAATGCAATAAAATAAAGCATAAGTCCCATATAAATATAGATCGCCGCAATTAACACATTTTTAAACTGTTTCAATGGATAGATAAATTGTCTAAAAAGTAGAATCAGAATCCAAATCAGTAAAAGAATAGTGAGAAAGTATGAAATATTTGTTAGCATGGAAGAAGAATAGCAAGATTCACCTAATGGTTCAAGAAGCTTGTAAGAGTAAACTAGCAAAGTGCGAAAGAGCAGCTTAAGTTGATGAAAAACTATCTTCTAATTTTTTTAAACCTTATCACTTTTTGTGATTCGCTTTTTTCTGAAGCAATCCCAGGGGTTTTGCAGTCGCTCGAAAAAGTGCAAGAAGTAAGTGAAACTAAAATAAAAACACTCTCTCAAAAAACGTTGAGTAATCCTAAAGTCCTAGATGGGATAACTAACAAAAAATCAGTTCAACTTGATTCACAATTTCTCACCTCTCTTTTAATGTTTAGTCAGCAAAAATATTTAAAATTGGCAAAAAATGATGAATGTTTTTTCTACCTGCTTATGGAAAATGGCTTATTAAAAAACAGTAATGGACCGGTTCAAAATGTCATTATTCGACATACTAGCAGTAAAAATAAAATTGAGTCTGCTATTATTCCCACTAGTGATTTTCTGGATATTATCTACTCTTATAAGTGTATTCAAAATAAAGAGATTGACTCGCTTTATACTAAAAAAGAGTTTTTAAATACCATTAAAAATCTTGACTATAAAATACCTCAAAAAGCTACTGACTGTGAGCCAATTGTTGAGAGTTGGAAAAAAAATCCTAATCTCATTTTTCTTTGCAAAATGCATGAAACTTTTATTGAAGCTCGAAACCTTCAAAATAAAACCAAACCGGTTCCACGTGATAGTGAAGCTAAACTTGAATATGCCACAAACTTAAAGCAGAAGTTAACGCCTTTTCAGTATCAATATATTAATCGACTTTGTGAGAATTTAGAATCTCCTGAGAAGTTTTGTGACAAATATACTAGTAACTCTTTTTGGCAAAAAATTATTAGTGGGGAAAAGCCTGTTAGCTATTTTGAAGCCAATTGTCGTGCACTTTTGAAAAAGACAACGCTTTTAAGCCAAAACGATTTGATGGCTTGTGACTTAAAGCTGGAAAACGAACCCCTTTATTGCCAGTATAGTGGAGCATCCCTCTTCCCTTCCTTAGTTCCAAAACCTAGTTGCGATAATATTTCAATGGCACTTAATCAGTCTCACTTAAAAGCTGACTATCATGATTGTCCCGGGAAAATTCTTAATGAAGGAGTCGTTACCGGTAGTCGAATAATCTCCCATTTACAAGATAAGAGTGTCCCTATTCAACCAGAAAATTGTGCCAATGCCCCTCAAAGTTTATTTGCTTCACTTAATTTAGATAATGGAAATAGTTTAGGGTGGGGACTCACACTCTGCTATCCTGATAAAATTGAAAAACGTAATACCTGTTTTCCTATTTTTTTAAATAACTATAATGGCAACCAATACTCCGAAGGTGTAGTTACTGCAAAAATTCTGGCAAAAACTATTGGTGCTGATGAAAAACGCATTTGTACAGTAGTGAGTGATAAAGAGTATAATCCTGCTAAACTGCAATACCGAAATGGTTGCTTTCTCATTTATGACTCTTTTAATTGTACTGCTACAAATTGCCCTAAAAAAGTGATTTACAATGAAAGAGAGCTCAAAAATACTGAATATGAAGGTAAAGTCGCTATTGATCTTTTTCCAAACAATTATAAAACTGAAAAATTTTCTTTTCTCAACATTGTAAGTGAAGCCCTCAAGAAAACTAAAAAACTTATTTTTAACATGACACAAATGAAATCTTTTTTTAAAGATCACAAAATGGGAATTATTATGGGTGTGGGCTGTTCTGAAGATATCTACCCCAATTTTTTTAAACGCACTTCCCTTAATCAATGCTCACCACTCTCCTTTATTGTTGATGGCGAATTTACCTTAGATCAAAAAATCTATCTTATTGTGAGAACTGGCATCGATGATGTTCAGTCCCCGCGAATTATAAACTGGAATCTAATGCTTAGTTCAATTAGAAACTATCAAACTGTTCATCCCTTTAAAAGCGTGGAATCTTTATGGTCTATATTAAGTTCATTATTCTATTTTGGACACTTAACCTCTTCGCGCTTAACGATCTGCCGGAACTTTTTACTAAGCAGAATATTGAAAAAATTAAATTTATCTCCAAAGATGGAAAATATGTCTATTACCAAGAGGCTACCGGCGATCTAGTTCTGGCCAGTAATTTTAGTACTAAAGATATCTTAAAAGGAACTAAAACTAGTTTTCATTTACTTAGAAGTTCCATTTTTAGAAAAAAAATTATTATTGAAACTATTAATAATTATCATCAAAATAATAGCTTGTTAAATAACAATACTATTTCAGTTATCGATTTTGATGGTAGTAATCTAACCCAAATTGGAACTGGAACAAACGCTAAACTCCATTTACAAGACACTTGGATCTCTTATTATAAACCACTAGAACGAATACTCGTTTTTAATTCACTTCAAATTAAAAACCTTACCTTTTCCATAAAATTACAAAATAAAATCAACCCCTACTTTATTCCTGAAGTCGAAATGTACAATTTAAATTTTGTTCTCTACACAGATTTAAATGAAGAGGGTTATTCGGCTATTTTACAGTATGAACGAAATAGTAAAAAAATTGATATCATTCATAAAACCAGCCAAAATGGCATCAAAATTGAACTTTGCCTAAAGAACAATATGATCTATGTTGGTAAATTTCCTTTAAGTGATACACTTAAACAATCCTCCATTCATAGTTTAAGTACTACAGGAGAAATTTCAGATAAAAATTTGAAATTGCTCTATGACTCTAAATTAGCTGACATTGGTAACATGGTATGTGATTTAGAAGATAATTTTCTCTATTTTGTAAAAGCTACTAGTGATTTTAAAAAATTCTCCACTTTTGAATCAGAAATAGCCTCATTAGATTTAAAAGACAAAAAAATTGAAATACTCACTAAACTTGATTATGCAAATCAAATGGTATCAATGGATGGAAATCTATTTTTATCTTGGCGTGGAAAATATTATATCATCCGTGGCGACAATACACTTCGACAAGATTCACTTAAACAACAACCTGAAGAGAAAAAAAAGGAAGAGGTTGAACCATGAAAATAACACTTATTCTTTTTTTTATGACCTTTAATCTGCTCGCGGCAACCATCCCAACCGAATTACAATTATTAATTGAAAGCGTTGGTAATCCGGGAGTATTAAATGACTCAAGTGAAGCCACTTTTAATGAAGATGAAATTCAAACTCTGAAAAAGCAAATTGTTTCCATTGACCTTAATCTTTCAAGCTTAAATGATGAAGCGGCAATGCTCTTAATTAAAAATGAGATCTATAAGAAAATTTTAGACCAAACTGAAACAAGTACCAATTTACTAACTAATCAAAATCTCATTGAAATCAAAAACAGACTCCAAACAAGTAAAAAGAATCTAGCCCCTTTTCTAGCATGGATGTTAGAAGCACTAATTATTGATATTGATACGATGTTAAATAAAGCTGAATTAGAATCTTTTCTTAAAACGGCCAATCCTCAATTAAAAGAGCGGTTAACTAATCTTCTCTTCTATCCTACTCTATTTAATCAAAAATCTTTAGAGGAGTTTAATCTAGAATTAAAACCACTTATTCTTACAATTATTCAAAATATTGATACGGTCAGTTCGCTTTTGGTCAATTTTTCAGAACTTAAAGGGCAAACAATTGCTAAAAGCAACAATACGCTGGAACTTCTTTTTAACCTGGCTCTAAAAAATAGTACAGTAAAAAAGAGTTTGCCCGCTTCCTCAAAAAGTGACGAGAGTGAGGCTATTAAGGCCCTTTCAGAACCAATCGAAGAACCTATAAAAGCGACTCCGACCAATCCCAAAACAAGCTGGGTGCCAGAAGAGGAACCCATTATCGATATCGATTCAAGTATTTTGCGTAAGATGGAAGATAAAAATTATGATTGGATGCCAGCTACAGAAAATGGCGAAACAGACCCAGCAAAGGAATGATCAATGAATTTAAATAAAAATCCCTATAAAGGCTCACGTGATTTTTTTCCTAAAGATAAACGCGTCCTTAACTATCTTTTTGAAAAAATGCGGATTGCCGCAGAAAAATTTGGTTATGAACCTTACGATGGACCACTACTTGAAGAAGTTGAACTCTATAAAGCAAAATCGGGTGAAGAGTTAATTAATGATCAAATCTATGATTTTATAGATAGAGGAAAACGCCATGTGGCCATTAGACCTGAGATGACTCCTACACTGGCCCGCATGGTAGCGCAAATTCATCAAGAGACCCCTAAACCCATTCGCTATTACGCTATTC
Source organism: Bacteriovoracaceae bacterium (assembly GCA_046328975.1). Classification (GTDB taxonomy): domain Bacteria; phylum Bdellovibrionota; class Bacteriovoracia; order Bacteriovoracales; family Bacteriovoracaceae; genus JAXLVO01. Next base: position 7,636 of record JAXLVO010000024.1, on the reverse strand, counting down.
CAAACTTAATGCGATATGAACAGCCTCAAAAGGGGCGTCTGCGTGAACACTGGCAGTTCAACTGTGATATTTTTGGCGCTCCCGACACTTTTGGAGAAATCGAGATCATCCAAATTATTATCTCATTGCTTAAGAGTCTAAAGGCCAACCAAAATCACTTTGAAGTGCTTATTAATAACCGTAAAATAGTCGACTTCGTATTCAAAAATCTTCTCGAATGTTCAGATGATTTAAGTTACAAGCTTTATAAGATAGTCGATAAATCGAAAAAGGTTTCTAAAGAGGCACTGGAAGAGATGTTAAATAAAACGGATCTTGCCAAAAATAAGTATGAGACCTTCTATCAATATTTACATTTAAAGAGTTTTAGTGAACTAGAAATCTTCTTAACCCAAAATAGCTTTGAAAATCCGTTAACTCCTTTTATTCAAAAGATGCATAACTTAAATTTAATTGATTACTTAGTTTATGACCCAACAATTGTGCGGATTAGATTATTATACAGGTGTAGTGTTTGAAGTTTTCGATAAAAATCCAGAAAACCGCCGCGCTATTTGTGGCGGTGGCTCTTATGCTAATCTTCTGCAAATTTTCAATGAGCCACCATTAACCGGCGTAGGCTTTGGACTGGGAGACGTCACATTAACTGACTTTCTCAAAACACACAAACTTTTTACCTGACTTTTCCAAACAAAATCCTGATATTTTCATCACCTATTTAGGTGAAAATTGTGCCGATTTTGCTTTTGATGTTGCTCAAAAACTACGAGAAATACCAAATCACAATTTACAGGTAGTTTTTCACCCTTTACCACTAAAACCTAACAAAGCTTTTACTTTGGCCGAAAATCGCGGTGCAAACTTAATTGCCATTTTAGGTGAGAGCGAAGTTGCAGCAAAAAAAGTTTCGCTAAAATCACTAATCACTAAGGCCAAAATTGATTTAGAACTCAACGATCTTGCGTCAGTAGTAAATCTCTTAAAAGCTTAGACGACGTGACGCAAAGTTTTGTTCTCATTTTGAAATTGATAATGTTATAATAAATTGGTATCTTACACGGACACTAAATTAGAGTAAACCATTCTATGAACAATGTAATTTTTCATGTTATCTTTCTCGTTCTTTTTGGCGCCGTTATGTACAGTTTTGTTAACGATGTCATCCTCCGCCTAAAAAATGGTTTTCAAAGGTCAAAAAGTTGAAATCTCCAAAGATCTAGACTTAAAATTAAAAGTTTTATAACTAACGTAATTTTACAAAAGAAACTTTTTTAAACGCCACTACGTGGAATTTTACACTCTCTTTATTTTCTACGGATTCATCTACTTTGGTCTCCATACAACTAGCCAAATTGTAGCTGGAACGATCGGATGGTGGTTAGATAACCCTTACCTTTTTCACTTACTTCCAATTGATGATAAATTTCCGTTTGGAACTTGGTACTTAACTGGTCTTGATTATGTTTCAATTATCGTTTTAGTTGGTCTTGCTGGTTTTGCTTATCGTCGCTGGATTTATAAAGCTCGCGAACTAGATCGACCTTCTGGTCAATCAGCACTTATTCTCTCATTAATTGCTACTTTAATGTTTGCAACACTACTTTCAAACGCTGCTCTTGCCGGTTATGAACCCTGAACACTACTATGCAGCTACAAGTTCTATTGCTCGCACTCTAGTGCCATTTATCCGTCTGCAGAAGGCCGCAACTTCGCTCAAGCTTTCTTTCTGGTGGGTCCATATTCTCGCAGTTTTTGTGTTCATGATCGTGGTTCCAAAATCAAAACATAGCCACTTAATCTTTGCTCCATTCAATTTCTTCTGGATTAAAGTGCCCCAAAGGTCGCTCTCTAAAAATGAATTTAGAAGATGAAAATATCACCGCTTTTGGTGCGACTAATATAGCCGACTTTGGTTGAAAAACCTACCCGATGGTGTTTCTTGTATTGAGTGCGGACGTTGTACTTTAGTGTGTCCCGCTAACAACACGGGAAAACCTCGACCCTAAAAAAATCATGATGGATATTAAACACTCACTCATTGATAAGATGCCAGCAGTAATGGCGGGAACCGAAGGCGCTGATACTCGAGTTATCGATTCAGTTATTTCCTATGAAGAAGTGTGGGCATGTACAACTTGTTACGCGTGCGTGGATCAGTGTCCGGTTGGTAACAACCACGTTGATGCTATCATCGATATGCGACGTGCTTACGTTCTCTCTGAATCAAAATTCCCAACTGAATTACAAAACACATACAAAAATATGGAAAACAACTCTAACCCTTGGGGTGTGGGTGCTCACCAACGTGCAGACTGGGCCAAAGGTCTAGATGTAAAAATCATGGGCAAACTGGATAAACCAGAAGACGTTGAGTACTTATACTGGGTAGGTTGCGCTGGATCTTTCGATGAGAGAAATAAAAAAATCTCCCGCGCACTCGTTAACGTTTTAAACCACGCTAAAGTTGATTTTGCCATTTTAGGGGAACAGGAAACTTGTACAGGAGATTCAGCTCGTAGAAGTGGTAACGAATATCTTTACCAAACGATGGCGACAGGTAACGTGGAGCTTTTCAACAACTATAAAGTGAAAAAAGTGATCACAGGTTGTCCTCACTGTTTCAACACCATTAAAAACGAATACCCACAATTTGGTGGAAACTATGAAGTGATTCACCACTCACAATTAATTACAAACTTAATTGCTGACGGAAAAATTAAAGTTGATCCAACCAAAAATACCGACCTAGGTCAAGTAACTCTACACGATGCTTGTTACTTAGGCCGCTATAACGGTGAGTTCGATGCTCCAAGAAGTGTCATCGAAAACGCTATCGGAAAACCCTCTGTTGATATCGAAAAATCAAAAAGCGAATCAATGTGTTGTGGCGCCGGTGGAGCCCAAATGTGGATGGAAGAGCACGTGGGTGACAGAGTGAATGTCACTAGAACTAATCAGTTACTAGAAGCTAAACCAAACACAATTGCAACTAACTGCCCATTCTGTATCACAATGGTGTCTGACGGTATTAAAGCAAAACCTGAAGCATCAAACGTTAAAGTTTTAGATATCGCAGAAATTATTGAAAGTTCATTAGTTTAATTTATATGACCAGAGCTCTTTAAGCTTAAAGAGCTCATTCATAACTGAATCCATCATTAGAAAACCTTTAGAGTTTAAAATTAATTGTTCTGAAGGTTTTCCAAAATCATTCTTCACTAGATAATCAAAAAAGGGTTCGACCTGTTTTAAATCCAGATTAAAGCGTTTTAAATTCAATACTTGATTCGTACGAAGACTTAAATAGATCTCTTCCAAGATCAACTCTTTGTGCTGTAACAGTTCTAATTGAGGAAGCGGTTTAATCGAATCCCACTTGTAGCGAATCGCCTCCTCTCTATTTTTATAAATGAGACCAGTGGCACTTGGCCCATAAGCGAGTACTGATTCTAACTTCCAATATTTTAAATTATGGTGAGACTCAAAACCAGGTTTCGCGAAATTTGAAACTTCGTAATGGTTAAATCCATGCTGCTGCAAAAATTCCGAAACTAACAGATACTCACGCTGAATAAAATCCTCATCGGGAATCGCATCGTTATAAGTATAATTTGATTTAGTGGTTAGAATATAGATCGAAAAGTGAGAAGGGTTATATTTTAAAAGTTCTGTTAATTCACCAATAATATCGCGCTTATTCTCTTGTGAGTAAGGAATCCCCAGCATCAGATCAACCGAAAAATTGGCTTTCAAATAGCGAAAATAACTTAAGGTCTCCACCACATCATCCATCGAATGAAAGCGATCCAAATATTTAATCAGATGCTGATTAAAGCTCTGAACGCCAATAGAAAATCGATTAATGCCAAAATCCATCCAAGACTTGATACTAGCATCATCCCACGCTTTAGGATTCACCTCTAAAGTAAACTCCCCCTTCGTAGCTAAAGTTATCTCTTGTCGCTGAAAAAAATCTTTAAGAAAAAGTGGTCCCCGCACTCCCCACAGTGACGGCGTCCCGCCACCAATATAAAAAGTGGTAAGCGGTTCAACTTTTACCGCATGCTCATCCAAAAGTTTACGCTGAACCTCAACACTCGCATTCAAATAATCAAAATAGTCACCAATTTTTGGAAGATCCGCAGTCGCTTTACTCCTAAAAAAATCACAGTAATTACAGAGATGTAAGCAGAAAGGAAAGTGTAGATATAGAGAGGAAACTAAGGTAAATTGTCTATGTGCCATATTAACCAATGGATCTAACATGAAAATTGAACAAACAGTATTAAAAAATAGTTTACCAGTACTCTTTATCAATTCACCCGGAGCAACTGCAGCAACCGTTCAAATCTGGTTCAGAGCAGGTTCATCCATGGAAAAGGCCGAAAAAGATTTTGGAATCGCCCATTTTCTAGAGCATATGTTTTTCAAAGGAACCAACACTAGACCAGGTGCAAAAATAGCCAAAGATGTGGAATCTATTGGTGGTGAAATTAACGCCTTCACCTCATTTGATTACACCTGTTACTACATTAATACTCCCATTAACCATTTAAATAACACCACCTCGATTCTCCTCGACATGGTATCAAACCCAGAATTTAAAAATGAAGATCTTTTGCCAGAGCGAGAAGTGGTCTTCGAAGAGTTTAGACGCTCTATTGATAATCCTCACCAGTTCAATTTTTTTGAGATCCAAAAAGTCTGTTTCAATGGAACCTATGCTCACCCCATTTTAGGAACCGAGCAATCAATTAAAAATTTTAGTCGTGAACAATTGATGGAATTTAGAAAAAATTTTTATAATCTCTCTAATGCACTATTTGTGGTAGCAGGAGACTTAACAGAAAATAAAGATGAAATAATTAAAACCATTGAGCAATATCAAATTCCCAAAGGACCAACTTCTCAATTTTCAAAATTCACTCTAAAAGATAAAGATTATTGTCACATTCACGAAAAAGATGTGAGAATGTGTACGATTACACTACTCACAAAAGCAACCAGTTTGAGTGAAGATCGAGCACCAGCTGAAGATTTGGCCATGAATTGCTTAGGCCATGGCGAAACCTCCATTCTCTATAAAAACTTAGTTTTAAATGCAACTCTAGCAAATGGTGTTTCAGCTTCAACCATGTTTTTAGTCGACGGTGGATTCCATTCTATTAAAATTGCTTGTCCACTAGAAAATTTAAATAAAGTTTATAATGAATTTCTAATAACGTTAAAAACCATTGCGCAAAAAGGGTTTAATAATTCAGATGTAGAAAAAATTAAAAATCAGTATATAGCTTCAAAAATTTATGAAAAAGAGTCGCTAGAATCTTATGCATTCTCGCTCGGTCAAGGTTTTGCACAAACCGGAAATATTTATGCCGATGAACTCTTTATTGAACGAATCAGAAAAACGCCAACTAGTGCTGTAAATGAAGCATTGATTGAAATTTTAAAACAGAGCTTTTCACTAGAATTACAAATTCCTAAAAATAGTAAAAAAATAAATATTGAAAAAGATCTTAATAAATTCTTTACCACATTAAAAAATTTTAAAGCTAAACTTAATCCTTTAAAAAAAGCTAACCATCCAACATTAAATTCAAAATTTGATTCTAAAGTTCAAGTGATTGAACTGCAAAAAGGGTTAAAACTCATTTATCGTCAAAATACCTTAACTCCAACATTTGTATTTTACGCCTATCTAAAAGGAGGCATCGCTAAGGAAACTTTTGCTAGTAACGGGCTCTATCATCTCATTAGTAGTAATCTTACAAAAGGGCATAGCTCTATTAAATATGAAACCATTAAACACTATTTAGAAAACTGTTCGGCCAGTCTTCATGGGTTTACGGGTAAAAATGCATACGGAATCTCTATGCATGGACAGAGTGAACATTTTACTAAACTTAGCGAACATTTTTTTGGCTCCCTACTTAACCCCGACTTTCCTGAAAAATTTATTACCCACGAAAAAAAATTAATCATGCGGGCACTTGAGAATTTAAAAGAGGATCCAGTAAAACTCTGTTTTAAAAGTGTCAATAATCTGATGTTTCCCAATCACCCATATAGTCTAAATACCTTTGGAAATGAAAAATCGATTAAAAGCTTAAAAGCGTCTACAGTAAAAAAGGCCCATTTAAAAAATATTAATACCCAAGAGATGGTACTTACTTATTGTGGAGATCTCGATTTAGAGTCACTCATGCATACCATTAGTCCATTTTTAAAATCAGTTCCACTTAAAAAAGTTACTAAACTCAAAGCAAAAAAATATAAGCCTCAACTTAATAAAAAAGTGTTCATGGAGTTTAATCGTGAACAGACCCAAATTTTTATTGGTTACCCTGCTTATAAATTTACCGATGATAATGACCTCTATTTAAAGATGCTCACTACGCATCTCTCTGGCCAATCTTCTGAACTCTTCGTTGAGGTCCGTGATCGACAAGGTTTATGCTATTCAGCTCAACCTATCCACTTTTCTGCGCTTGAAGGAGGATACTTTGGAATCTATATGGCATCAGGGTTTGATAAAACAGATCGGGCCATTACTGCCATCAACAAAATTCTTACCAATTTAGCAGAAAAGGGTCTGCCTAAAGATGAGTTTGAACAGATTAAAACCATGATTGAAGGACAAAATCAAATCAACATACAAACTAATGAAGATTACGCTAATCTCTACTCGGTCTTTGTTTTACAAAATCTTGCGCTTGACTTTAATCATAATATAAACCAAAAAATTAAAGATCTTTCTCATGCAAAATTTAATGCATTTTTAAAACGTTTTCTCTCTCAAAAACAGAACGTTGTTATTGTAGGAAGAAAGGTAGAGGACACTAAGAGCTAATTTTGCTTTCTAAAGGGTGAATACCGTTAACTAAAAGTTTTGCTTCGCTCTCTTTAGTTTTAGTTTCAACCCATTGATCAAAAATAGAGAAAATTTTATTGTTACTTACTACCTCTTCTGAAATGGAGGAAAACATGGCCGCAAGTAATTCAAATATCTCACTCATGTTTTTATAAAAGGCATTTTTTCCAAAATAATTGGGAACTAATCCATCTAAATGCAGATAAGCAAGTTTTCCCAGTTTTTGATAGTAAGAGACATCAATAATTTTTCGATTGAGTGATCCTGAAAAGTAACCACACAAAAAGAGTGAAGTGTCTCCCACATCTAAATAGATTCTCTTCTGCTCTTCTTTAGAGTTTTGGGGTGCCTCTAATAATTTAACCCCTAAAATCTTCTCCCTAACTTTACCATCTTTGATTTCAAAGTAATTTTCAGATGTTGAGAATTTATTTAAAACATTACATGAATAAAAAAGAAACTCTTCATTAACTGGGCAAAGTGATTTTTGATTTACTTTTGAAAGTTTGTCGAAAAAGTAGCCTTGTAAACTTGTATCAGTCACTAATTCCAAAGGTTTGTTGGCAGTTTTAACGCTCAATCTTTTTCCTTTAGTCTACTTGAGAAAATCCTATTCTCAATATCCTATTATACCACCAAAAAAAATTTTACCAAAGAGCTTTTTTAACCAGTAACATACTGGTTTTAGAACATAGAAACCCGACTATTTTAACCCAATTTATCTATGATGAAGTTATATTTTTGGGCAGTTTTACAATCAAAAAA
>JAXLVO010000023.1:0-36668 GCA_046328975.1 Bacteriovoracaceae bacterium | reverse complement strand
CTGCAATGGTAAGAGTGTCGATAACTATACCGAAATATCAACGGGTCTCAACTATCAGATGCTTCCAAGTCTAGCCATTAACACCCAAATTTTTCGTATTATCCAAGAATCAAAAACATCCTATCTCACCATTGATACAGAGTCGTATGTTTTTAAATTAGGATTTACTTATTTCTTCTAATTGCCAGCAAGCTGCATAGATTTCCCAAAAAACGGGACTGGATTTACCGCGGTATCAAATTTTCTCACTTCAAAATGGAGATGGGGTCCAGTTGATCTTCCAGTATTTCCAACTTGAGCAATCACCTGACCTTGATAGACGAATTGTCCTTTCTTAGTATAGTTCCTGCGAGCATGCGCATAAATAGTATAAAAACCATTTTTATGTGAAATAATAGTAAGATTTCCAAAACCTCGAATCGCTTTTCCAGAGTAGATTACCTTTCCATCATAAGCTGCAAGAATGTGGCTTCCTACACTAGCTGGAATATCAATTCCATCATGGTGTTTTCTATGTCTTTGGCCAAAGCCTGAACTAACTCGTTGAGAAGAGGGAACTGGCCACATAAGAGGAAGATCATTGTTATCGTAATATTCGTTACTCTGTTTTTCTGCCATAATATGGCCTAAAATTCCCTGATCTCTGGGAATAAAAATCCACTCACCTGGCTCAAAACTTTTTTCTGGATTAACTCTTTGAATACTCTCTTTGCTCACATTAAACTCTTGAGCTATGTGGTCTAAGTTTTCACCTTCACGAATAACCACATACTGCCCACTCTGCATTTGTGAACATGATGCAATTATCAAAACAAATAAAATGTAAAACAGACGCACCATAGTTTTTATCTAACCACGTAACTCTAATAAATGATTATTTAATGTTACTAGATCTACATGCCTATAGCAAATTTCCACTTGAGAATTAATAGGATGCGAAATTGTTAAATGCTCATTGGTCACAAAATCGTGACGATTAATCTCCATTTTCCAGTCAAAAAGGAGTATAAGTGTCATTTCTTTTACATTTTTACTTTTACTCCAGATGCGATAGAGATTATTAATAGTGGCATGAATCTCTGCATTATCAAGTTTTTTTGAGTAGGTTAAATCGATTACAGCTCCTACACAAAGTGGATCATTTAAAATATCGCGAGCCAGCTTTGAATCTTCATGAAAATGCCAAACAAAAGGTGTTTTAAAACTTTGATAGAAAGAGAGCTCTCGCTGGTCAGAAAACTCCAAAACAATTGAATCATACGTCTCCCCTTTTTTATCAAAAAAAGCGTGAAGATCATTCACCATTTTCATGGTTACAAAATCAGGTTCATTTGCATAATGGAGATAATATTTGTGAATTGGGCTATAACTATTTTCGAGTAGGGCCAAAAAATTATGCTGTGGTAAAAAATTAAAACTACGTGGACGAAAATCAAAACCAAAGAGAAAATAGTCACGTTTTTTTAATACATTTAGTGTATTAAGATCGTAAATGCCATGGACTCGTTTTTGTGCTTTTATTGGATTAGAACCATTCATCAAGTTATATGTTACCTAAAAACTCGATTATGGGGTTAAAAAAAAGTTTTCGGCAACTAGTGCCCACAGATTCTGGATGAAATTGATAGGTAATAAAATTTTTACCTCTTCCCACCATGGGTTCTTGATACTCTTCATCTACTACAAAATGGTCAATTATTTTTTCACTACTAATACCCAAAGAGTTATAGCGTTGAACCGTAACAATTTTATCCCAATACTCTTTAGGAAAACTCTTATCCCATTTGGGAATTTTAATGGAAACGGGCTGACCATGCATAGGTTTAATGCTATTTTTAATCGCACAACCATTTATATTCCATAAGAGTTGGTGACCTAGGCAAATACCTAAATGAAAAAGGTTTTTTTCTTTAAGCCATTTCTCAATTTTAGGATAAATAGATTTATATTCATGAGGGTGTCCTGGACCTGGCCCATAAATGATTACATTTTTTGTATGAGGACTTAGTTTTAGTTTATTAATTTTTTTCCAATGAACTACTTCCCCTTCAATATTTAATCTTTTTAAATCAGATAAAATATTAAAAATAAAACTATCATCAAAATCTAGTAGAATAACTCGCTTCATATTACTTTTCAGATTTTCCAGAAAAAGTGGTCCAACGACCAGTACCAAAATTGAATAAGATATTAAAGTAGATTGCCCATTTAGTCGTGTTTTTTTCGTAATTCATATCATATTGCCAACAGTTATTAGGCGGAGTGTAAATAAAACCATAACGTCCACTAATGCTTTTGTGGTAATCAATATCATAGGAGTAGTTGTAGTTAAAACTAATTATATCTTGCGGTTTAAATACGATGGCAACCGAACCCACTTTTGCCCCTTTAGCATTTTGTTCATTGAGAAATGGATCATAAGCAGCACTGGCACCAACTGATCCTTTATCAAAAGTTCTGGTGGCACCGGCATTTAAAATCTGTTTTCCATCTTGATAAAAATAGTAGTCGGAAAAATTAAAATTCCAACGATTAACATTAAAACCAGTATTTAAATAGAGACGAGTTAAATTATCTTTATAGTCTGATGCTCCTGTGTTTAATTGATAACCTTGTGAAATATCAAAATAGGCAATTTTTGAGTAAGAAAAATTATCACGTAAATATTTCTGATCAGTATAAGGATCGGCACCAAAAGCCGTTTTTTTAATTAACGAGTTAAGAATCTGAAACTCAACCGTATTTTTAATCGGCATCTCTCTCCGTTCAGGTGCTGATCCAAGTTTATGTTCTAAGGTTCTAATGGCATCTCGTGAATCAAACCATCCATAGCCATTAGTATTATTGATCTGTCGATAGAAATCGGAATTGCCTTCAGTGCTCTCATTTCCAGTATATAAATGGATCAGTTTATATTCATTGCTGTGGCGGTAACTATACTGCTCAAAAGTTACATAGTCTGAAGTAAAACTTTTTTCGTATGATGGTAAAGTTTGAATCAGATTTTTATCAGACTCATTGGGAACCACATCCTGCTCTTTCTTATCTTTTTTAATTAATAGTGCCCTTTGACTTTCTGATATGTTAACCTGGTCTACTGGATAGGTCTCACGATAAGCTAGACTATAAATTCGATCGATTTCAAAACTCAATTCGCTTTTATAAATAAGTCCTCGTTTATCAAAAGAACGTCTCCCCTCTCCTTCGTAAGGGAAATAGTATTTTTCAACATCATACTCAATCTTAGTTTTTAAATTGAGTGGCCCTAGTTTTAAAATTTCCCAGTTTACGTAGGGACTCATGATGTAACGATCGGCATTGCGAATATATTGAATTTTAAGTAGTTGATCTTGAGTAAAACGGGTAAAGCTACCATCAGCTCCCACACTAATATTTTTTAAAAAGGGATAACTGGAGTGAACTAACGTTACGGGAATAGTACTTAAACTAATCTTAGGCATGACTTGTACGTAACTACGATCAAATTCGCGCGGATCAGGAATCATCTGATTGCGTAGATAAGAGGCTTCGATATTGACATCTAAAAAAGAGAGTTTTCCATCAATAAATCCACTAATTCCAAAATCGGGACCGTTAACAAAATCATTAGAAAAAGTTGAGTAGTCCTCCACTACATCTAAATCACGAGTAAAGACATACTGAAAATGGTGAGTGATATTATTACCAAACTGAAAATGGTGTTCATACTGAGTGAGGTGTCTACTATAATGGTCTCCACTTAATTTAAGATCTTTAGGATCATTTTTAGTTGGAAGATAGATATCATCACGAGCGATCATATTATTTACTTCAAACCACTTTTGATTACCTAGAACATGGCGATACTGAAATTCATTACCGTAACCTCGTTTTCCAAAGGAGGCCGGAGTTAGAGTTAAGTCAGAATTTTCATTAATGGCATAATACCAGGGCTGTTTGTAAGTTAAACCGTTAACAAATTTAAAATCAAAACTCAATTTGGGAAAGAGAAATCCCGTTTGTCGTCCTTTCTTAATCGGAAAAACAATATAGGGCACATACATAATGGTTACACCATTAATTTTAATCATCCCATGAACAATTCTAATATATTCACCGGGAGTAATCCTCACCCGTTTACCAAAAATTGACCATGACTCTGGACAATCTTTACAGGTAGTATATTCTGCCTCTTCAGAATAGAACTCACTTTCATTCACACGGGTAATCTTCTCCCCCTTGGAGTGTATAATTTTGTGAAATGATGCGTGCATTGTAGACACTTAAGCGCTTACTTTTCATGCCATATCTCATCTCAGAACCATAAATTGTTGCCAAAAGCTGATATAGCGAACATTGCCTTTTACAATGACATCCCCGGTCTGCATATTTAGTGAAGCCGCTTCACCGTAAATTGTCTCATCATGGTGAGTAATCACAACATTTCCAAGTGCTTCAAAGGTGCTATCCATTTTTCGATAAGCTTTTATCCGAAAGAATTGTCACCTCATCCCCAACTGAAAAACTAAATGTTTCACTGGCATTGACGTTACTGAGATAAAAAATGGAGCTCAACCATACCAAGAAAATAGTAAGATCCCGCCACCAGTATGTGAAAATGTTCATCTTTTTGCAATTCATGCAACTCTTCTATAACTAATTCAAAATTATCAACGTATTCTATTGGAATCGATAATTTTAACTTTGACAAACATTTCATTTGATCTTTAGCCATTGCTTTGAAATGGTCAAAGCTAGTTAAATAGATTTTGCGTAAATAAGGAATCTCTCCCACCATCTTTAGCATGGCCTGCGCTTCAGCCTCTGATCGCTGGGAAAAAGAGATTAGAGCGTAGGTAAATGGCCTATTCGTGGCCTTAATTTCTGCCAGCATGGCCCGTACACCATCAATATTGTGTGCACCTACAAAATGGTACTCCTGTTTATTTTGAGTAAATCTATTCATTCGGTAAAGATACTGATTAGTTTCAATTTCGCTTAACTCTAAAAATTTCTGTGCAGACGCGTCGATTTTTCGATAGAGAGTTACGGCCAGTTCATAATTTTTTACTTTATAACTCTCCTTGATTTCTAAATTAGTCCAAAGATCTAACGAGAAATTATTAGTTAAAAAATAGTTGGCTGTTCGCTCTTTTAAAAACTGTAAATCAAACTGGGAAAAAACCTGTGTCTTTTTTCGAATTACTCCCAGTTTCTCCCTTAAAATATTGGCATAGCCTCTACCTAAAATATTTTCATGATCACGAGAAATCGAGGTTATGGCCACAAAGTCAGCATCTAAAACATTAACCGCATCAAGTCTTCCACCAAGACCTACCTCTAAAAAAAGCAATTCCACTTTTTTAATAGGATCTAATGCAAACTCCAAAAAACAGATGAAGAGAAATTCATAATAAGTAAGTTGAATTTTTTTTGCTTGCTGAATCTGCCAGATTTTTTGAATAATAGTTTCTAGCTCTTCGTAACTACTTAATTGATTATCAAAAATAAATCGTTCTCGAATTGTTATCAAATGAGGAGACATCCAGGTCGCCCCTTTTTTCTGATTTAATTTTGCAAGTACCGAAAGGGAATTAGTAACACTCCCCTTTCCATTGGTTCCTGCGATAGTAACCACTTTTATATTTCTAACTTTAATTTCTTGGATATATTTTTCAGCAAAGACTGCAACTCGTTCTAGTCCAGGTTGGGGAAACTCTTTCCCTAGATTTTTTTCCAAAAAAGCATTGATCCTGTTTTCATAAAAAGCATTATACTTAATTTTATTCATACTTAAGATTAGGCTTGAAACATTTTAAGAAAAAAGCTGAGTTCTTCTTTTAAGTTTTTCCGCTGAACTATTCTATCAATAAAGCCATGTTCTAGTAAAAATTCTGAGCGTTGAAAACCTTCGGGTAGTGATTGTCTAATCGTCTGTTCAATAACTCTTGGTCCAGCAAATCCAATTAAAGCGCCAGGTTCAGCTAAACTAATATCTCCTTGCATTGCAAAGCTTGCAGCACAACCTCCAGTAGTTGGATCAGTTAAAATAACAATGTAGGGTGCTCCTGACTCTTTTAATTTTTGGCGTGAACTTGAAGCCTTTGCCATCTGAAAAAGTGAGAGAATACCCTCTTGCATTCTGGCGCCACCTGAAGCAGTAATAATAATTACCGGTTTTTTCTCCTCCGCACCTAAATCCATACAGCGTGCCACCAGTTCACCGGTAACAACCCCCATTGATCCACCCATGAAAGAGAAATCCATTACACCTAGAATAATCGGCATCTGGTTCACACGTGCACGTCCCGCTACAAACGATTCGTTAGTTCCAAGCTCTTGTGGCAGTTTTTCTAAACGATCTTTGTAACTTATTTTATCTTTGAACTCTAAAGGATCGGAGCTTTTTAACTTCTCGCCAAAACGTTCAAAAGAGTTCTCATCTACCAGTAATTGAATTCTTTCGGTGGCACTAATTCGAAAATGGTATTGGCAAGAAGCACACACATGTAAATTGGCCTCTAATTTGGAGTCCTGTAAAATCTCTCCACACTGTGGACACTTTTTCCAAAGACCATTAGGTGACTGAGATTGTTCACTTTTTTTACTACTCTTTAATTTCGGATTTTTAACGTTTTGAAACCAAACCATATATATAAATTTAACTTAGGTATAAGCTAAAAACAACTAAACTCAACCAAAATAAAAATCTGCCGAAAATGATATGTATGGTCAGATTATTAATTATTAACTTTTTTATCTTTTTCAGCACAGCAGCAGCTGCTGCCTCAATTGAATGTGATCGTTTAGAGGAAAGGGCAAGACCACTTAATGGTACAGCACTGACCAATATTAAAGATGCCAACAAAGTTGCGGCCATAACCTTAACTCCTGCTGAAATCTCAATTACTGCATGTACATTAACTCCCTATCCTAATCCTTCAATCATACTTACTTATGTTCTCAATAAGGCCATAGTTGGTTCATCTTTTCTTTTAAATGTTCGGGGAGAACTGGCCAATTCACTTTATCCAGATTCACCTAAGAAAGTATCTCGTCTTCTTTTTAACAAAGAGATAACTGTTACCAAACAACAAAGTATTAATGAAACAATTAAACTAGACCAAAACCATGAACTTTTTAAATCTTGGAGAAAATGTGACCTCAGACCACCTGTTGAATGTCTAGCGACTAGAGTTAATGATGAGACCAATGTTAACTCAGACTGTTACAAAAAATTTTGGGGAAATGAAGAAGCCTCAACTAAAAATTGTCCGCTTGAAATTAAAGGGTCAAAATTATCTGCAGTTTTGGAACATCTACCTGATGCCAGTGGAGTTAAATATCCAATAAAAACAGTCCATACATCAATAACTAAACCGGAAAAAAACTTTATATCAATCAATTGTGGAGGCAGTGGATTTTCTACTGGATCAAATGTAGCAATTCCATCCAGTAAGCCAACTATAACTAAAAAAGAAGAAGTTAAAGAGGTTGAACAATCTGAGATCCAAACACCTCAGAACAATATTCCTACATTACCCTCAACAATTCAGCCCCCATCACTTTCTAATATAAAAGAGATATTAAATGCTCAACCACTTCCACCCAATAATTTTGCACCATCAATGATCATAGAAGTTAGCCCAGGTGCTCGATAAACATTCAGTAATTGTTATTTATATTCAAGCTTGCAACTATTTATGTCGAAATAGCTACTGATGCAAAAAGATTTCATTTATCTATTATTAAACCTCATTTTATTACTGAAACTAGAAGTAAGTTTTGCACTTGTTACGAATCCTACTTATTGTTTAAATTGTAATAAAGATCAAATAAAAGCTAATCCGATAACTGATCCAAGTGCAATTGCTAAAATTCTCAATCCCATTCGTGGAAATATTAAATTTGAGATAATCGATTGTAAATTGACCCGTAATCCTCACTCTTTAAGTTTTAAATATAAAATGAGTAATCTAGACCAAAATAAAGAGTATGGTTTTTCAATTAGTATATCGGCTCCCATAGAAGAACCCTATGATGCTCAAAAAGGTGCCAAACCTGGTTTTATTCTTGAAAAACGTATTAGTATAAAACATAGTGAATCCGCTGAAACCATAACCATAAATTCAAACATGGAACCTTTTTCAATTGAAAGAACTAACTGTTCAATTGGAGCAAATGAATTTTGTGAGTCTCAAGCTGAAGCAGCGGCCAAAACTCAGTGCATAGAGGAGTACTCAAAACTACCCCAAAAATCAGTTCAACCTTGTCCTTTAAAAATTAAAGGCTCTATTCTAAATTTTACTTTTGGAACTTTTCCTATATTAAGTGGAGTTCCACTTACACTGCCTAAACAAAAAATTGAAACCTCTCTAGCTGACAACTTAAAAGTTGATAAAGGAAACTATCAAGGTGAAACTGTTACTGTTCAAGTAAAATGTGCTACCAGTGGTGGAGGTGATGTGATTACTAGTACGTCTCACACTAATACTGGTGGAAAAAAACAGAAAATTTCCAAATCAGATAAAGATAAAACTGAAGAGAAGGAGCCGGTTAAAGAGGTCGAAGAGAAACCTCAAACAGAAGATACTCCTCCATTACAACCTCCTGTGATACCTAATTTTCAACCACAAATGGTACCACAGCAGCAGACTCAGCCTCAGCCAGTACAGCAGTTTCCGATGCAACAGATGCCTAATCCCTATGCTGCTCCACCCATGATTATCGACATAAGTCCAGGAGCTATGTAATTAGATTATTTAAATTCAAAAAACAGATCATCTTTTTCTAAAAGTTGAATGCGATTATTGTTTAATTCGGCCATCTCTTTTAAAATAACTGGCTGATAATTAGGTTTAATATGGCCTAAATAGATTGGAATATTGGCCGGCATTTTTTTAATCTCTTCATCAATGGTTTGAGGCGTGTGGTGGCAGCTAAGTTTTGCCACATATTTTAGTTCATTTGGAAAACTTACTTCACTAAAAATGGCTTTCAGATTTTTGAAACTCTTGGCCTTTTCCCAAATTTCAAAAGTAGGACCAGTATCTTGAGTAAAGAGAATAGCTGCATTCCCTTTTTCAATAATAAAACCACAGGCCATACCAGGATGGTTAACTAAAATCGGCAAAATTTTGTACTCTTTAATATGGAGAACTTTGTCAGGTTCAAATATATGTAATCTTATGGTAGGTTTTTCCACAGTCGGAAGTTTAGTGAAATCTGGCCAAATCTGATCATTCATTAAATGGTTTTTAATGGCCTCACGAGTCCCAACACTTGAAAAAACCTCAAAAGGTGAACTTTTAACCCCAAAGCAGTTATCTGAAATAAACGCTAAATCTTTAATATGATCTAAGTGTGGATGAGAAATTAATATATGATCAATCTTTAGCTGTTCTTCAATGGTTAAACTATCGACTACGCCACCAGCATCAATTAAAAGTGTCTCATCAATTAAATATGATGTACCTCTAAATCCTAAACTAATTCCACCATGTCCACCTAAAATTCTCAGTTTAATCATAACTAACTTGCCTTTTTCTTAAGTTCAGGTTTATACATAGTAGATTTTTTAAAGGCAGTTTCAAACGCATCAACTACTACTTCCGAAAATTGAGTACCTCTAAATTTTATAATTTCATCAAACGCTAGCATCGGATCTATTCCTTTACGATAGGGTCTAGTACTAATCATAGCATCAAAAGTGTCAGCTACGGAAATAATTTGAGCAATTAGTGGAATCTCATCACCTTTTAATTTATAAGGATAGCCCGTACCATCGGGACGCTCATGGTGATATCTCATGCCTTCAATTGCATTCTTTAAACTATCGATATGGCCTAATATTTCAAACCCAATGCGTGGATGCTCTTTCATGATTTCAAACTCTTCTTTAGTTAAAGGAGCGCTCTTTTTTAAAATTTTATCTTCAATTCCAATTTTACCTACATCATGTAAAATGGCCGCTAAATTTAAATCAACAATTTCATTTTGATTCAATTTAAGTTCTTCAGCAATCATCTCTGCAAAATGGCCAACACGTTTAGTGTGCCCACCTGTATATTTATCTTTTTTTGAAATTGCTTCCGCCAGTGCTTCTACAACTTGGATAAACTGTTTGCGATTTTCATCTAGAAGATTTAGGTTTTCAATGGAAACAGTCAGTTGACCACAAAGTAAATCTACAATATAGAAATCTTCTAACGAAAATGATTCATCTTTTGGATCAGCTAAAAAGAGAATTCCTAACACTTCTCCGCGTGAGACTAACGGAGAAAGTAACATCTTATTTAAATTAAGTGCCATTAACTCTTTATAATCACCTTTACTGCGAAGATCGTTATAAATGTTATCAATATTAATCACCGCTTTGTAGTGTGCGCATGAACCTAAAAAAGATTTTTGATCAATATTTAGCTGTTGATTACTTTTAATTAAGGAACAGCTAACGTCAGGATAAATCTTATTAGATTTTTTATCGACTCTAAAAATAAAACAGTGTTTTACATTTAAGAGCTCTTTTATTTTATTAACGGCCTGTTTATGGCCATTCTTTTCAGTTAAACTAAGATTTAAAATCTGTCCAATCTGTAAAATCTGTTCCAATTTTTTCATGCTGGTTTTAACGGTAAATTTTGATGTAGTCATAGGTCAAAATCCTGTAATGTTGTTATTTAACTATCGGTAAACATTAAGGATTTATTTAGAATTTCACTGGTAAAGTTATCAATTTTCGCGATTAAGCTTTTGATATACCTGACTAATGTCTTCGTTTAATATTTTAGCAATGAGTTTTGCCACACTTTTGGGCCTATTTCCATTCTCTAAAATATTTTGGGCCAGCTCAATAATCTCCTTTTCATTATGAATAAGTAGTGAGGTAGGCTCCAATTTATCAATGTAGATCATTAGAATAAATTCACCTTGTGCATTTATTTTGGGCTTAACGGTTTCCCAATCGCTTAGAAAAAAACGTTCTACACGTTGGTACATTTTCGTTAATTCTGTGGCCAAGCAGATTTTAACTTCAATAGAAGTTGGAATTGTTTTATAGAGAAAATCGAGTGTATCCAATATCCTAAAGGGTGATTCAAAAAGAATATGGGTACATGAGCTACTCTGATTTATCTGTAATATTTTTTGCACTAAATACTCTTTATCTTTATTTTCGCGCGCAATAAACCCATGAAAACAGAATGGATGTGGAGGAAGTCCACTTAACTCTAAAGCTACTAAGATTGAACTTGGGCCTGGACATGAATCTACACTAATGCCGTTCTCAATTGCTCTGATTACCAACGGATAAGCCGGATCTGAAATAATGGGACTTCCAGCTTCCGAAACAAAGTAAACCTCTTGTTGCTCTTTCATTAATCTAGTTAAACGATCAAGTTCTTGCGGAGCTGAGTGATCATGAAAAGCATAAATCTCTTTTTCACTCGTATCAATTTTCAAATGTTGCATGAGATTTTTAAATGAACGTGTATCTTCAACAATAAAATTTTTTTTTGTTTTTAGAACCTCTAATACCCTTTGAGTTATGTCACCTAAATTCCCGATCGGAACACTTAGTAGAGTTAGTTTCATGGTCTAGAACCTCTCGATTTTGCCGCTCTTTTTTAAAAGCTGCTCAATGGTACAATAATTATGGTGGAACGTGAATTCTAACTACTAAATAAATTCAAAATAAGGAGCATATTATGTCAATGAGGGCCAAAATCGATACCGATGTTAATGGCAATATTATTGTTCGGATGGAAGGAAGCCTAGACTTTGACAATAATATTCCTCTTCGTCACGAGCTACAGAGGATGGTAACCAAGAATCCTGCCATCAAAGTCATATTAGATCTACAAGGAATTGATTTTGTAGGCTCTTCAGGCATTGTTACTTTTTTTGAAACAGTAACAGAGATCAATCGTAAAAAAAATAGTGTACGTCTAACTAATGTCAGAAAAGAGTTTATCAAAGTTTTCAAAATTTATGATTCAGTAAACCTAGCTGACCTGATCTTAAACTTTGAAGAAGAGGATGATTCTCTCATTGAGATCTCTCGTAAAAATGGAAATGAAGATTTTGATAACTAAAATTCGTAGTGAAAAAAATTAATATTGATCATGCGGTCTTTCGGATCATTTTTTTTGGCAATATTTTTTAGTTCGCCGGAAAGTTGTGCAACTTCAACTGTCCATTGATCTTCTAAGCTGTTAAAAATTTTTGAAGAGGGTGCACCCTCTTCTGGTCGCTGATCTTCTTCCGACTCTCCTCCATCTTGATAAGGCCCAACACCCGTAGGATATGGTGCATTGTTTTGATTTAAATAGGATTGCGAGTTATAAGTGAAAACTATATACGAACCAAAAATGAGACCAGCATAAAGACCTAGTGAGGCTCCTTGCGCAATTGTAATTGGCTTGCTTCCAAAGGCCATACTTGCCAAACCAAGTAGTGCACCACCACCAGCTCCATAACCAGCCATTGTAATTAATGCTTTTATTTTCGGAGAAATTGCGTAGCTATTAGGGACACTTCCTACAAATAGAAAACTAAATAACATCAAAAAAGTCACTATAAATTTTTTTAAACGATTCATTAATTAAAGCTTAAAAAAGCTTTAACCCTTTGGCAAAAAATTTTTTATAAAATATTCAATTATGACACTCTCTCGCAAGATTTCACTTAAAAAATTGGCCGACCTATTTAAACGCTTCCTTTGTAGATTACTAACCGAAAGCGAACTTTTACACTCAACTACAACAATTAACTTTCGATGAAGATCTAAGTAACTTATATCAATTTGACCTGAAAGATTTCTACGTAAAATTTTAGATGAGACTAAAATAGGAATACACTGTTTTTTTAAAGAGCTTGAAACCTGAGCTTCAAAACAATTTCCTTTAAGATAGTTTGTGTTCATCAGCTTCTACAAAATTTTTTACAAAAGTTTTTCTATGAACAGAACTCACGCCAAATCGTTTTATATTTTCAATATGCATTTTAGTTCCATAACCAGAATGTTTTTGAAAACCATATTGCGGAAACTGACAACCTAAATTCACCATAAAAAGATCTCTATACTCTTTAGCAATGATGGACGCCAGTGCAACCAGGAGATAATTTTGATCTCCCTTTACGACAGGATTCAAACTGACCTTTCGCTTATTTTTTTCTAATGTTATCCCTTTATTCCCATCAATCCAAATAGTAATTGGCGCTTTTAGTTCTACGTTTGCTTTATCTAAAAAAGAGAGATTGGCAGTTGTCGCATTTTTCATACACAGTAACGAAGCCTCCAAAATATTGATCTCATCAATTACTTTAGGTGGTTGCAAGTTAAGTGTAAAAATCAAAAAGGCATCATGTTGTTTTAATTGAATATAGGTTTGATGATTTTCAATTATTGAAACATCAATGTTCAAATTTTGCAAAATCTGCTGACGCTTCTTGGGTGATAATTTTTTGGAGTCGGCAATGCCTTGATCATTCAACATTGAAAGAATGCTTAGCCCACTTGACTTAGATTCAAAATAGAGTGCAACAGAGCAAGCAACAACCGGACCAGCCAGCGGGCCTCGTCCAACTTCATCCACACCCATAAAAACAGCAAGAGCATCTTCGCTTAATTCACGAAGATGCTCTTCATCTTTAAATAAAAATTTCACAAGTTTAAATTAAGACTATCTATCGTAATCAATAGAGATACGAGCCTCTTTACCTGATCTCTCTCTTAGGTAGTAGTGTTTAGCTCTTCTAGATTTACCACGAGCTACTACTTCTAATTTTGTAACGTTTGGTGAGTGGTAAGGGAAAACTCTCTCTACACCCGTTCCATCAGTTACTTTACGAATACAGAAGTGGCCATTGATACTATTTTTATCAGCAATATCAATACAAACACCTTCATATAATTGGATTCTTGATTTCTCACCTTCAGTGATTTTAACGTGTACTTTTAAAGTGTCACCAGTACGGAAATCGGGAAAAGTCGCTACATTTGGATTTAAATACTTTTTACTAACTAGATCTACTAAATTTGCCATTTTCATTTCCCCTTTATTTTAAAAACATAACTTTAAGTTTTTTCATTAACTATTGCAATTATAATTGCATTTTTTCTCGCGATCGATTTAACCGATCACAGTATATTGCAACTGCCGATCTTACTGATAAATGATTGTAGCCACGTGTTTGGTCGCCATAAATGGGCGATAACAGAAAGTCAGCCTTTTCAGTTATAGTCGGTGGTAAACCCCAGCCTGTACCAAATAATATTAATATAGGTCGTTTGTCAACAGCATTGCTTTGAATCAACGCATCGGTGTCCCCTGAAAATTGTTTGAAATTGGCGCCGGTTACGACAACCAGCGGCGGTTGGCCTTCCAGTTCTTCAATCTTGTCTCTCGCCTCTTCCCAAGTATTGGTCATATTAACGAGGCTTAACGCATTAAAGCGATCTTTGTTATAGATCTTCCCTTCTCCATCATTTGACTGCCAAAACCCAAAAATACGCTTAAGCAAAACCTGCTGTTCCACAATCGGAGTCACAATAAAATATTTCTTAAAGCCAAAGGTACACGAAGTACGCGCAATGTCATGAATATCGAGGTTTGTCACCGAAGTTGAGACAATTTTCCCATTCTTATCCAGAATTGGCGAATGGACGAGAGCTATATATAACGAAGTTGCTTCCACGAGAGGCTCTCTATCATAGAAAAATCGCAAGGAAAAGTAACTTTATCCGTAACGAACGTTACCAAAAGTTTTCACTCTCTCTCGCTGATTACAAGGAGAACAGAGTACTCTTAAGTTAGATAAATCATGCTTTCCACCTAAACTAAAAGGTTTTAGGTGATCAACATTAAGATATTTTCTACTTTTACACTTCTCGCATTGGTAATTTGCTTTCATATAAACTTGGCGCTTAATTTTTAGAGGAATATAACGAGAAATATTAGTTTCGTTCTGATTTTTTTCCGGCGCTGGGGAATTTTCCTCGATTTTAACTTTTGCTTCAACAAGTTGATCATCTTTCTCTTTAATTAAAAGTAAAAGCAGATCATCCAAATTTTCAACACCCATTTTATCCGACAATTTTTTAAACTTTTTAATTGTCTCTTCTTTAAATTTAAAATCTGAATGAGTAACTTTATCTTCAATCTGCAATTTTTCTTTCACAATTTTTTGCGCAACTCTAGTTGACTTACCTTCCAACTCTTTTAGTAAATTCATTTTTATATTTTTGGGAACTTTAACCTCTTCACTCTTCTCTTTATTCACCACTAGCATTTGCATTTCACCCACAACTGTCAAAGAGAGCGCACCACTTTTAATTTTTGCTTCAACCCCATGAAAGTCGCGCATCACTCTCATAGCTGAAATTCTTAAATAGGCTTCAGAAGATGAGTAACCTAAAGTTTCAACACAGTATCCATGTAAAGAGTTAAAACC
Organism: Bacteriovoracaceae bacterium; assembly: GCA_046328975.1. Classification (GTDB taxonomy): domain Bacteria; phylum Bdellovibrionota; class Bacteriovoracia; order Bacteriovoracales; family Bacteriovoracaceae; genus JAXLVO01. Next base: position 21,236 of record JAXLVO010000023.1, on the reverse strand, counting down.
AAGTTCAACAAAAAGTTTTTTACGTTCAATCTCTTGTAAATTTCTAAGAATTTGAACCGTAAACTCCTTCTCTTTTTTAACTAAAATTTGCGTATTTTCTAATAACGCTAAATCATTTTCTTGCATAAAACCTCTAAACTAAAAAGTTGAAATTTTATACACTAAAAAAGTTATATTCACCAATGAAAAATTGTTTTTTTTCATTTTAGAATTATCACTCGCCCTGATTAAAAACAGTGCGAGTGAATTTTAAAATTTTCTGGAATAACTCCAGCGCAAAGGTTTTAAAAATTAATTACAAGTTGGAACTGCTTCAACAATTTCATCTCTCAAAAAAAGACATTTTTTCATTGCTATTGCTTGCGCTTCACTCAATGAACTCATCCAGCTCGACTCAGTATACTCTGTGCTAAATTTTAAACGACTAGGATGGTACCATGAGCTCGGAGTTTTAAAACTATAAGTAAAGCTAGCAGCTACTTTGTAAACGGCTTCTGTTATTTTTTGTCCATTATATTCATAAACAACTTTATCTTCAGTTTGGATCGAATCTGGAATCTCTCTACATTGAGAGATTTTCACTAAACAAGCTTTCGCTGGGGAAACGATCATTAGAGTTAAACTTAATATTGCTATACTATTTTTCATAACATTTCCTTTTTATTTTAATATTTAAATACTATCTTGAATTTTATTAATAGAGTCACGAATAAATTGGGTCGCTCTACTAATAGTATTAGCATGAGCACGGATACTGAGGTCTTTAATACTAATCATATAAACAAAATTATATTTTACCTTACGATAATTATCGAAAACAGTTACCGATAGTCTTGAATTATAAAAATTACAATTCAAGTAAATCTTAATACGTGAAGAGTCTTCATTAGTCGATTGAATGATTGTTGAATCGTTTACTAATGGGTTAATTATTTCCTGATTAATAAGTTCATTTTGTAGATAGTAACCACCATCACCCTGATTTCTTTCCACATAAGCAATCCAGGCAATTTTCTGTGTTCTTATTTTTTCCATATATTTTTTAAGATTTGGAACAACTTTTGATGAAGTAAATTGAGTCAAGAAATTAGTTACTCGATTTACTATTTCTTCGCTTTCATTCATTGGTGACGGAAGAGTTCGGTGCAAAGCTTCGTGAATAATCATCTGAACCAATTGGGTAGAACTTAGTTTTCCAATAAGTTTTGGATAAATTTTAGTGGGAGCACCTCTGTAAGTTTCAGTTGAAGCCACTAAATACCCACCAACTGGATAATCTCCAGGCGATCGATTTGGTGAAACTTCTACATCTCGATCAACTAGAATATATTTTGCAAATTGAATTTCATTAGTTAATTCTTCAAATTCAGGAAAATCAGTATGCGTATCAAGATTTAGATTATTAATCAAAGTAACTGCATCAGTAATTGCTTTTTTAAGCTTAGTCTACTGAGCTGTATAATCCTCAAATCCTTCAAAAGTAAATAACTGCGCTCCATTCTCTTTTTCATTGGCAAAAGCTCCATTTAAAGCGAAACACATTAATAATAAAATCTTCATTAAACTTTTCATACATAACTCCTCTACAAGTTGGTTGTTTGTTCTTTTATAGTTAAGGGAAACATTTGTACTGATAATTGATACACTTCAGATGGGTCACCATCTTTTAAGAGCGCTGATAACTTTCTTCGAAATTCCCGAATCAACTCTTTGGCTTCTGGAATATTTTTGGGGTCAATCGCAATGGTTGAAGAAGAATAGTCGCGGGCCCCGACTTCCACTTCGTCAATTTTCTTTTCAGCAAGTTGTAGCGTCTCTTTATGCGATAAACGAATGGCCACAGAACTGATATCTTTAGTGGTGGTCACTTTAGCTACCGCTTTACTGAGCTCTCCTGCGTCACTACTAACAATTAAACCGGAATCAATCAGTCGACTCACGCAATCTTCTGCTCGCACTTTACTGATGCCAAGTCTGTTAGCAATCCAAGCAATATCTGATTTAAATTTTTTAAGATCTAAAAGTGAGAGAATCGCATAGTGCTCCCATTCAGCAATAATTTTGTAGTAGCGCTCATCATTTAAAAGCGTCTCTTCATTTTCAGCAATTACAATTCTTGCGAGATTTTTTAAACTCGCTTTACTATTAATGACGGTACTTAAAAAAAGATGGCGCTCTTTAGGCTCTAACAATAATTTATTGGCTATATGAACAGCATGCTTTTGCGGAACTGGACGTTTACCGTTGATAATGTCTGAAACCACCGCGGGTTGTAGACTTAAAAACTTAGCGAAGGCCCGCAACGAATAAGCGGGATTCTCTTTTTGTCGTCTGCCTAGCTCTTCAGCAATTCTTCGTTGGGCATAATTTTTTGTTTCGATCGTTTTCATGCCCAACTAACTAACACGGTCACCAACTGGCCGCAATGTGATTTATTACAAAGTGTAACATTTTGAAAGTTATACTATAGCTTAATAAGTTTTATTGATAACTAAGGTCTTGCCTCATTACATCCGAATCATAAATACAAATTCAGTTAATAATTCATAAGGATGTGAAGAAATGAAAAGTATACGTTTAAGTATAATAGGACTTCTATTATTTCAAAGCTCACTCTTTGCTCAAGCTATAAAACTTAGTAATAATAAAATCGAAATTAGTTATGATGATGTCACGATAAATAGTACATCTGAACTTAAAACCATTGAAACCCCAGGACTCCCAGAGCTTCCCTATTTTAGTTTTATTATTTTAGGTAAGCCAACAAATCTTAAAGTTGATCTCACTATCAAAAGTGATTTTGCCTTTAAAGATGGGGAAATAAAACCCGCTCAACCTAAACCCTGTCGCTGTAATCGTGTTGAAAAATTAAGTTATACGGAAGATAAAAGTATCTATACCAAGAATGAGTTTTGGCCAAAACAAAATTATACACTAGAATATTTAGGTGATTATCAAGGTAAACCCTTATCTCGACTGACCTATTATCCTAGTCGCTATAATCCAATAACCAAAGAGTCACAGACTTTAAAAAAAGTGGAATTTAATTTAGCTAGTAAAGATAATTCTCCACTTAGAACTTATGATAAATTTGATGACCTACTCATCGTTCAAGATAGAAAATATCTGATAGTAACTCCCAATAAATTTGTTAATGCTCTTAATGGATTTATAGCTTGGAAAAAAAAATTAGGTTTTAGCGTTGATGTCGTAACCTTAGAAGAGATAGGTACAGAAGCACCAGTCATTCAGAGCTATCTGAAAAAGAGATTTCTAAACAGTACAACCAAATTTTCCTTTTTACTGTTAGTGGGTCACGAAGGTATATTTCCCACATATTATGAAATGACGACCAATGATCGTAATACTCCAAGTGATTTAAAATATCTCCTCTATGGTGGGGATGATGATTATATTCCAGATGTTTTTTATGGCCGAATGGTCATTGATAACGATGAAGATATTCTTCACCAAACACAAAAAATTATTAATTATGAAAAAGGAATTTTTAGTAATCCATCCAATGTTAAAAAAGCTATGGGTATAGCTTCTAATGAGGGAATTAAACCCTCTGACGTTGACTATCTTTTAGATATCGAAAAACCTTTTGTTGATAACCGAAATTTTACTTTCACTAATTTATTTCAAGGAAATGAAGATGCTAATGTTAAAAATATAAATAATCAGTTTTCGAGTGGTATCTCATGGTTCACCTGCATTGGGCATGGATCAGGTTTTTCCTGGCCGTCTCTAACCGATGCTGAATATGATATAAGTAAAATTAAAGAGATGAAATTTACGAACTTAAATCCTATTATCATCGATGTTGCCTGCCAAAATGGTCGCTTTAAGTATGGTTCTAATTTAGGTGAACGAATGATGAATGAAACAGATGATGAAGGTAATCCATTAGGCGCTGTGGCCTATTATGGTGGTTCAGTTGATATCAGTTGGGATCCACCGGCAATCATGGCAAAAGGAATTACGCAAAGTTATATTGATAAAAATCTCACTTTTTTAGGCCAGACACTACTGGCAGGACAACTCTATCTGTTAAATAACTTTAACAGTATAAGGGCAGTAAGAGATAATTTTACTTGGTACCACTTACAAGGTGACCCTTCTCTTCAAATTAGGACCAAACTAGCGCATAAAATTAATCTTTCAAAAGCAGGAGATCAGATAAAATTAACCAATGATTTTAATATGACCACTGGACCAGTTAATGTTACCTTTAGTGACGATCAGCTTGAAAATTTTATTACAGTTCCCACCATTCCTGATCAAAATGGTTTTGAAACTGTTACCATTCCATTAAATAGTGACCAAGTTTATATTAGTAGTCCTAATTTTGAATTTACTGAGCAGAAAATTATGGAAGAAGATTAACCATTTTATACTATTTTAATCCATTATCGGTATTTTTAACCAAATCTTTCTTTTTTAACATTTAAAGACTAGAATAGTTTAGTGAACATTGAACAAGGATGATCAATGAAATTAAATAAACCTATTCTTCTTGCCCTACTTACCGTTAATCCTTTCATGCAGCTTTTAAAAGCTGAAGATAGTGGAAAAAATGTAGCAAAAGTTATCATTATTAAAGGGCAAGCTAAAGCTAAACTAGCTGATGAATCTGTTATCGATTTAAAAAAAGATGATTGGTTACCGGAAGGTGCCGTTGTTCAAACTACGGATAAGAGTTTTGTTAAGTTGGTTTTCGTTGATAAATCAACCGTAAGTGTAGGACCTCAAAGTAAAATGGTAATCTCTTCATTTCCTAAAGAGGGTGCTGGGGTTCTATCAGTTATAAAAGGGCAAATTAGATCACAAGTGGTTAAAGAGTTAGATAGTAATGGTGAAGCTAAAACCAAACTTTTTGTGAAAACTAAAAGTGCGGCGATGGGAGTTCGTGGTACCGATTTCCAAGTTATGTTTAACCCAGATAATAATGTTACTTCACTGGTTACCTTTGAAGGGAATGTGGCGTTTGCCAAAATGGATCCTGCCGTCAGCGATTCAATTCCTACCACAAATCCTAATAGCGGTGGAACCGGAAGTAGCGCTCCAGCAGCTGCTAATCTTCCTTCAACCACCAATGTGGCATTAGAGTCAGTTATTTCATCTGAAAAAGCAGTGCAGGTGACTACCGGCCAATTTTCAGGAGCCAATCCTGGGGCAGAGATGGCCACTATTCCAACTAAAATTTCTCCGGCCCAATTTGAAACAATGAAAAGTAATAGTAGTTTAGGTGCCGAAGCTCCTGCTAATGCAAAAGTGGAAGCACCAGCTGCAACTAAATATGTCTCGGTGGTTGCACCAGGATTACCTCCAGCTTTAACCGCCAATACCGAGAGTTCAATTACCAAAGTTGTCGCTTCCAATTTAGGGGGCGAAGATAATTTAAAAAAGGCCGTTGCAGTAGTTACTGGAGAAGTAAAAAAAGCTGAAGGGCCAGTTGCAACTGAAGCTAAACGTGATGTTGCTTCAACTGGAAAAGAGACAGCCAAAGATAGCGCGGGAACTAAAGCTACAACCACTGTTGCTACAACCACGACCAAAGAGTCAAGCCCTGAAGGCTTTGTTAATAAGTCGACCGGAGAGTATCAACCACCGGCTGGCGGCTATGTGGATTTTGGAACAGGTTTATATATTCCACCTCCACCTGGTAGTACTTTTGATGCCAATACGGGGGTCTATGTTCCTCCACCACAATTTGGAGGCTTTAATCCGGCGACCGGTAACTATGCACCTCCAGCTGGATTAGTATTAACTCCAAGTGGAGAATTTGTAGCTGCACCTAAAGATAGAGCTCCAGCCAGTGAATCTGGAAAATCGGCACCAGCAGCTGATGCTGGAAAAACTGCACCGGGAGCAGCGGGTGCCCCAGGCGCCACAAGTGCGGCAGTACTTATTCCTCCACCAATCAACGCTTCCGGAGATCTCTCTAAAGTTTATAATCCGGCATCGTTCACAACCTATGTAGCAGCAGCACCTGGATCAGCAAACCAGTTCGGAGCACCGATATACGCAGCAGGTGGGTTTGGTCCCGGTGGACCAAATACCAATGGACCGGCCTATGTTCCACCAGCCTATGATTCTGAACGACTCGATAACCTTCGTAATAATGTTTACAATCAAATCAACCAACAAAATCAAATTATTCAAAATACTCGCATTAAGATCAATATAATCGTACAATAATCATATTGATATCAACTAAAAGATCGGGGGCTTAGTTGGGCGCTTCTCTTTTTTTAATGAGTGAAATTAATATGAATAGAAAAATTCTTATTTGTGGTTTTATGTTCTCCTACTCTTCTTTTACGCTAAAACACTTTTAGCTGAAGAGGATTTAGGTTTAGCTAATGCCTTTGTTCTTTTTAAAAAAGGTGCTTACTTACAGACGATTGAAGCACTTGATAAACTAGAAAAAAAGAGCACCAAAAAGCGGTTATCTATTATTGGAAAGGTCTCTGCTACAGTAAACTTCAAAAATATGATGATGCCATAACTAATTTTAAACTTGCAGTTGAAGCTAAATCAGATGCTAATGATATTTATTATGAGTATGGACAAGCACTCTACGCCACACAGGATCTAGAAAATGCATTAAAGATTTTTGAAAAATCTTATCAGAATAAATTTAAAGAGGGAGTCTCACTCTACTACATGGGTTCAATTGCCCAAATTCTTGAAAAAAATGAAGATGCTTTTAGATTTTTTAAACAGATAGAAAAAATTCAAGGTATTGATTTAACCGTTCGTCAAGCAACTGCTTTTCGTATAGGTGAGATCATTTATGATGAAACCGATAAACGTGAAGATCAAAAAAAGTTTGTGCAAACTTATGTTATTCCACAATTAAATCGCGCTTATGCTATGGATGAAAAATCAGCAATCGCTGGAGAGATTAAGGCCAAAATTGCTCAGATCAAAGAGAAGTATGAACTAGGTCCTGGTAAAATGATTAATGGTCGTCCTATTCCAGAAAAAAGTTTGGCGAGTTAAATTTAAAGAGAATATTGATCATGACTCCAATATTATTGCAGAAGCTGAACAGCCGACCGCGCGAGCGACATACAAAGAGACCAATATATTTAAAACAGAATTATCAGGACGTTATAAGTTTTATCTCTTTAAAAGAATTACCACAGGTCCCGATTTAAAACTTTCCCATACCTATCATACCGAAAGACATGCACCAGCTATTTATCAAAATGATGCTTATGGAATTAACCCGGTTTGGGAAACAACCTTAGAGCATGCTTTTTTTAAGGGGAAGTTTGCAACAACTTCTTTTGAAATTGATTGGAACTACCAAGCTAAAGATAATAACATGACTCATGATTTGAAATATTATGGAACTACTACTAGTTTTGGTATTGGGGAAAAGATGCCAATTTTTAGTTTTGGAGATTTTAATTTTAAATATAAATATAAAGTTTTCAAATCTCACATTGAAACCAGCAATACTAACACTCACTCTTTCTCCTTTGATGAAGGGGTACAATTGGGATCGCATATCTTTTTAGTGCTCTTTAGTGTTGATTACTTGGATGCAAATAATGAACAAAATAGCACTGATACTTATACCACAAGAATTGACTACATTTCACCAGAACTGTTTCCATCATTAGTCTCCAAACTCACTTCGTCAGCAGGATTTAGTGTGGCTTTTCTCGATCCAAAACTACAAAAGCCAACTCGAGGAATTGAAAAGATGGTAACACCTTCGGTAAAATTAACTAAAAATTTTGATCCTAATATTGAGATTACAGGAAAATATGAGTATACGAAAAATTATTCAAAAGATAAAACCTCCTATCAATATAATAAGACTGTTTATGGAATTGAATTTAACTTAACATATTAAAGGGCATTATCATGACAGAGGCACCTAAAAATAAGCGACCTTTTGGTATAATATTAATAATGATTGTGGAATTTCTTGTACTCTTACCTGCGCTAGTTCAGATTATAAATTACAATGCTCCGGCCGTACTCATGGGTTTAAATGTGATGAATATTTTTGTTGGAATTTTTAATTTGGCCCTGACAGTAACCTTTCTCTACTGTCTCTTTAAAAATTCATATCTAATAGTTATGCAATCAATTTTAGGAATAGAGGCACTTAATAAAATACTCTTTTGGGTTGTGTTAGCTTCTAGTCCTATTGAAAGTCTCATAAAACTTGCCAATCTTCCTATGAATCCAGATTTAATCGCAAAAGCTCCAGTAATAAAAGGAGCCATCGTTATTGTCGGTATCTGTTCAATATTTCCTCAAGTACTTTTTAGTCTCTACTTATGGTATCAACGAGAGTTTTTTAAACCGAAGTCGAACCAATAGTTTTACTTATAATTTCATAAAGATTTTTTGAGACCTTCTCTTTTAATATAAGTTCACAAGCCTCTTTCATTTTATTTTTACGTTTCTCATCAACCTTATTAAATAAAATGAAAGCGTTGCCAAGGCGTGAACTCACAGAAGGATTAATCTTATCAATCTCAATAATTTTTTGAGCTAAATAGAGATATCCTGAACCATCAGCCGCATGGAAAGTACGTGAATTACTGGAAAGCCCACCAAAGAGTGCTCTTAATTTATTTGGAATTTTCATGTCTAGATGTTTAGATTTTTCAAGCTTGCAAATATGGTCTAAAACATTTTCCGATTCAACTGTAGCTTGAACATGTAACCACATATTCATTACGAGTTGATCATTCGACCATTTTTTTTCAAAGTCAGTTATTGCTCTGTTTTTTAGTTCACTATTTTTAGTGTTACACAGGAGTCTAAAAGCAGCAATCTCATCAGTCATATTAGTAGCACTAACCATATTTTTAAAAAATATATTTTCAAATTCACTATCATGCAAAAGACTTAAATAATAATAACATCTATTTTTAAGTGCTCGGTTGGCATCACTACTCTCCGACTTTTGTAACTCATTAATAATATTTAAAAAATTTTGTTTAAAATTTTTAGCAATATGAAGTTCTAAAAAGTCATAGGCTTGCCATACTTTTTCAAAAGAATAACCATTCTCAAAAAAATAGACCTCGTTAGGCATTCCCAGTAGTGAACTTTTAAAAAAATTATCTATCGTTTTATTATTTAAAATTGCCTCAATGCCAGCTAATGGAAGATAATCTACATTTAATCCCTTATTAACCAGATTTATTATGGCGTTTTTAAGCACCTCTTGAGTAATATTCCATTGATTAACCGGATCTGTCTCATTTTTCATGAGATACTCTAATTCGGCAGTTGTATAATTATAGTCTACAATAATTGGTGCATAAAAATTACGATTTAAAGAGAGATATGGCCTACATTTTAAATTTGTAAAGGTAAACTCCTCTTTAAATTTATCAATAATTAGAACCTTATCTTCATATTTTTTATCCTCAACACCAAGTAAACTATAAGTTAAAGGAATATAAAAAGGCTTCTGATCTTTTAAGATAATCTGTTCAATATTGAGGGTGAAACTTTTACTTGATTCATCCCATTTTGAATCAATTTTCAGTTTAGGTGTACCATTTTGATGATACCAATTTCTAAACTGTGCCAAATTTTTTCCGCTTACATGTTCCATCGAAGTGATAAAATCTTCTGTGGTGGCAGCTGTACCATCAAATTTTTTAAGATAATATTTTACCCCTTCATTAAAAGTCGCTTTACCTAAAATAACTGAAATCATTCTAATAACTTCTGAACCTTTCTCATATACTGTAGAAGTATAAAAATTATTAATTTCAATAAATGAGTCTGGTTGAATGGGGTGAGACTGTGGACCAGCATCTTCAATAAATTGATAGTCACGCATACGTTTCACATCTTCAATTCTTTTTACAAATTTTTGCCCGATATCATAAGAAAACTCTTGGTCACGGTAAACGGTTAACCCCTCTTTTAATGTAAGTTGAAACCAGTCTCTAACCGTCACACGATTTCCTGTGTAATTATGAAAATATTCATGCGCAACAATTGATTCAACTACTGCAAATTGAGAATCTGTCGTAGATTTTACGTCGGCTAAAACAGCTGAAGAATTAAAAATATTGAGCCCCTTATTTTCCATAGCGCCCATATTGAATGCATCTACGGCCACAATCATAAAGATATCAAGATCATATTCTAAATTAAATACATCTTCGTCCCACTTCATGGCTTTTTTAAGTGACTCTAAGGCAAAATGTGTTTTATGTTCATTGCCTTTATCACAATAGAGATGAAGGGTAATATTTCTTTTATTTTTAGTAATAAAATTACTAGCAGTTAAGGCTAAGTCACCAGCAACTAAAGCATAAAGATAGCTTGGTTTAGGAAATGGATCATGCCAAACTTTAAAATGTTCACCATTTGGCAAGTCACCTGATTCAACTAAGTTACCATTACTTAAAAGTACGGGAAACTTAGATTTTAGAGCACTAATTTTAGTGGTAAAAACTGAAAGTACATCTGATCGATCAAGATAATAGGTTATTTTTCTAAAACCTTCCGGTTCATTCTGGGTACAAAAAGTAGAGCCCGATAAATAGAGTCCCTCGCAACTAAGATTTTCTTTAGGATTAATACTATTTTCAATTTCAATTACCCAACTCTTTTGTTGAGCGTTTTCAAGTGGAATTTCTAAAAAATCCTGACCAATTTTATAATCATTAGGATTTAATTTTTTTTGATCAACAGCAACACTTAAGAGTTTGAGCTCTTGACCATCAAGTTTTAAAATTGCTGGCTTAAGCTCAGATTCACTATTTCTAACAACGTTGAGTTTGGCCTTAACCATTGTTTCAAACTCATCTAATTTAATATCTAAGTAAGTGGTCTTAATTAAAAAAGCCGGTTTTTTATAATCTTTTAAGTATTTTTTTTCCATGTGATTTGCCTCAGATCCATTTTTGTTCTACTTGCCAATTTCCTAACATTTGCTATCATAATTGTCTATACATAGGCATTCAAATTAAGGGGAAACTGTATGAAATTAGAGAGTAAAGATATCATTAACGCTCCACTAGACGTTGTTTTTAAACTGGTTCGTGATGATTTAGAAAAGATTGTCCCCTATTTACTCAACATCAAAAAAATTGAGATGAAAGAGCGAACCGAAAAAAATGATGAACTTCACTTAATTAACCACTGGTATGCCAAAGCTGAAATTCCGGCTGTTGCTCAAAAATTTGTAAAACCCGAGCTCTTTTCATGGAAGGATACGGCTATTTGGAAAAACAAAGAGTATAAAGTAGATTATAAATTAGAATCTTTTTGGGCCAATGATCTCTATTCTGCTAAAGGAACTAATAGCTTCAAGGCCATTAATGATAAACAGACCGAACTCACGGTTTCTTGTGAGGTTGAAATCTACCCTGACAAAGTGCCTGGAGTTCCAAAATTTCTCATGAAACAGGTATTACCTGCCATCGAAGGACTACTCACCAAAGCGCTTGCGCCCAATCTAACCGCACTGGCTAAAGGCCTTAACGAGTATTTTAAAAAGAACGCTTAAAGCGCATCGAATTCAATTATTTCGTGTGGTAAAAAACGTTTTCTTGGTCGAAAATATTTACGTGGGGAATAGTTTTTAAAGTCACCAATTTTACAAATGTAGATACAGGCATACTTTTCAATTTGGCCGGCAAAACGACTCTCTTCCGCTCCGGCTCGCATAATTTCACCCCAGTAGGGATTAAAGAGCTCTTGATATTTTTTTATATATTGAGAAATTTTTTGATCATGTTCGTGAATGAGTTTAAACTGCTCATCGATCTCACGTGCGTAGGCATTCTCTTTTTCACTATTACCTTTTACACTAAGTTTTTTACCATAAAGATCATCTAACTTAGTTTCACATTTCTCTTTTTCATGCATATGTTTGTTAATCTCAGATCTAAGCGGGGCTCCGACCTTAAGTGACTCCATCTCATGCTCTAGTTCATCAATAACCAGCGCCGTTCGCCAGTTCCATGCTTTTTTAAGTGACACAATATCTCCATACATATGATCACCAATATAGAGAATTTCATCTCCAGATAATTTTAAATCGCGTTGTAATTGAAAAGCACTTCCACCTTGAAAAACACCCTCTTTAATTGGACCAATTAAATTTGACATCTGTTCAGTGGCTCGGTCAATTTTAAGATAGCGCATATATTTTTCAGTAAAAAACTTAGGTTTATCCGCTAAGGTTATAACTAAATCAAAAAGTTCACTCCAATGCTGATGATTTTTTAGAAAGGGGGTAATCGTATAATCAAGTAGTAATTTACAATAAGAGTAGTCTGAGTTTGTTATAACCCAAATTTTTTTTCCATGCTTTTTAAACTCTTCTAAAGCACTCACACAATCTGGATCTTGAATAATATATTTTGCGATATCTTTGCGAACAGCAGACTTTAAGCTATCATCTCTATGGGCCAAATCAATGAGTTCTAAAACGTCACTAGCTAACGTATCATAATCGGGAAGATTCAATTGAGGTTTTTTATCTTTTAAATCGACTAAATTAGAAAAGAGCACAGCGTGAGAAATAGAAAAAGGTGTATCAATACAAAAATATTGGGGATCATTGAGATCAATCACCATATTTTGGTAGGTCTGTTCTTGTTCTTCATAATTAAGTAATTTTGTTCCATGATAACTCATTTTTACTTTACTATAAAGACCCACTTTTAAAAGATTTCCACGCTTTTTATCAATAACCAAACCTCGAATGGCGCGTTTATAATCAAATTTAAAACTATTAATCTCTTCCGGATAATTTTTGAGTTGAATCAGCTTTTTTACAACCACATTAAAACTAAGCGTTTCAAATGCTTCGCTATGATAACGAACTAAGGTATAGTCCATATCAAGACCAATCGCCTTAATTTTCTTAAAATTTAAAATTCTATTTACATGTAATCCCATATATTTTTCCTTTATTCCTTTTATTATATCTTTTTTTAATAAAAAAACTCAACGAACTCTTACTATTTTCTTTTTAAGTTCAATGATTAAAAGTGGAATAAGTGCAAAAAGAATAAGCACTATAAACTCTAAATCACTAATTCGCACTACTCTAAAAACTTCACGTAAGACGGTTGAACGATTAATAGTAAACTGAAGTAGTAAAGGAATTAAAACAGAAAAGAAATGCCAGAGGTTACTATTTAATCCAAGTTTTAAAATACTTTTATATTCACTTCTACTTGCAAATGATCTCAATAACTCTTCACAAACAAATAAAATAAAGATATAGGTTTGTGCCAATTTTTCACCATACATTTTCAAAGTAATTATATAAATAGCAACAAACATAATGGTATTAATAATTGCAATAAAAAAAGTATTTTCAATAATAGAAGAAGTAAAAAACGTTTTAGGGTTAGGACGACTACTCTCTTTTAAAATATTAGCAGGCAGCGGTTCAGCCACTAAAGCTAAAGCAGGTAATCCATCTGTAATAAGGTTTATCCAAAGTAATTGCAGTGGAAAAAGTGGAAAAGGTAAATTCAAACTAATGGCTACTAATATAACTAAGATCTCAGTTAAATTACCCGTTAGTAAGTAAAAAATGGTACGTTTAATATTTCCATAAATATGTCGTCCTTCTTCAATGGCAGCAACAATAGTTGCAAAGTTATCATCGGCCAATACCATGTCAGATGAGGCTTTAGCTACTTCGGTTCCCCTTTTACCCATTGAAATACCAATAGTTGCTGCTTTTAATGCTGGAGCATCGTTCACTCCATCACCGGTCATCGCCACAACATGACCTAACTCCTTCCAAAGTTTAACAATAGTTAACTTATCTTCGGGAGTAACACGAGCAAAGACTTTTATAGAAGGTAACTCTTTTTTTAAATCCTCTAAACTAATTTTAACCAGATCATCTCCAGTCAATACTTTATCTTTGGTAGGATCATGAATTATTCCAAGCGTCCTTGCAATCTGTTTTGCATAAATTGGATGATCTCCTGTCACCATAACAACGTTAATATTAGCTTCATAACATTTTTTAATCGAATTAAAACTTTCTGGTTTTGGTGGATCGGAGAAAGTTACTAGACCTAAAAACTCTAAATCTTTTTCAATTTCAAAATAGTCCATCTCTTTACTGAAAGCATTTTCAGGCAAGCTCTTTTGAGCAAACATTAAAATCTTTTTTGCTTCAAGTGAATATTTCTCAATGGTTTTTTCCAGTTCTACTCTTTCGGTGTCACTTAAATTACAATTTTGCATAAGAACTTCTGGTGCACCTTTGGTAAAAATTCTAACAACACTTTTGTTGTTTGAATCTAAAATGGCCACGCTCATTTTTTTTCTTACACTATCAAACGCCCACTCTTTAATTCGAGCACCATTAATTTTTGATTTAAATCCACATTTTTGAATATACTGATTGAGTGCCACTTCAATAGGATCACCATTAGTTAAAGTTGCATTATTGCAAAATTGAGCCACTTCCAATAATTGCTCGCTATCTTTTTCAATATCAATCACTTCCATCTTACCAATTGTAAGAGTGCCTGTTTTATCAGTTAAAATAGTATTAGTTACACCTAAGGTTTCTACCGCCGGTAAGTGTCGAATTATGGCATTTTTTTTAACAAGTCGTCTCACCGCGAGAGCTTCTGCAATGGTAACAATTGCCGGTAATCCCTCTGGAATAGATGCAATGGCCAGACTAATTGCCACTAATATAACATCATACCAATAGTGATTTTTTAAAATTCCAATAACTGCAATTAATGTAACTACAAATAGACCTGTGATTAGTAGTTTATTACTTACATCTTTTATTTTTTTTTCTAGTGGCGTTGGTTCATTGGGTTGACCTTTAATAAGTCCAGCAATTTTTACAATTTCACTTAGCTCACTTATCCCCGTTACTATTGCTCTAACTGTGCCACTACTAATAGTAGTACTGGCAAAGAGCATATTTTTTCTATCGGGAATAGTCGTTTCAATGGGTAAAATAGTATCCAATTTTTTTATGGGAAGAGATTCTCCCGTTAAATTGGATTCGTTCACTTTTAATTGATTACTAAAAATGATTCGAGCATCAGCTGGAACTATATCGCCACCTTCTAGAAATATAATATCACCAATGGTAACTTGTTCTGTTTTAATCTCTTCGAGTATATTGTTTCTAATTACACGACACTTGGGTTTTGAGAGTTTTTTTAAAGCAATCAGTGCATTCGTGGCCTTAAACTCTTGCAAAAATCCAATCAAAGCATTAAAAAATATAATTAACAGAATGGCCAAAGCATCAATCCAATCACCTAAAATAATCGATAATATAGTTGCCGCTATTAAGGTAAAAATGACAGGATTAATAAACTGCTTTAGCAAAAGAGAATACCATTTTACTTCAGAACTCTCTTCCAATGTGTTATCACCAAAAAGTGCAATTCGAGCTAGGGCCTCTTCGTTAGTTAAACCATGATTTACATTTGTTTTTAATAATTGTACAAGTTTATCGCTCGGGTAATTCCAGGGATAAAAATCTTTTGTTATAAATTCAGGTAAATTCATACTCTACAAATCACCTCAGCTACTCTTAATTATAGAGAAGTTTATATCTGTCTTGATCTCAATCTCTTTTTGCCTTTTAATAGATTTATACCTATTAGAACTGGAGCAAAAAAGCATGAGTAATGATAATGCTACCTTAGTTATTAAAGATATTAAAGCGGCACTAGCTTCCTCTGATAAAGAAGCTGAATCTAAACCTGCCGCACTTCTTGCCATCGGAGGTGATTTAAATGGAACCGTATTTGATCTCCTCCCAGGTGATCTTATCATTGGACGTAACGCTGATTGTAATGTGATGCTTGATTTTGATGGAATCTCCAGACAACATTTTAAAATTATCATGAATGGTGACTCAAGTAGTGCAACGCTATCTGATCTCAATTCAAGCAATGGAACTTTTTTAAATAATAATAAAATTACTAGCGATGTACTTCTTAAAAAAGGCGATATCATTAAAGTTGGGGCGATTGCACTCAAATATTTACCAAAAGGGGACACCGAAAGGCTCACCTATGATAAACTGCATTTAGATGCAAATACTGATCGTTTTACTGGTGCTTATAATAAAACATATTTTAATAAAGCGCTGGATCTGGAAGTTAAAAAAGTAAAATTACTGGTTCGCCATTATCATTACTTATTTTCGACTTAGACCATTTTAAAAAACTAAATGATAATCATGGTCATGATGCTGGTGACTATGTGCTCAAAGAGATGGCCGGAATTATTCGTAATAAAGGAATTCGTGAAGGAGATGTTTTTCGCGCTACGAAGTGAAGAGTTCTGTATTCTTCTACCTAAAACCAATTTGAAAAATGCGTTTGAGATAGCAGAACGGTTAAGAAAACTTGTGGAACAACACCAATTTGTATATGATTCAAAACGTTTACCAGTTACTGCCTCCATTGAGTTTCGGATTACCGCCAGGGTGTCAACAGTGGAACCGATCTATTTAAAAGAGCAGATGCTGGAGTCTATAAATCCAAGGAGGGTGGACGAAACCAAGTCAACTTTTACAAAGATAAGTAAAAAGTTGTCAAAGAAGAATTTGAGTCTATATTGGAAACTACTACTCCTGAAAATACTAAACATAAAATTAGACTTCTGCCTGAACATATCATTGACCAAATTAAGGCCGGTGAAATTATCGAGCGACCAAGCTTTGTTATTAAAGAGCTCTTAGAAAATTCAATTGATGCTAATGCCACTGAAATTCATATCACCATTATTGAAAATGGATTAAAACTGATTCAAATACAAGACAATGGAACTGGAATTGATTTTAATGATCTCCCCTATGCTTTTTTAAGACATGCAACCAGTAAGATTGAAACGTTTGAAGATGTTTTTAAATTACAATCTTTTGGATTTCGAGGTGAAGCACTTGCTAGTATCGCCAGTATAGCCCGAGTATGTTGTGAATCAGTTCCCAACACTAATCCTAACCATGGGGAAACTAACTATTGCCAGTGGAAAAATTGAGAGCCACTTAAAAATTAAAGGAGAGCTTGGGCAGTCTGGAACAACCATTTCCGTCCATGACCTTTTTTTTAATACCCCAGTTAGATTAAAGTTTTTAAAGTCCAAAAGTAGTGAAAAAAATCAACTAAAAAAATTATTGAGAGTTTTCTCATAAACTCACCTCATATTGCTTTCTCGATTAAATGGGATCATGAAGATAAAATCTTTTTGAAAGTGTTGCATCTAAACATGAACGTATTTATCAAATTTTATCAAAAGGCCATCGAAAAGGAATCTTAGAACCCTCAGCTTTAGAACAAGCTGAACTTGCCTATGAAAATACCAAAATTGAAGCCTATATTAGTTTTAGTAAAAAAACTGAATATCTTTTTATAAACTCACGTTTGATTTTAGATAAACCTCTTTTAAACTATATAAATTTTCAATTAAACAAACTCTTTCCGAGTAACAGTGAAATCTCCTATTTTATTTTTTTAACAGTTCCCAGTTCAGAAATTGATGTAAACGTCCATCCTAATAAAACCGTGGTTAAATTTGTGGACCAAAATTTAATCTATTCACTAATTGCAGCTGTTTTGAAAAAGTTTCAAAAAAAACCAGAGTCAATTGAAACTTTACCTCAAGATTTTGATATGACATTTGATACAGCTAAAAACATTAATGAAAATAGTAATAACCATTTTCCCTTTTTTCAGTATGACGAACTTTTTGTAGTTGCACCTTTTCATCTCATCAATTTTAAAGAGTTTCTCATCAATTTTTTTACAGAGAAACTTTTAACTAATCCGATTAAGCATGAAGATGAATTACAGCCACTTTTTGTAGCTGAACCCATCCAATTAGCCCCTAAAAACCTTGATAGTCATTTACATTTTTTCAAACATCAAGGTTTTGAACTTGAACGGATTAACCAAGATTTTATGATTTTAAAAACAGTACCTAAACTTCTACATTGTACTCCTCCCATTTTAAGACTTTTAAATAGCTATTTTGTTTTTATTAACGAACATTTAAAAAATACAAACTTTATTTCAACCACACGTGACTTCTTTTCTAATACTAATATTGACTATAAAAACCTTTTTCTTGAATTCTATTCATTAATTCCATTAGAAAGTAGCACTTATGTAAAACCGTTTACCAAAGAAAAATTGCAGCAATTATTACATGCAGACACAATCTAAAATACTTATTTTATCAGGCCCAACAGCTACGGGAAAAACAGATTTTGCGATTAAACTGGCCAAACTTTTTGATTTAACCATAATTAACTTTGATTCACTCTGTTTTTATAAAGAGTTGTTAATTGGATCAGCAAGACCAACCGACGAAGAGTTAATAGGAACTCAACACTATTTAATTGGAACGGAATCAATTTTTGCCCTTTTAAATGCCGCAGATTTTTGGAGAAAGGCCAGCGCTATTATTCAATCCTTATCTAAAGAAAATAAAAATATACTGTTAGTTGGAGGCAGTGGTTTTTACTTAAATACGCTTCTACATGGAATGTTTGAATCAACAACTACTCCAAAATTGATTCAAGAAAAATCAGATATAGTTTACCAAGAAAATGGAATTGAAGCTTTTCTATCAATTTTAAAAGAGGTTGATCCCAAAAATTTTGAGCGACTTCACCCTAATGACCACTATCGTATTCGCCGAGCGGTTGAACACTATTGGACTACGAATACTCCCTTTTCACAGGCCAAAGATAACCTAGTCAAAGAGTCGGGCATCATTAATCAGTTTGCCGCCCTTCATCTTTATTTTGATATTCCAAAATCTGAGCATCGAGAAATTATTTTAAACCGTGTAAATCAAATGATTCACAAAGGGTTTCAAGCTGAAGTGGCCAATCTACTTAAAAACTATCCAAAACTAAAAGAGAATAAGGCCCTTAATTCGATTGGATATAAAGAAATGCAACAATATTTACGTGGAGAAATCTCATCGCTTGAAAACTGTATTGAAAAAATTGCAATTGCCACTCATCAGCTGGCTAAACATCAAAGAACCTGGTTCCAAAAAATAGTTGACAAAAAAGTATTTAATCCCTTGACGGATGAGTCTCAAATCCTTATAGAAATAGAAAGATTTATATCAAATTCTTGATTGTTTATTCCGAGAAATAATCAACAAATTATCAATTGAAGTAGTGCCTATGGAAGAAAAAAATATCTTCAAATATTTAGAGGGATCTACCATCTATTTTTCTAAACTTATTGGTATTCCCATTTACAATCAAGAAGGAAAACAGATCGGAAAATTTAATGATTTTTTTGTAAACTACGGTGAACTCTATCCTGTGGTTATGGCCATCAGATTCAAACTAAAAAATGAATATTTTTATGTTCAATGGGAAGATCTTAAAACCTTTTCCTATAAAAAAATTCAACTTGAAGATAAAGCAATTATTCGTAGTGGAAAAACTTATCCCAAAATTTTTGTAAAACAAAATATTGCAGCACAGAGTTCAACCGTAGATTTCCCTTCGATTGGGTCAGTCATTTTAGATAAGCAAATTGTTGATACCTTTGGAAAAAAAGTGGTTCGTGTAAATGATCTAGCATTTTTAAAAATGGAAAAAGAGTTACGGGTAGTCCACGCGGGGGTGGGACTTAGAAGTATGTTAAGACGGCTTGGTTTTGATAGTTTTAATAAACTGTTTGCTTCAATTATTTCAAAATCACGTTTTTACCGTCCTGAAAAAACTATTAATTGGAAATATGTTCACGCCATTACCGATAGAACATTAAATCAGCATGTAAAACTAAATTTAAGTAATGATGAATTAAAAAACCTTCACCCAGCTGACCTAGCTGACATTCTTGAAGATCTCCACACGCATGGACGTGAGCAGGTTTTTAGTGAACTTGATGTTGAGTTAGCGGCCAAAACATTATCGGAAGTGGAAGATGATATTCAAACTAGTTTAATTCGAGAAGTGGCTCCCGATTTTGCGGCCCAAATTATTGAGAATATGGAGACGGATGAAGCAGTCGATCTATTAAATGAACTTTCCGATAAAGAGACCGATGCTATTCTTTCTGTAATTAAAGATAGTGAAATTCAAGAAGAGATTCAAGATCTGATTAATTATGAAGAGGATTCAGCGGGAGGACTTATGACAACTAACTTCTTCACCGTAAACCCGACCGATACTCCCAAGAAAATTTTTAATTTAATTCGCGAAAATGGTGAAGAGATTTTTGAATTAGATACTATTTATATTACTGAAACTAATCAAAAGCTAATAGGTACAACCACACTAGTCGAACTCATAAAACAAAATGAAGATAAAGCTGTCCAAGAATTTATGAATGCAACTGATATAAAACTCTTAACTCCTGATACTTCGTGGGAGGATGTAGCAGATTATATGAATAAGTATAATCTTTTTAGACTTCCAATAGTAAATGAAAAAAATGAACTCCTAGGTGTTATTTCCGTTGATGACATTTTACCATGGATATTAGGAGAAAATTAGTGAACAAATCTTTTTGGAAAAAATTATTACTCTTAATAGCCGTAGTTGGACCTGGTCTCATTACTTCAAATATTGATAATGATGCTGGCGGAATTGCGACTTACTCTCTAGCGGGAGCCAGTACAGGACTTAGATTAATTTGGATCCTATTTCCTGTTTCAATTGCACTAGTCTTAGTCCAAGAGATGTGTATTAGAATGGGGATTGTAACTGGAAAAGGACTTGCAGACTTAATTCGAGAGAAGTTTGGACTCAAAATTACTTTTTATGCACTCATTCTTCTCATTTTTGCCGATCTTGGAAATGTGATGGCCGAATTTGCAGGTATTGCTGCTGCAAGTGAGATTTTCGGTATTAGTAAATATATATCGGTCCCGATTTGTGCACTTCTAGTTTGGTTACTAATTGTAAAAGGTGATTATAAAGTAGTAGAGCGTATTTTTTTAGTTGGCTGCACATTTTATATTGCCTATATAATTTGTGGAATCATAATTAAACCGGACTGGAATCAGGTAGTAACTGCCATCGCAACCCCATCCATTAGTAGCATAAGTCGCTCTGACTTTCCTATTATTGTAGGATTAATAGGAACTACTATTACTCCTTGGATGCAATTTTTCATTCAAGCATCAGTTGTAGAAAAAGGTGTAACCATTAAACATATCTGGTATTCTCGCGCTGATGTTATTTTTGGGTGTCTACTGATGTTCATCGTTAGTGCATTTATTATGATCTGCTG
>JAXLVO010000022.1:0-38094 GCA_046328975.1 Bacteriovoracaceae bacterium | reverse complement strand
TGTTTTAAATAGTAGTCGTGCGAAATCCATGATTCTATTGGAGATCCTCCTACTGGAGTTGAAATAATTCCTATAGGAACATTTAATTTCTCTCGTAAATTTCTAGCAAAATGGTAAGCTACTGCTGAAAAAGTGGGAACGGTATCTTTGTTAGCAGCTTTCCATGTTCCAAGCGAAATACCATTACAATCAGCGATATTTGGTTCTCTATTATAACCGAGTTTAGCTTTGTATAGTCGTATATAATCATCTTTGGATTGTGAAGCAATATAGGCTTTTCCTTCAACCGTATTTTTAAGTTGCCACAACATATTGGATTGGCCACCAGCGAGCCACACATCACCTACATAGACTGAAGGAATTTGTAGAGTGCTAGTATTACTTGAAACTTTAAGTGTATAGGGACCACCAGCGTCTAGTGGTTTAAATTCAACTTTCCATTTTTTGTTTTCAGTAGTGGTTTTAACATTTTGATCTTGTAAACTCACTTCAACCGGCAAATTATTTTCAGTAGCCGTTCCCCAAATAGCAATAGTTTTATCTCTTTGTAAAACTACCCCTTCAGAAAAAAGAGAATCAAGGGTAATTTTATTTGGCTTAACCCAATTACAGGCGAAAATATTTTTAGTACTAATTAAAATCAATACTAGTAAAAAAATTCGACTCATTTTTTAATCCTGGTTTTCATAAAAAAGATCAAGGCTGGATTTATTATATCGATATCGAATATAATGTTCCATCGTTCTAAATTTATAACCTCTCTCTTTTAAAGTTTTAATGATATTTCTAAGCGCATCTTTAGTAGTCGGATGAGTATCGTGCATTAAAATTACTATCCCTTCACCATTTACGGCTTTACTAAGAACGGCATTTTCAATGCGTTTAACTTTTCTTTTATATTGAGCTGTCGTTGTATCAGTACTACGTTTTTGAAACCACTCACCATGCGCCCACTCACCTGAATCAGTTGAATCCACATTCCAGAGCATTGGAATTCCGAGATTTTTTAAACTATTGCTAACTTTTTGTTTTACAGATGTAGGCGACTCATATTGAAAAGGTGAACCAAACGGTGGACGAAAAAGAATCAGATCTCTAGCATAGTCTGGTCCCATCTCTTTATTAAAGAGGTCTTGATTCCTTACAATTTGGTTTCTAATCTGAGCATCATTAAGTACAGCAAGATTTGCGTGCGATAAAGTATGGTTAGCGACGATATGACCTTCATCGATCATTCTCATAAGCGTTTCACGATAAAGTTTAAAGGCATTAGTGGCATAAGTTGCATGAGGGGCCCAAAGACCACAGATAAAAAAGGTGGCCTTAACTTTTTCCTCTTTTAAAATATCTAAGAAATCCTCAGTCCAATCTGAAGGACCATCATCAAAAGTCAAATAGGCTATTTTTTTAGGAATCGGATCACCTTTATAATAACCAGGTGTCAAACTCTGCGCAGATAATTGTCCGAACATTGATAGTAATAGAAAACAAATAATGAATTTCATAAAAAATCCTTATGCGTTGGTAATCAAATTAATAATTTTATTACTGCATAAATCATACCTAAATTCACTAGGTAACTAATCGATTTTAAGTGTGAGTTTTCGGATATTTTACACAGGTGTACAATGGCTGAACGCTATCAATAATTTTTGTTTGCACGGAAGATTTTAGTGGTATTATGCTTCTATGAAAGTAAATGCAAAAATTTATCGAATAGCTCTCAACTTGTGGCCATGTATTAGTGGGACGGGTGGGAAAATCACCTATATATCGGATGATTTTCGTGAACTCGATGTTAAATTGCCACTTAGTTGGAGAAGCCGAAATAAAGTAGGAACAATTTTTGGTGGAAGTATGTATGCTTCGACCGATCCCTTTTTTATGTTAATGTTTATTCAGATCTTGGGACCAAAATTTGTGGTTTGGGATAAAGGTTGTACTATTCGCTTTAAAAAGCCAGCCAAGAAAACACTCTTTGCAAAATTTCTCATAACCGACGCCATGTTAAAAGAGGTTTATGAAAAAGTTGAGAAAGAGGGTAAAGGGAGCTTTACTTGGACTATCTACTATAAAGATGCTGAAGGTGTGGTCTACGCTGAGTTTGATAAGGTGATTTATATCGCCAAAAAATCTGTCTATGAAGAGCGACTTAAAGAGAGAGAAAAGCAAAAAGATCAAGTATAGGTCATATTCGCCTACCCTAGTTTAAAATTTGAACCATTTGTAAAATAAAGCATGAACAAGTTTATACTAGCAGTTGCTATTTCTGTTTCGTTTTTTCAAATAAGTTTTGCTCAGGAAGAAGTAGAGATAAAACATCCTAACTGTTTCATTACTATTAAGTATTATCAGATTATTGGTGGAACTGAGCAAAATGTTATTGAAGCTGAAACCAAAGATAAAATGGAATGTAAAAAAAATCAGAGATCTATAAGACCAATTTTACTCCTCATATAACTAAGAAAAAAGTCGTGGCGTTTGAGTGGGTGAAGAGTGAACGTTAAGTTTCTCCATTTTATTTTTAGTTTATGCTTGGTAGTTTCAGTAGAAGCTAAGTCAAAAGATGAGTGTACCAATATTACTATTCATGATAATAAAGTGGAAGCGATTTTAGATTCAGCTGATACGGATAATATAACTTATTCGCCTGATGGTAAGAAAATTTTAGTTACTTACAGAAATGGAAAATCAGTATTACTTGACTCTAAATCAGGAGCTTTATTGCTTACTATTAAACATAATTATACTCCACACAAGACCTTTTTTACTAACGATGGAGAAAAAATCTTAATTAGTGCTTATGACTATCAGAAAGTTATAGACATAAAATCAGGTAAAGAACTTTTTAAAAAAGATACCGATGATTATTTGAAATATACAAATAAATTTTTCTCTGACAATGGAAAATTTTTTATTGCTAAAAAAAATAATGGGAAGCTGGTTGTTTTTAATACTGAAACTGGAAAAAAAATTATTGAAATTCCAACTGTTATAGACCCTCAAGTTATGAAAGCGTCACCCGATGGTAAGAAGTTAGTTGTTGTAGGTGGAATATTTGGATTTTTCTACATTAGGGTGTTTTCAATAGATACAGGGGAAGTATTAAGTGACATATCTCAAAATGATGATTTACGAGATATTGAATTTTCACCTGATGGTAGTAAATTTGTAATGACTTCATCTTCGGGTAATTCAAAAGTATTAGAAACTGCAACAAGAAAAGTACTATATCAAGTAGAAACTCCTCAAGCATTCACCAATGCGAGATTTTCTTCCGATGGAAGTAAGATTCTAATTTCTTCAATTGATTCAGAGGATTCATCGATTAAAGTAATTGACGCTAAAACAGGAAAAAGTCTTTCGGCTAATAGTGTTTTCTAAATGGAAGTAGAGCAATATTTTCAGCTGATGAAAAGAAAATCATTTTTATTAAACAAAATGGTGAGATGGTTGAGGCTGATACAAGTAGCGGTAAAATAGTTGCAACTCATAAAATTACAAATGAAAAAATTTACAGTTTTAATGATAAAAATGACAAGATTCAAGTCGCTATTCGTTCTGGATTAGTAGAAATAGCAACTAAAAATATCTGTTTAAAAAACCTAAAGTTCAAAAATGATAACAGTGATGACTCAATCAACTGTGAAAATAATAATAAAAGCATTGGCAATGCCAACCAATTAAATTTAATTGCCGAACAAAATTTTCTTTGCGAACTAGCGAAGCCTGAAACTTTTAAAGTCGATACTCATTTAGAAAACCTTGTAGCAATTATAAAATCCAAATCAGCTCAAAAACATCAGGATAAAATCAAACAGGTAATCATTAACATTTTAATGGAAAACGGTGAATTATATACAGAGTTGTTAAACAAAATTCCTGAACTTAGAAAAATTCTTTCAGCAAAGAAAAATAAGGCCCCAAATAGTTCATGTCCCCTATCTAAAGAAGATAATGAAACCGTCGATTTAGCTATCAGAAACTATGTAAAAGATTTACCTAGAACTTTAAGTTTTAATGCATTAAAAGAAAAACTTCTTCCGTTAAATGATTTCCTCTCTAAGCTTGATTCAAAATCAAAAGAGTATCTATGGGACTCTGTCGCTCAAAATCTAGCTGATACAGCGGCAAATGATCCTAAATATTCTGGTGTATTCTTATCCAAACTCTATAAACTTACAAGAAGTGCTATAGCTCCCCTCTTTGGAGAAAAAGCTAATTTGTGGTAACTGATTTAACAGTTGTGAGAACTGCAACCGAATTCGTCCTATTCTTTTAAGTTCAGCCAACCATAAATTAAATTTTAAGAATAAAGATATTCCTATTAATGATTATGGCTTTTTTGGGTATGAGCTGGATAAAGTGGCAATCGATCCCAATGCTAAACCTAACACTGTGCTGGTTAACAGTAAACCTCAATGGAAAGCAGGCGGAAAGAGATTTAAATCAGAACTTAAAATGACTGTTATGGAAAAAGGAATGGCCATAAAAGATGAACCATCTCCAGACTATAAAAAAATGTGGGAAGGTGGCCTAAGTGGTATGGTTATAATAGGATCAAACCATAGAAAATCGCCGCGCATTGTTGATGAATATATATCATATTATCAAGATAAAAAATTTACATGTGGAAAGAAAGGCTCGATTTCTAATCTCAAACTTTTTATGAAAGAAGCTATCTCGTCTGGAAAAATTGATTACTTTATGAAAGAAGCCCATTCAGATGGTGATGAAAAAAATATTTTTAGGATTGATAAAAAATCTTTTTTTATAGAATGCAGAAATGCTAAAGCTCACGAGGATGTTAAGATTATTTTTCCAGATATGACTAAAGAGTTACTTAATAAAAATGAAGATGAACTTGTCAGTAATAATGAGTTTGGTGAGTGGATTAGAGCTCGTGAAAAGACAGGTGGATCGCCACTGGTTTATTTTAATAGTAGTTGCTGGTCAGCTAAAAATAAAGCAGTCAATGAACTGGAAGCGGCTGCTAGTCCCTATTTAATAGAAATTCCCACTTTAACTGAAAGCTATACTTTTTTTAATAAAAGTTTTAGTACCAAGCAGGCTCTGTTTACCGCTTTTAGAAATAAGAAGAGTTATGAAGATATCCGTAAAGAGTTAAGAAAAAATAGTAACTATGCCAATAAGAAAATTGACTTTTTTATCTTTCCTGATGATCCAGAGTATGATGAGTATATACGCAAAGTCCTAAAAGTTATGATTAGAACTGATCAAAAAATTACCGATGAGTCGGGTAAGGCCTATAATATTGACTCGCACTAAGCTAAATAGTGTCTTGACAAATTAAGACTACTAGTCGTAAAATGCCAAATATGTGGATTTATAGAGATTTATCGCAAGTTTTAGAGAAAAATCACTCACTTATTCAAATTTTAATTGGACCAAGACAGTGTGGAAAATCTGCACTTTTTTTAAAACTTAGCCCTTCTTTTGTGGAAATTAGCATGGATGATCTTTCCTTACGAAAGATAGTATCTGAAGATCCTCTTATATATCTAGACCAATTTCGCAATAAAAAACTCTTAATTGATGAAGCTCAACTCTCTCCAGAGATTTTTTCTGCACTCAAAAGAAGAGTCGATCTTATAAAAAGACAAAGTCCCCCAAAAAAAGAGACGCTTTATCGTTTGACAGGATCTAATCAAATTTTTTTAGATAAAAATGTCAAAGAGAGTCTCACCGGAAGAGCTAGCTATTTTGAGCTCAACACACTTTCTGTTGCTGAGATTAAAAAACATCTCGATCTTCCAATGGGGGATATTATTTTCAAAGGTGGCTGGCCAGAATTATACACAGACTCTGATATTGAAATTGGTAGATACTTAGATGATTATATTAGGACCTATATCGAAAGAGATATAATCCTGACTGCAGGTGTGCAAAAACAGAGAGAGTTTATGCATTTTTCACAACTTCTCGCCGGAAGAACTGGACAGTTACTTAATTACTCAGAACTATCAAAAGAAGTAGGCGTAAATTCAGAAACAATTCGTGATTGGATTTCTATTTTAGAAAGAATGCGGTTTATTATTCTTATACGTCCCTATTATTCCAATCTTTCTAACCGACTTATTAAATCACCCAAAATCTATTTTCTTGATACTGGTATCACCTGTCGGCTACAAGGGCACTCTTCCGTGTCCCCTTTACTAACCTCACCACAAATGGGAGCAATATTTGAAACCCTAGTGGCAGCTGAAATTTATAAAACCATGAAAAACTTTGATAAAAACTGGAGAATATATCACTGGCGTAGTCGCGACGGTGAAGAGGTCGATTTTTATATTGAACTAGAAGATGGAAAATCTCTTTTTCTAGAAGTAAAGTTATCCAGACAATCAATTTCAAAAAATCCAAATTATCCTGAAATAGTAAAAGTCTTTAAAAAGAAAGTTCCTCCTTGCTATCTTTGTCATCTGGATGGAGACGAAATTGTAGATAATGCTATTCCTATTAAGTTTTTACGTGATTTTTTACTCACTTATTGAGGTGTCTTTTGAATAAAAAAAAGCAGCATAGATTTAGTAACAGAATCCCCCATCTTGTCAGTGAGATGAATAAAGAGGCTATGACTTTCTCAACCTTTAAGGCCTGGTTTACTGATACCGAAAAACGAACGCCTAAAAAACCACTACCAGAAGTTAAACCTGATCTCAAAGAGTTTTTAAAACCAAGCCCTGATCTAAAAGTGATCTGGTTTGGCCACTCGACTTTTCTTTTAAATCTTTTAGGAAAAATTATTTTAGTTGATCCAGTTTTTTCTAATAACGCTGCTCCTGTTACTTTTTTTGCGAAAAGATTTCAACCGCCGGTTTTAAAATTAGAGGAGTTGCCCCCGATTGATTTTATTATAATTTCACATGATCACTATGATCACCTCGATAAAGAGACTATGCAGTTTTTTGCAAAAAAAATGGGTAAAACTAAAATCCTAACGGCACTTGGGGTAGGTAAACATTTAACTAGTTGGGGCATTAAAAAAGAGACAATTCGCGAATTTAATTGGTGGCAGGGAACTAAAATTGATGAAATAGAGTTCATTGCAACACCAGCTCAACATTTTTCAGGACGTAGTTTAACTGATCGAAATAAAACTCTTTGGTCTTCGTGGGTTATTATAACTGAAAATCAGCGGCTCTATTTTAGCGGCGACTCTGGTTACGATATCCACTTTAAAGAGATTGGCCATAAGTACGGGCCCTTTGATATAGCTTTTATGGAGAATGGCCAATATAACGAAAGATGGCGTGCGGTCCACTCTATGCCACATGAATCAGTGCAAGCCTATTTTGATCTAAAAGCAAAACGTTTTTTTCCTGTTCACTGGGGAATGTTTGTGTTGTCTCTCCACTCTTGGCGTGAACCCGCAGATGAATTACTTCGCCTCTCACAAGAGCGCGGAGTAAATATAGTAACGCCCATTCTCGGTGAAATTGTAACAGTAAATGATAATTACAAAAATAAACTTTGGTGGCTAACTTATGAGTAATATTTCTTAAATGGTCGTTAAATATTCACTGCTTTGAATATTTTTAATTTGGTTATCACTTTCAATTTTATTTACTTCCCAAACAAGTCCTAACTTTTCAAAAACTAAAATTAGCCAATACCCAGGATCAAGTTGCCAAAATTTTCGCTGATTAGAAGCACTGCTTGGATAAGCGTGATGGTTATTATGCCAAGATCCACCTAGAGTAAGAAAAAAAAGTGGTCCAATATTACGACTTTGATCTGTTGTTTTATTGGGTCTAGTTCCTACAATATGAGTGATTGAATTAATTGACCAAGTAAGGTGTTGGCAAAATGAGATTCTCATAAGTCCTGCTAAATAAAATCCTTTAAAAACTCCAGCTAAAGTTCCAAAATAGATTCCACTAATAATTGCTGGAATAATTACTCCTAAAGCTACCCACAGATAGTAATATTTAGTAATAGTTTTTAAGCGACTATTTTTCGTTAATGTTCTGGTAAAAAGAAAAGGATTGGGAAAAGCATACTCATATTTCCATAAAAGGTGAGCATGAAAAAAACGATAGAGTTTTCCTTCCCTGTTTTTAGGGTTCACGTGTGGTGAATGGGAATCCCCCTCTTTATCGCTATATTTGTGGTGGTGTCTGTGAGTTGCGGCCCAGGTTACACTTGGACCTTGAGCTGAAAGTGCACCTAAGATAGCAAGTAGTGATTCAACATATTTATTCGTTTTAAAAGAGTTATGAGAAAAATAGCGATGATAGCCAATCTCAACCCCAATACAACTAAGTAGCCACATAAAAGTAAAAAGTAAAAAATCAAAATAAGTGTAGTTAAATTTAAGTGCTAAAGGTAAGAGTAAAACAATTAATGCAACATTTGCCACATCAAACATCCAAAAATGGCGTTTTTGAATAGCTGAAATATTCTGATTTTTGAGAGTCTCTTTAACTTTCATAATGGCCATAATGTATAGGCAATTATGCAAAATAGTTAAATTTAAGAAGTAATTGCAAAAATTACAAATTTTTTAAAATAATAATTATTTATTATTTAGGTAGTTTACAACCAGCCGTTGTTACTGAAACTTCTCTATTTTCATTTAAACAACTATAGATGTTATAAGTTTGTTGGCCATAACGAAGTCCTTTACTAAAAGTAACATCGCCACTTTCACTTACTTCACATGGATTATCCATAGTACATCTTTCACCTGATTCATTTGAAGTATTATTAATAGCAATAACCTCTCTTGAATTTGCTGCAATTATTGGTGACCCTGATGTTCCAGGAACTGTATCACAACCTGGAGTAAAGCGAATTGAATTTTTAAAGGTCCAGCCAGCTTCTAACAATCTAGTTACAAATCCATCAATAGCGCATGAGTAGCCTCGTTCCCAATAGCCTGAAACTATATCAATCGAGGTTCCTTCCGCTGGTTTTTCTAATGAAAGTACAAGTGGTGTAACACCTGTACGCGCTAAAATTTGCTCATAAGTTTCATTTAATTCATAAAGTGCAATATCAGTATCAGTCATAGTAGCATACACAATTTTCACAGCAGTAATTGGAAAAAGTTTTTCTCTATTTTTAAAAACTTTCATTTTAACGTTAACTTTTTTATTAGTAAGTACTTCACCGGGAGAAATAAATCCACCAAAAGGACCTTTAGATACACAGTGGCCATTAGTTAAAACGATTGCTTTAGCATCATTACCTTGCTCTTCAAATTGAATTAAACTACCTGAACAGTTAGAAAGTTTAACAATACCTTCGAAATTATAATTTACTAAAAAGTCTTTATAAAATGGACCTGGTCTAAAATTTAAACTATCAATTTTTGCAAGCGGAAGTGCAAATGCTGAACTTAATTGGAATGCTAATAAAAGAGTTAAAAACTTCACTGATTTCATCTAATCTTCCTTTTATATAAGTTTGTTACCAAAAACATTTAAATAGTTAATAGATTTTGTAACATAACCAACGGGAAAACACTTCTCATTTTTGCTCTTTAAAAACTCAAAAATCTCATTTTTTCTTTCTTTGGAACAAAGCATCACTAATCCAATTCCCATATTAAATGTTTTCATTAGTTCAATTCGACTCAACTTTGATCTTTCCGCAAGCGTTTTCATACACTTAGGAACTTCATCCAGAGTTGGCCAATTGTTTATCTCGTATCCCCAAGTTTCATTAATGCGAGGAATGTTATAGACGCCACTACCGGTAATATGAGCTAGTCCCTTAAGTGAATTTCCAAACTCTTTTTTTAACTCTTTGATAAGTTTTACATAAATTCTAGTAGGAGTAAGACATTCTCGGGCCAAATCCAGTTCGTTATCTTGAATTAATTTACGAACAAGAGAGTAACCATTGCTATGAAAACCACTTGAGCTGATTCCAATTAAAATGTCGCCTTCATTAATATTTTGGCCGCAAATCAAATCCTTTTTTAAAACTTCACCAACACAAAAGCCTGCTAAATCGTAGACGCCTTCACTATAAACGCCTGGCATTTCGGCTGTTTCACCACCAATCAGTGCCATCTCTGACTGCAAACAACCTTCAACTACACCCTCAATAATCTCTTCACTTACTTTTAAATCCAATTTTCCGGTGGCAAGATAATCAAGAAAAAAAAGTGGTGTTGCTCCAGTGGTTGCTACATCATTCACACACATGGCAACTAAATCGATTCCAATAGTATTATGGATTCCTAGTTTTTGAGCTAATTTTACTTTTGTTCCAACTCCATCAGTACCTGAAGCTAAATATTTTTCAGGACTCACTTCATATAGAGCTGCAAAACCACCTACACCACCAACCACTTTAGCATTATAAGTTTTTTGAATTTTCTTTTTGATGTTTTCAACAAACTGATCACCTTTTTCAACATCAACGCCTGAATCTTTGTAATCCATATAAGTTTCCTTTAGTGTCTAAAATGTCTTCTCTTAGTAAAAATCATACTGATATTAAAATCATTACAAGCAGCAATTACTTCATTATCACGAATACTCCCACCTGGTTGAACTATATATTTAATACCGCAAGAATTAGCTACTTCAATACTATCTTTAAAAGGAAAAAAAGCATCTGAAATAAGAACTAATTCATCAGTTGGTACACTTTTTTTATTAGTGGCTCTTGGTTCAGCAAGCAGTTTTAAACTATCTAAGCGATTAGGTTGCCCCATACCCGCTCCAACTAATGAATAAACACCTTTTTTGGTTTCTCCAACGAGAGAAATACTATTACTTTTTAAATGTTTATTCACCATTAAACCAAACTTCACTAAATCCATTCTATCTTTAGGAAACTCTTTAGTCGTCGCTGACTGAAATTCACTATCCATACCTTCATCTTCATCCTGGATTAGAATCCCTCCGGAAATAGATCTAACCACCACTTCATTGGATAACTCTAAATTATTTTCTAAAGTTAATAGGCGTAAATTCTTTTTAGTACTTAGTATTTTTAGAGCCTCGTCAGAAAACTTAGGCGCTAAAACTACTTCGACAAATTTATCGCTCAAAAATTCAGCACACTCTTTATTTAATTCATGAGAAAAACTTAAAATTCCACCGAAAGCGCTTACTGGATCTCCTTCCCACGCATGAAGGAGAGCATCGATTAAAGAATCAGCTACCGCAATTCCACATGGATTTAAATGTTTAACTAGTGACACTACAAATTTTTTATTTTTATTAATATTATAAACGTCGCTCATGACTTTCCATGCAGCATCACCATCTAGTAAATTATTGTAGGATAACTCTTTTCCTTGTAAAAATTTGGCTGAACCAAGAGAGCTTCCCTCTTTATTATTAAATGGATAAAAATAACATTTTTGATGAGGATTTTCTCCGTAACGTAACTCTTTTCTCTCACTAGATAAGTTAATAAATTTAAGGTCAAGTTTTTCTTTATTTGGACTAAGTTTCTTACCTAATTCCAAGCTAATCATAACATCATACTGTGCAGTAAGTTCAAACGCATTTACAGCTACTTTTTTTCTAAATTCAAAACTGGTTTCACCCTTACTTTTTTCTAACTCATGAATAAACTCTTCATACTGATTAGGGTTAGTTAATACTGTAACATGATTAAAATTTTTAGCCGAAGCACGAATCATAGTCGGGCCACCAACATCTACGTTTTCTATTAATTCATCTAACTCAGCATTCTTGCTAACCGCTTCACTAAATGGATAAAGGTTACAAACCACTAAATCAATAGCCGAAATATTAAGTTTTTTAGCATCAGCTTGATCTTCGGCATTATCCCGTCTAAAGAGAAGGCTACTGCCAATCTGAAAACTAATTGTCTTCATTCGGCCTCCAAAACTTTCAGGATTATTTGTCACTTCCGTAATCGGTGTTACTTTAAATTTGTTATCGGTTAATGTTTTATAAGTTCCACCAGTTGAAATCATCTCCACATTAAATTTTTGCAAAATTGTTGCGACTTTAAGTAGATCTGTTTTATCTGAAACACTTAGCAATGCTCGTTTAATTTTTACATTTCCTGTAAACATAAATTAGTTTTCCTATTGAAAGTAGTTCACTCCATTATTAAATATTTTTTGCCCTATTAGTTCTAAATCATTTGGTTTAAATTCAGTGTATGGATATAGATTTTTAAAATTAGCGGCTTCTGGATGAGGCATTAAACCAAAAATACTGCCACTTTTATCACAAACACCTGCGATTTCTTTGTATGAACCATTAACGTTGGAATCATAAGTTAATACGATTTGACCACTGTTTTTTAAATCTTGGTAGTACTTATCCTTGTTGTCTTTAAAAACGATACGACCTTCACCATGACGAATTGGAACAGAGAAACTGTCACCATTAATATTTTGAGTCCAAAGACATTGTGAGTTTTTATTAAGTCTTACTCGAACCCATTTATTTATAAATTGTTTATTTTCATTTTGAGCAAGTGTTATAATTCGCTCTTCAAACGGGTGAGCCAGTAATCCAAGCTTTACTAAAGCTTGGAATCCATTACAAATGCCAATAATAAGTTTTTTACTTTCAATAAACTCCTTTAGTTCATCTATTAGATGGTACTTAAGTTTAATGCCTAAAATTTGGCCAGAGTTTATTTCGTCTCCAAAAGAGAAGCCACCGGGCAATGCTAGAATCTGATAATCCTGAATGACTTTAGCGTTTTTGATTAAATCGTTGATATGGATAATTTTAGAAACACCTCCAGCTGTTTCAAAAGCCCGACTGGTTTCATTTTCACAATTAATACCATCACCACAAATAATTAAAGCTTTAACTTTACTCATTAAATAGATCTCCGCAAAACGTTTCACTTAATTTTGCTGTTTCAATTTCACAAATTGATTTTTTATCAAAACTTAATTTTAATTTAGGCTCATTAGTTACAATTCCCAATTGAAAAAAACTAAATCCTACTAAACCTTGTTCAAACTCTTTTTTATATTTTGGATTTACTGAGACGATAAAACGCGCTGTCGATTCGTTGAAAAGACATGGAATAATCTCTGAGCTTTTAGTAATGACAGAATCTAAACTAATTGCAGCACCAGTTTCACCACCAATCATGGATTCAGTAATAGCGCAAATTAAACCACCATCAGAAACATCATGAATTGAACTTAACTTTCTATCATTAATAAGTTTATAAAGTGCTTTATAGAGACCAATATTCTTTTTAAGATCAACTAATTCTGGTTTCAGCTTTCCATTGGTTGTAACTTTAAAAATTTCAGTGAACTCACTTAAATTTATATTATCATAGCTACACTCACCAACTAAATAAACCAGATCACCCTCATGTTTAAAACTACTATTAATTAAGCTTTCTACATTTTCAACTTTACCCATCGCTGTTACAAGTAGAGTGGGTAAAACACTAATTTTTACATCTTTTCCATTAGCAAACTTTCCAACGAAATCGTTTTTCATACTATCTTTACCGCTTACAAAAGGCATTCCGTAAGCCAAAGCTAGTTCATAAAGTCCATAACAAGTTCTAACTAATTCACCCAGTTTATGTTGATCACTAAGTGGATCTGGCCAACAGAAGTTGTCGACTAGTGCTATATATTCAGGATTGGCATTAGCACAAAGTGCATTTCTAACTGCTTCGTCAGCAGCATAGAGGCTCATTAAATAGGTATCATAAGCTGAAATTTTTGGATTAATACCACAAGAGATGCTCACCCCTAAGTTTTCAGATCCACCATGCAAAATATTTTTAACAACTCCACCATCACTTGGTCCTTTAGCATTTTTTCCATTGAAGGGTTTCATCACAGTTGAAGCTTGCACTTCATGGTCATAACGCCTTACTAGGTTCTCTTTGGAACAGACATTTAAACTTCCTAGCACTTTAAGTACTAGTTCATTAATATTTTTATTTTCAAAACTTAGTTTAGGATTATTAAACCAAGAGGTACGATCATAGTTTCCACTAAATCTAGCTTTTAACTCCATTGGTTTTAGTGAGTCATGTAAAAATTTTAATGAAAGATGGGCAATTATTTTATCGCCATAATAAACCGTTAAATAACCAGTATTAGTGTATTCACCCAAAACACAAGCTTCTACGTTACGAGATTTTGCTAGTTCTAAAAATTCATTTTTCTTATCTTTATTAACAGCAAAAGTAATTCGCTCTTGCGATTCACTGATCATTAGTTCATAAGGCAGTAGACCAGGATATTTAACTAAAGTTTTTTTCAGGTCAATGGTTGCACCATTAGTTACCTGGCACATTTCACCAATACTTGAACTAAGTCCACCTGCTCCATTATCTGTAACATTAGTATAAAGATCTCTATTACGTGCTTCAATTAAAAAATCCATCAATCTTTTTTGAGTGATGGGGTCCCCAATTTGGACAGCAGTTGCTGGAGAACCTTCATTTAATTCTAACGAACTAAAAGTAGCACCATGAATTCCATCTTTACCAATACGTCCTCCACAGACGATAACTAAGTCCCCAACATCTTGACCTTTGATTTTTTTAATCTCACGAGGAATAACTCCCACTGTCCCACAAAAAACTAATGGTTTACCAGCAAAACTATAATCAAAAACAAAAGCCCCGTTAACCGTTGGAATACCGCTTTTGTTACCACCATCTTCAACACCTAAATGGACACCCTCTAAAATACGACGAGGGTGTTTTAATTTAAGTGGAAGCTCTTCTTTAAAATTAGGATTAGAAAAACAGAATACATCGGTATTTGCTATCGGTTTAGCTCCCATACCGCAACCAAGAATATCACGGTTAACACCAAGAATTCCGGTTAATGCTCCACCATATGGATCTAGCGCTGACGGCGAATTATGTGTCTCAACTTTTATACAATGGTTAATCTTATCATCAAATTTAACAATTCCAGCATTATCACTAAAGACAGAAACTAACCAATCAATTTTATATTTCTCTTCAACATCTTTAGTGCTTTTTTTAATAAACTGTTTATAGAGACTCTTAACTTGAATAGGCCCAAGCTTAATTTCAGTGCTTTCATCTTCAGTGTAATCAATATTGGAGGCAAAAATCTTATGTTTACAATGTTCACTCCAAGACTGAGCAATAATCTCAATTTCAACATCAGTTGGATTATTTGGTAATCCAAGTTTTTTTCTCACTTCTTTTGTAGTTGAATCATTAAAATAACTCTTAATTTGCTCTAATTCGCTTTCACTTAAAGCCCAGCAATTCTCGTTAGATAATTTTAATAGTTTATCCATCGATAGGTTAATATCAACTTCTAAAACTTTTGCTTCATTTGTTCCTAGTTTTACTTCTGGAATTTTTGCGTTATTAAATCGGTCACGTTTTAAAAAATCTTCATAAGTTGTAACTATAATCTCTTCTAAAAGATCGTTGGCCAAAAGCTCTTTACCAATCGTTATAATTTTATCAATAGAAACCTTTGTCCAAAAATAGAAATTTTTTCCTGAAAAAACTCGATAAGCAGATTCACCTGTTTTTTTCTCAATTAAGTTTAAAGCTTCGGCTGCCGCAACTCCCGAATTATCAGTAACTCCTGGTTTAAATTGAATTTCCAAAACATAATTTGGATTAGTATTGCCTAAATCTATTTTACTATTATCAAAGTAGTAGTTTTGGACAATGGTATCTGAAAAGAGCTCTTTTCCCCAAAAATCAAGTCTACTTAAATTTTCATCAGTTCCTTTAATCCAAAAAATTTTTCCTTCGACTACTTTATCCACATCAATTTCAAAAAAACTTTTAAGTTTTTTAATTAAAGGATGTTTTTCCTGCATAAATGGCTTGGGTAAAATTTCAATTCTACTTATATTCATAAAACAATCTCGTTATTTAATATTTTATCAATAGCATTTTTGTAAATATACTCTTCAATACTTCTGCCTCTTTTATAAAAATCTTCAAAAGTGTCGCTAGCTTTTCTTTCAAATTTTTCTTGTAATAAAATTTTTCCACTATCAATTGCTTCACAAACTAAATGTACTGTAATTCCAGAATAGGGAACATTCGCATTGAAAGCATCGAGAAATGCATGCGCACCTTTAAACTCTGGTAAGTATGAAGGATGGATATTAATAATATATCCGTTATTTTTAGTATTATTATAAGCTGATAAAAAAGTAGGAGTTAAAATCCGCATATAACCAGCTAGTAAAACAAAATAAACATCGTAATCTTTTAAAACCTTTAGAATCTTTTTTTCATGACCAACACGTCCCTCTTTTTTATCGTAAATAACAGTGTAACTGGGAACATTAAGTTTTTTTGCTCGTTCTAAAACTTTAGCGTCAGCTTTATCAGAAATTACACATTCAATTTTAATTTTATTGGGATTTTCTTTCGAATATTTAATAAGATTTTCAGCGTTAGTTCCACTTCCAGACGCAAGAATAGCGCATTTAATAGGTGGATTCACTTTGAAATTATTTATTGCTTTACTCATAATCCAATATCTGAACGAAAATGTTTTTTATAAAAATCTATTTTTGTTATCTCTTGATAAATCTGTTTTCTAATTAAAGGTAAACTTTCACCTATTGCGGTTACACCTAAAACTCGCCCACCATTGGTCACCAAATTTCTTTCAGAGTCAGTACCAACTCCAGCAAAAAATATTTTTACAGAAAATTCTTTATTACTCTTACACAGTTCTACTGGATAAGTGATTTTGTCCCCTTGTTTAATCGCAATTCCTTCAGTACCAGGATAACCATAAGCACTTAATACTACATGCATAGCACTTAATTTTTTAAGCTTAACTGTTTTTTTATTTTTATCGATTTTTCCTGATGCTGCATCAATAAATAAGGGAACAATATCTTCGTCAATTAACGGTAACAGACTTTGGGTTTCAGGGTCCCCAAATCGACAATTATATTCAAGTACTTCAAAGTTATTATCTTCATCCACCATGATTCCAGCAAACAGTACTCCACGATAATTAATACCCTCAGCAGTTAATGCTTTTAGAAATGGACCAAAAACTGTTTCATTAATTTTATTTTTAAGTTCATGGTTGATCTCTAACCAGTGAGCAGGAGAATAGGTTCCCATTCCACCAGTATTTGGACCTTCATTATTATCACGTATCCTTTTATAGTCACAAGCAAAACCCAGCGGAAGATAGTTTTCTCCATCACAAATAGCAAAGGCTGAGACCTCACGTCCTCTGATTTTTCGTTCAACTAAAATTTTATCTCTATTTTTGTCGACAATTTTATTTTTAACTAGATCGTTTACAGCAGTAATAACTTCATCTTTAGTATCACAAACCACTACACCTTTACCTTGAGCCAAAATATCCGCTTTAACTACGTAGCCGCTGTAAAAAAGTTTATCATCAAGATTTTTTACTGAATCAAGTAGTATGGAAGCATTTTCAAATGTCACAAAAGGAGCTGTATTAATTCCAGCATTCTTCATCATATGTTTGGAAAAAATTTTCGACGCCTCAACAAAACTAGCCGCTTTATTAGGCCCAAAGGTTAAAATATTTGATTCCATTAAGAAATCAACAATTCCTAACGACAAATATTTTTCTGGGCCAATTATCACTAACTTAATAGCGTTTTTTTCACAAAACTCTTTAACAGCTAGAAAATCACCTGGATCAATCTGGTTATTAGTAACGATCTTTTTTTCAGTTAACATTCCAGGGTTTCCTGGAATAACATAAATCTGATTAGCCAGTGGCGACTGTGCACATTTCCATGCTAGGCAATGTTCTCTTCCACCAGATCCTATGATTAAAATATTCATAAAATCATCCTAAGTTTTAGCAAAACTAAACTTATCAATCTCTTTTAAAAACTGCTCAAACTCTATGGCGTTCTGAAAAACTTTTTTCTTTAAAACATGTAAACTTAAAATGTTGGTTAAATTCATATACATGTTTTCTACAATATGTTTAACCTCGCGAGGTAACTTGGGAGGAACTTCACAAAGTGATTGCCAATCCTCAATACCACGTGCTTTACCGAGTTCTTTAGCTTTATTACAAGCTTCAAACCAAGGAGTATTTTTATAATATTGTCGTAAAAATTCTTTAGATAACTGAATATTATTGTAAGTTAGTCTCAATTCATCAATTCCAATAGCATCGACTAATTCAACATCTCGTTCATTGGGATTTTTACCTGGAGTAAAGGCAAACTCAAATTTTCCATCCCAAAGAATAATATTAAACTCTTTAAAGAGATCACGGACTTTTAAAGCGATTAGTCTAGTTTTTTGAACTAAATTATTAAATTCACTCTCTGAGAGTCCAGCAATTAGTTTCGCCTCACTCTCATTCACATATCTATCCATTGGTTCCAATTTTGTCGAAAACTCAATAATGGGTTCTTCAAAAAAATCACCAACTTTAAACTTAGAGTTTTTAACTCTGTTTAAATATGAACTTCCCTTTGGTAAGCCTAATCTAAAAATAACCTCTAAAGGTACAAGCGCATTTTGTAATTTATTTTTGTCTTGATAAACCTTATAATCATAACTAATTTCACCACTAACCGTTTTATTCATTTTTGGTCTAACTACATCAACCTTCTTAACTTTTAAATATTTACTTTTTCCACAAGCTTCAAGGTTTTCATCAACTAAACCTTTAGCATGACTCTCAACACCTTGTAGTTTTAAATAGTCAAACATGATTTGGGCAAAGCAAGCTAGTGACTCACCTTTATAATCAATATGGTCAGGCATTTCGCCCCAATCAAAAATAGAATATTTATCTGTGTACTCAAAGAAATATTCAGAACTATTTTGAATGCTCTCCCTAACATTTTTTACCGAGCCTTCATAAATTAGGGGGCATTGGTTTATTTTCACAGATTCTTTCTCTGTTGGTTTCTAAGCTCTTTAAATTTAGTGGCACAACTTATATCCACTGGATATTCACCGGTTAAACAAGCCGTGCAAAGCTTTGGACGACCTATGGCTTTTTTCAAACTATCAATATCTAAATAGATGACTTTTTCTGCATCTAAAAATTCTGCAATTTTTTGATTTGATCTGTCAGTTGCAACTAATTCTTTT
Source organism: Bacteriovoracaceae bacterium (assembly GCA_046328975.1). Classification (GTDB taxonomy): domain Bacteria; phylum Bdellovibrionota; class Bacteriovoracia; order Bacteriovoracales; family Bacteriovoracaceae; genus JAXLVO01. Next base: position 19,056 of record JAXLVO010000022.1, on the reverse strand, counting down.
GGATCAGGAAAATCAATTCCATAATAGCATGGATGTTTTACTGGAGGACAGGCACTTGCAAAATAAACCTCTTTAGCGCCACTATCTTTTAACATCTTAACAATTTTTTTCGAAGTATTTCCACGAACAATACTATCATCAAGTAACAAAATATTTTTACCTTGAACCTCTTGTAAAATTGGACCAAATTTTAAACTTAAAGCACGACTACGAAGTGACTCTGAATTTAAAATAAAACTTCTCTGTACATATCTATTTTTGGTTAATACTTCTCTGTAAGGTAATCCTAACTCTTGCGCTAAAAAGATAGCGGAAATTCGACTTGTTTCAGGCACTGGAGCCACAATATCAGGTGCAATATTTTTTTCAGCAATCATCTTTTTAATTTCATTGGCTAAAATAATTCCCATATTTTTTCTTGATTCATAAACATTAATATGATCAATTTCACTTTGAGGATTAGCAAAGTAGACCCATTCAAACATACAAGGAACGTGTACTTCTTTGGGATTCTCCACTAATTTCGCTGAAACCATTTCACCATTATCTTTGATATAAACTACTTCACCTGCTTCAATATTACGTACAACTTCATAACCAAGAAACGTTAATGCATTTGATTCCGAAGCCACACAGTAAGCTTTTTTTAACGTATTACCACTTGCCTCTTGTTCTGATTTAGTTAAATCTCTCACACCTAAAATAAGTGGACGAATTCCATTAGGATCACGAAATGCCACAAGTCCATGGTGAGCGATATAAGATAATACTGAATAACCACCTTTGGCTTTTTTAAAAATTTCATTAACTGCATCTAAAATATGAGAAAATTCAATTTGTCCAAAGTGCGCGTTTTTAGCTACACCATCAGCAAAAAGATTGAGTAGAACCTCTAGATCATTAGATCCAAACATATGTCTTTTACGTTTTTCTTTCAACTCTATGACTAATTCTTGAGCATTAACAATATTTCCATTATGCACCATCCCAATTCCATAAGGATAATTCACAATAAGCGGCTGGATATCTTGTTCAAGCTGATTTCCCATGGTGGAATATCGAGTATGTCCAATAGCAGTTAAACCTTTTAATTTTTCGAGGTGCTCTAGTTTGAAAACCTGGTCAACAAGTCCTTGATTTTTATGAAGTATAAAGCCGGGAGCGGGATCATTAAAGGAAAATATGCCCGCAGCATCCTGACCTCTGTGTTGCAGAAGCAGAAGTCCGTGATAGACTTCACTGGAAGCAGCAGGAACACAGGTAACGCCGATAATTCCACACATAATAATCACCCAATGAAAACTTACAATTGATTTTGGTTATTATTGCCAAATAAATAAAGTTTTTGCAAGTATATTATCTTGTATAATACTAAGTGGTAACGTATATTTTACATGATTTTTATTTAAAATATTTATTTGGAGTTTTCTATGAACTTTCGAAATATTTTGTTCGTATTTTTTTGTATGCTTGCAGCGAGTTTTGGATATGCTCAAACTTCTCCGAACAATTTACATTTAATTGATCGTGATTCAAATACAGGATTTGAAATTTACCGCTATAGTAAACCAACTACTGAAGATATGAAAATGCTATGCAAATTAGGAATTAATGAAGTTATGGTTCTAAGTGGAACAGCTGATGCGCATGAATATAAGGATCGACAGGTGTGCCCAAGTTTAAAAGTTATTTATAACACTAGACAAATTCCTCAAATACCACTTAACAGTGAATTTTTAAATTATTTTGATAAATGGATAAAAGAGGCAAAAGCCAAAGGTAAAAAAATTGCGTTTCGTTGCGAATGCGGCTGTCATAGAACTGGCAGACTTGCTGCCTACTACCAGATGAAATACCAAGCGATACCAAAATTTGATGCTATTTTAACAATGCTTAATTTAGGAAAACAGATGTATCTCCATCCAGAGCTAATCCCTCAGGTTTCCGATCTATTCAACTATATTCACAATTTGCCTTGTAAACAGAGTATATTTTTCTGCGTGAGAAGATAGGCTTATGGCAGATTCCAAGCAACTGATTTTAGGAACCGTTCAATTAGGCATGACCTACGGAATTAACAATCAACACGGTAAACCTTCCCTTGATGAATCAATTGCAATTTTAAAAACAGCTCAAACCAAAGGGATAACAACCATTGATACTGCTGATCAGTATGGAGAATCTTACCAAATCATTAATCAGTTTCATAAATCTAATCCTCAATTTAAAGTTATGTCTAAATTTAAATTGAGTTCAAGTGTAAAAGTCGCGCTAAAAGAAACATTAGAAAAATTAACGGTTCCATCATTATTTAACTACTCATTCCACTCTTTTAAAGACTTTTATCAATATGAAAACTTTAATGAAATAAAAGAGCTTAAAGATTCAGGCTTAGTCCAAAACTTTGGTGTTTCAATATATACTAATGAGGAATTTGAAACTGCTATTAAATCAGATATCATAGATATTATTCAAACTCCTTTTAATCTCTTAGATAACTTTAATTTTCGTGGTTCATTACTTAATAAAGCCAAAGCTAAAAACAAAAAAATCCATGTTCGTTCGGTTTTTTTACAAGGTCTATTTTTCAAAAAAGATTTACCAGCTAAACTTGATTCACTTAAACAACCACTTGATTTACTTTGTTCAATTTCTAAAGAAAATAAAATGGATTTAGACGAATTAGCTTTACGCTACTGTCTCTCATTTCCTGAAATTGATGGTGTACTTCATTGGTGTAGATAAAGTTGAACAACTTTTAAAAAACACTTTAATAGCCAGTAAAGGGTTACTTCAAAACGATCTGACCAAGAGTATCCATAGTATCAAAGTAAAAACACTAATCTTTTAAATCCGTCTCTGTGAATACATTATGAAAATACTTTGTATAACTCAAGCACGACTAGCTTCCTCAAGACTCCCAGGAAAAGTTTTAAAAAGTGTTGGTAATAAAAACCTTTTAGAAATTCAAATTGAACGTTTGGCCTTATCTAAAAAAATTACCGATTTTTTAGTAGCAACTTCGATTAATAGCTCAGATGATCCTATTGAACAATTTTGTAAATTAAAAAAAATAAAATATTTTAGAGGTAGTGAAGAGAATGTCCTTTCTAGATTTTTTCATGCGGCAGAAACAGTTCAACCTAATTATGTTGTGAGAGTTACAGCTGATTGCCCATTAATTGATCCAACAATTGTAGATCTAGTGATTGATCAATGTATTAAGCAAAAAGTAGACTATGCCTCCAACACATTAAATCCAACCTACCCTGATGGAATCGATGTTGAAGTTTTTCGATATGAAACACTTATGAATGCTTTTAAGAACGCGACATTAATGTCTGACAAAGAACATGTTACGCCTTATATTTGGCGAAACTCTACGGTAAAAGGAAAAGATCTATTTAACTCATACTCAATTGAAAATAGTATCGACTATTCATCTTACAGACTAACGGTTGATGAGCCAGCTGATTTTGAAGTGATTGAAAGCTTAATAAAAAATTTAGGATCAGAGAAAGGATGGCTTGATTATATTCTCTATCTTGAAAATAATAGTTCACTAAAAAAACTCAATTCGCATTATTTAAGAAATGAGGGTTTTGAATTATCTCTTAAAAATGATAATAGAAAGGATGATCTTAAATGAATTTTACTAAATCTGATGAATATAGAAAAAAAATTCATAAACTTATACCTGGTGGGTGTCATACATATTCTAAAGGCGATGATCAGTTTCCATTAATTGCCCCAGCTGCCATTAAATATGGAAAAGGTGCGCATGTTTGGGATTTAGATGATAACAAATTTTTAGATTGCTCCATGGGATTAACTTCAGTTTCACTTGGGCATGCATACGAACCTGTTTTGACAAGAGTTCGTGCCGAACTTGAAAAAGGTGTCAACTTTCAACGTCCCTCAGTAATTGAATTAGAGATGGCTGAAAAATTTCTTTCGCTAATTCCACAACACCAAATGGTAAAGTTTGCAAAAAATGGTTCCACCATTACAACCGCTGCAACTAAAATTGCAAGAGCTTTCACTAAAAGAAAACTGATAGCTTTTCCTGGTAACCATCCATTTTATTCTTACGATGATTGGTTTATTGGTAAAACCAGTTGCAATTTAGGAGTTCCAGAAGAGATTCAAGCTCTTTCAGTAACATATAACTCAATGGATTTAAATACACTGGAAGATCTATTTAAAAAATATCCTAATCAAATTGCCTGTGTATTAAGCGAACCAGAAAGAAGCTATCCTGAAAATGAATTTGATTTAAAGCAATTAATAGAACTTACCCATAGATATGGTGCTCTCTTTATCCAAGATGAGATGATTACGGGATATAAAATTGATTTTCCCGGAGCTATTAGTAAATACCAAGTTAAACCAGATATGGCGACATGGGGTAAAGGGATTGCAAATGGCTTTGCCTTCTGCGCTCTAACTGGGACAGAAGAGGTTATGAATCTAGGAGGAATTTCAACCATTGGACAAGAGAAACTCTTCTTAACCTCAACTACCCATGGTGGAGAAACGCATGCCATGGCCGCTGGTCTTGCTACTCTTGATGAATTTAAAAATAAAAATGTTATTGTTCATAACCACCAAATCGGGGACTATTTTGTTAAAGAGTGTTTTGCTACTATAAAAAAGAATAATTTAGAAAATTTTGTCGAAATAGTAAAAAGTAATTGGTTCCCACTTTTTATTTTCAAAAACAGAAAACAAGAGGCTTGTTCAGGACTTAGAACGCTTATGTTACAAGAGATGATAAAGCGAGGAGTACTGTTCCAAGGTATATTTATTCCATGTTTTAGCCACACTAAAAATGATGTGGATTTCTTTAACAATGCTCTCAATGAAAGCTTACAGGTTTATATTAAAGCCTTAGAAGGTGGATATGAAAAATTTTTGATTGGAAATGCCATTAAACCAGTTTTTAGAAAATATATTTAAAAAGCTTATAGCGTAGTGAAGTTTCAGGAAAAGAGTGATCAAAAGTTTCTGAACCATACATAGCAAAATAGATCTTTTTTAAAGCATCCTTGATGAACTGAGTTTCATCTTCAAAAGTAACTACATTTTGTGCTGTTATAAGGTCAAGTGGTGTATTGGCAGAATTCAGCAGAACATCTTCAAACCGTTTGATACTTTTTAATTTTTTATTTTTTCCCAGGAGATCAAATTTCAAAAGTAAATTAGAATTTATAGTTCTTAAAACTTTCTTAAAAACTCTTCGAATAATATTTTTATCTCTATTTTCCTGAATTTTACAAAGATCGCCAATGTCAATAATTGCCTTATTTTGATCAATAGCAAACCATCTAAAACCCATTCTAATTCTTTCAAAGTCAAAATTACTTTTTAAATTATCTTTAATCGCATTAAAATAATCCGCTTTATTATTTTTATATATATTTAGTTCATGTGGATAAAAAATATAATCATCTGAGTAAATAATAACAGGTCTCCCAAAGAAACTCATCTCCTTACCTGAGCTAGACCAAGCACTTAAAAAAAGATCTGTCTCCTCCATCAAATCGTAAAGTGAAACATTATCATGTGGCCAATTAATTTTTACATTTTCAGGTAGATTTGTGAACTCATGTTGTAATTTACGAGCATGCTCAGACAAAACAGCATTAGCATGCCTTGGAAACTCTCTTGGGTGAACTCTAATAATTAAAAAAAGTTCAGGATTATTTTTAAAAAAATTAATTAAATCATACATCCACTCAATTTGAGTTGGAAAAATCATGTTAAAAGTTTCACTATTAACTTGTAAATTAGCAAACTGTTCATCATAGCTACTCATTAAAGCAACAATAATTTTTTTATCTTTTGGAATTAAAAATTTTTCTCTTATATTAAAATAGTTTTTGCTTTTAACTGAAGAGAAAGCATAGTTGTTTTCACCCTTAAAAAGTTCTAAAAAGTGAGCTGCCACATAACTCGCTTCATCTTGCGTAATGGTGGATTGTTTAAATCTTGTCCATTGATCTCTTACATTTCTTAAAAAGTTGACTGTTGCGTTTTTTCCAAAAAGTATTTTTTGATATCTATCTGACAAATTGAGTCCTGCATGTAGTGTATAAACATCAATTTTAAATTTATTAGCAACTTCAGCAACAACTGAGTTAACTGAATAGAGGGTATTAAACATTATAACTTTATGTATAGAATGTTTTTTTAAAAAAACATTAATAGCGTTAAATGTAATCCAACAGTTTTTGAAACAGTTTTTATATTCACTAATTTCTGCCTCTGAAAAATCCAAAGAAGACTTCTTATGGTTTAATAAAAACTCATAAAGTGCTTTTTTACCAACAGCAATCCCATCTTGAGCAAAATTAAAACATTGGTCAAAATTCATGTTTTCAACTTGAGATACTATTGATTTCTTATCAATTTCAGAAATAAATTCATTTAAATAGTAATTTTCAAATCTAAATTTTTTTACAACAAGTTCGCGCTTATTAATACATTCATTACAAATTCTATTTTTCTCATTCTGATCTGAATTAAACTTCAAACCAAGCGAATTTTGGGTAAGACAAAAATCTTTATAAAGTTTTTGGCAATTGAGATAAATAATCTTATGTCCTAATAACTTCAATGAATTAGCAATCAAGCTTTCAGGTAAAGTAAATGGCCAAATACCCTGATTAGGAGAAAAAAAGAGAATATTCAATTAAAACTCGATTTTATTTTTTTTAAAATACCATTGGTTAAGTTATCAATATTATCTTCAATTTTCAACTTACTCACACGTTGATAACAAATATCAGTCCAACCATTAATTGAGTGAAGCTCCATAGCTTTTAAAAAATATTTCATATCTTTTTCGGTAGGGATTAACTCTGAAGTATTTATAATTTTTTTTAGTGCTTCCTTACACTCATTTACCGTTCTTGTGAAGATAACCCCTGGTGCATATTGAAAATAGCCATTTCCAAAAATCACTACAGGTTTTTTTCTAAACAGGGCTTCCCAGCCAGTTGTTCCAGTAATAGTTACTACTGCAAGAGAGTTTCTAATTAATGCAAAACCCGATTGAGATTTTTTTATAAGAACTACATTTTTAATTTTTTTTATTTCATTATAAAATTCAACATTTCTACCATGTAGTCTCTGATCAGGGTGCTCTTTAACATAAATAAAATAATCTGGACCTGGAAGCGATTCACTTAAAATATGAAGTACTAAGTTCTGATGAACATAGTGTCCGCCTTGTGGACAGGTTGTACATTCAGGCTGAAATTGCAAAGGATAATAAAAGTATTTTTTACTAAAATCGGCTTCAACTGAAAGTGATTCATAAGTTTCAAATAACTTTGCTCTTTTTTAGCCCGATTAATACCTTGCTGATACCACCAATTTTTAGTAAAAGATTTTTAAATTTTTCTGGATTTTTTTCAAGTTATCTAATTTTTTTACAATTTTATCAACTTTAAATTTAAGCGTTTTTTCCCTGTTTCTATTTTTTAAATTGTCGGCCATATAAAAAGGTAGTTCATCTTTTTCAAGCTGCATTTTCAAATGATTTGCAAACTTTTCATTTAATTCGACAGGTTTTCCCTCTCTTTTTAATTGATCGAAAGTCGTTTTCAACTCAGGACAGTTCTCCTTCCAATCTGTCATAATTTGAAGTGTATCATCTATAGCGGCTACTGGTGCTAAATTGAACGTTTTAATTCCTTTTACTTTACACAAACTGTAAAGAATAAAATTATAAGGCTCGTGTGGAATCTCAATATTTAAATAGAAATCGATTTTATTTTTCTCTAAAAAATCATTCCAGAAACGTAAAATTTTCAAGTAAAGATTTTTTCTAAAATCGTAACTTTCAACAATCATAGGATTTAATCGTTCTATCATCTTTAAAGCTACTACTTCACAATCATTCATACGGTTAAGTAATAATTCGTCTAATGGAATTAGGTCCGGTATATCAGTTGGAAAATCACCTAAACTTATCTTTTCAAAATTGATGAATGTTACATTTTTTTTAACAAAATCCTCTTTACTATAAGTAAGAAAAGATTTGGTTACCGTACTATATGTCATCAAGCATGATTCTAAATTAAGTTCATTGATAATTCGGTAAGCTGCCACTTGATTATGATTATGATAAAACCCATCAATTATTGCTTTCATCCATTTCCTAGTTGTAATTTTTTAGTTGCTAAATAATCAAATACGTCTTTATGTGATACAATAATACTTGTGATTGACTTCAAAATTACTTTAAGGTTATCAATTATCTCTTTTTCTGTTTTACTATCAAGATTAGCAGTTGATTCATCCATAATAAGTAGCTTAGGCTCTCTGAGAAGTGCCTTAGCCATTGACAACCGCTGTTTTTGACCAGTTGAAAGCTTGGCTGACTCATTTAAGACTGCATTTAATCTACCGTCCAGTGAACTTAATAAACTTTCACATTGAACTAATTTTAATATTTCAATAATTTTATGATCATTAATTTGACTAGCATTAGGATTTCCATAAAGAAGATTTTCTCTTAAAGTACCTTTAATTAAATAGGGATCTGGTCCAACGTATGCAATTTTCTCATAAAGATACTCCCGAACAGAATTAATTTCAAAGTCATTTACAGTGATTTGGCCTTTAATCGGTTGGTACATCCCTAAAATAAGAGAAAGGAGTGTACTTTTTCCTGAGCCAGATTCACCCTTAATCACAAAACAGTCTGAGCTTCCTAAATTAATATTTAGGTCTTGAAAAAGATAGGGTTTAGTCTCATCATATCTAAAATAAAGATTTTTAATATTTAAATTGAAATCTTGATTTAATTTTTCTTCAAAAATTTTTCTATCAATTCTAATCCTATTTTTTTCTTTCTCTTCTTCTTCCATTTTCTTTTTATCAATAATTAATTTCCAATGGTAAAGATCTTTTACTCTGGGAATACTCAACTTTATAATCCCTAAACTTGATAGCATATCGGAGGATGCTTGAACCATTCGAATAAAAACATAGAAAAATGCCATGAGTGTAGCACCTGGAGTATGAAACTTATCAACTCCCACATAAGTAATAAAAGAGAGAACCATTACTCCTATAAACCCTGGTAAAGCATATTGAGCGGCAACGGAAGCATTAAACTTTGTATAGTGGTAAAAAAATGTTCTTAGATTGAGAAAAGAGCGTTTTTTCTCATTTTCAATCAAACCATAGACTTTATGATAGAAAAAATTCTTAATTCCACTTAATAGTATATTAACAATACTTTTCCATTCAATACCAAGTCCATAAGCTGCACTATTAATCCAACCATGGAAATATTTTAGTGGCATTACTACTAATGAAAAGAGTACTATTCCCACAATCATCTCTTTAGGCGCAAGTTTTAGTCCGAATATAAAAAAACTAGCTGCCGCCACAAATGCCTGTAAAAATGTCTGTATTCCCGTTAAGGCACTTGCCGCTCTATCTACTCCATCAGTGAAAATATTAATCGTTTCATCGGTTGATATCTCGTGACCATTGCTTAAAGTGTAATCCATAATTCTTTGACGTTGTAATCTAACAAATGAGTAGGATATAGTTGATCCAATAAACATTTTAAGAAATAGTCCAACGGCTCTAAATAAACCAAATGTACCTAGGAGAACAACACTCCAACCAATGCTTCTAGGATACCAGCTCGGTAACATTAAAACTTGCTCTTCGGCAATTTTAATGGAAAGCAGAAAACCTTGCATAACTAATACAAATGATGATTCAACCCCAAATAGAAAAAAACCACATAAACAAGCTATTAGTAAAAGTATTGTTACTCTTTTTCCAATAAACTCATAATATTTTCTCACTTGGTTCAACCTAAATACTATTTTTTCTTTCATATACTCTTTTCTATAATTTCTTTAATAAGTAATGCTCTATTATCAAATGTATGATCTTTCAATGTTCTCTTTTGTCCTGTTAAAGCTATTTCATTTCGAATTTTTTCATTTTTAAGTAAAAAGTTAACCCGCTCAACACACTCAGCTGGATTATTAAAACTTACAACCTCTTTCCCATCTAAAAAAAGATCATTTAAATTTGTCTTAAAATCAGTAAGTAAACAACTGCCTATCCCTGTTGCTTCAAATAGTCTCATATTGGAAGCCGATTGTGATGAGATATCAATATGCGAATTTAAAACAATCTTACTCATTTTTAAAGTTTTAAACATCTCAAGCCCAAAAACACCTGGCTGCATAAACTTTTGCAGTTTTAAATTAACTGGAAGTTTAGGTAGTTCATTCCATTCATAAACTCTACTTAACTTCTTAAATGCTTTAAATATAGGAAAAGGTATGGCTTTTGAAATTAAATAAATACCTTGTTTAGATGTAGTTATCAGATAATCTTTAATATTTAAATGCATATCAAAGCTAGGAGAAAAAAGAGTTATCGGAGTTTCTTTTACCAGTTGCTCAAGTAGATATTCTCTTTCAAGATGATAATTTTGACCTCGAACAATCTGTCCAATAAAAGAAAAATCATACTTAAAATCAATAGTATTTTTAATTTTTTCTAAGACTAATGGGTCAAAAGCATGGTTCACATGAAAACTTCTAACTCCATTTTGAGTAAATTTTTCAACCAGTTCAGGAATACAACTCAATACTAAATCATAAGATTTAAAGACATTAAGCTCTTTAAAAGGTGCTCCACACCACCCCATAACTAATTTAATACTTGGACACTTTTTTCTAATTTTTTCAATCCAGTGCTCATTAAAATTAATATAATCATCCATATAAAGAATATCTGGCTGCTCTTCATAAATTTGCGCTTCAATAATATCAAAAGTATAAGTGGCAAAATTAAAATCAAGCTTATGTTCACATGCCCAAGCATTTTGTAATGGGTAAAAGTTGCTTAAAAACTCAACGACTTTAATATTGTATTTATTCAATGCTCTTCCTAAAGAGTTCGGCCAACTAAAAAAATCGTCGTCTATAAGTTTTTTAATCTCAAGATAGCTTAAATGGTCTAAATTATTTTTTGCTTGAAATGATTCCAAGTAGAATTTATAGGCGGTATTAACTTTGACAATTTTCATAAGCTATTTTCTGACTCACGAAAAAAGATTCCGTCAACTTGTAAAAGTTGTCCTGACTCAGGATTAGCAAAACCTGGCTCTAAATTCATTAAGGTAAAACCTAGTTCATCCATAAATGTTACCATTTTTTGCAATGGATCTTCACCTGCATAAAGTGGAATTAGTGAGAGTTCTAATTGAATACCTGTAATTTTATTTAAATTTTTTCTAACCCCTTCGACCACCTGTTTTTCAAACCCTTGTGTATCAACCTTTAAATAAATACGATTATCTTTTTTGGCAATTTCATCAAAGATATTATCTAATGTTTCAATTTTAATTGTCTCTTTCTTGATATACTTTGATTCAGGTGCTGCATTTATATGTGAATCGAGCATCGAGAGAATTGAACTGCTTTGTGAGTTATTTGCTACATTAATTTCAACTTTTTCTGATTTATTACCTAAACCATAATTATGAACCTCCCATTGGAGGTCAGTTTTAGTGTTTTTTTTAAGTTTGGAAAATGCCTCACTTAATGGCTCAAAAGATACAATTTTTTTGGTGTAACCAGCTCTTCTTAAAATAGTTCCAAATTGGCCAGTATTTGCACCCACATCTATTACTAAATCAATTTTATATTTATTTATCAGAAACATTCGTCTAGCTAAAGGATGTGAGGCGTGATTATATTTTATCACATCAAAACCCGTCTTCCTTAACAGATCTTTAAACATGTGTTTAACATTGATCATAAAAATTTACTTTAGCTTACTAAAATGTTCGTAATCAGCTTTCACCATCATTAGTACTAACTCTTCAAACTTAACTTTGGGTTTCCAGTTAAGTAATGTTTTAGCTTTTGTCGGATCTGCTAGTAAAACCTCTACTTCACTTGGTCGATAGAATCTTGGATCAATTACCAAGTACTCTTCAAAATTGAGATTAAGCGCTTTAAAAGCAATCTCAATAAATTCACGAACCGTGTGAGATTCACCAGAACCAATTACAAAATCTTCTGCCACACTATGCTGAAGCATCTTATGCATAACTTGAACGTAATCACCAGCATATCCCCAATCACGTTTTGCTTCTATATTACCTAGACGTAACTCTTTTGACATTCCTAATTTAATTTTAGCTGCACTCGAAGTGATCTTTCTGGTTACAAACTCAAAACCTCTTCTTGGTGATTCATGATTAAAAAGAATCCCAGTACAAGCAAACATTTTATTAGATTCACGATAGTTTCTAGTTAATTCATAACCAACTACTTTTGTAATTCCATAAACTGATCGTGGATGAAATTTAGTTTTTTCATTTTGAGGGAACTCTTCTGCTTTTCCAAACATTTCACTTGACCCAGCAAAATAGAATTTACAATTAGGAACTACTTGATGGAGTGCTGAAAGCAAATAATGAGTTCCATTCACATTACTATTCATTGTAGAGAATTCATCCTCAAATGAATAAGAGACAAAACTTTGTGAGGCTAAATGGTAGCACTCATCAGGTTTAATTTTTTGAAGAACATTAAATAAACTGGCATAACTTTCTAATGAGCCAGAATGTAAATGGATTTTATCTAAAATATGTGAAATTTTATAAAGTCTATGCGTAGCATCTTCAATAGCCGCATGCCTTACAATTCCATGTACTTCATAACCAATATTAACAAGATATTCTGCTAAATAACTTCCATCTTGTCCCGTAATCCCGGTAATTAAAGCTACCTTTCCCACAATCAAACGTCCTTACTAAAATACTCTTTTAACTGTTAATCGCAATAAAGTTAAAATACTCTTCACAATCTCTTTTTTGGAAATTTTAGAAACCCCATGTCTTCGATCCTCAAAAACAATCGGAAATTCCGAAACATTTTTGCTGATTCGACAAACATAAAAAATCGATTCGACAAAAAATGAGTATCCATTAGACTTTATATTTTTACTTAAAAGATCTTTTAATAAAAAGTTTTTAAAACCTCGATATGAAGTTGTACACTCATGTAGGTGAATTCCTAAAAGAAAACGTGATAAAAAATTAGCAGTCTTACTAATAAGTGTTCTATAGAATCCATACTGACATTGACCACCAGGAACATAACGTGAACCTGTCACAAAATCATAAGTTTTCATTTTATCCAGCATTATACTTAAATATTTTGGATGGTGTGAAAAATCAGCATCCATAGTAACCAGTATTCCAAAATTATTTTTCACAGCATAATCCATGATAGCTAGATGAGCAGTACCTAATCCCAACTTTCCAGCTCTATGAATAACGTGAATTTTGCTATTTTGACTTTTCAATCGATCCAAAAGCTCACCGGTACCATCGGGAGACTTATCATCCACCACTAAAATTTCACAATTAGGTATTACAGTAAAGATATCACCGATCAGATTTTGAATATTATCTACTTCGTTATAAGTAGCTGTTGCCACTAAAACTTTATCCATATTATCCATAGATTTTTACAGCTTTTTTAATTTCTTCAATGACCGTTGCTTGGTCTGCTTCAGTTAGAGAATGATACATTGGTATACTCAGGCAGTGTTGATAATACTCTTCTGCTCTTTTTAAACTATTTTTAGTCGGATGATTTTTCTTATAGTAGTCCATCATATGAATAGGAACATAGTGAACTTGCGTATAGATTCCTTTCTCGCGTAAATAGTTATAGACCTCTAAACGATTATTCACTTGTACTACATAGAGGTGATATCCATGCTTTGCTTTAGTTTTATCCACATAAGGAGTCACCACCTCACCAATATTCTTAAATGCTTCATCATACTTAGCTGCAATTTTTCTTCGACTACTTAAATTGGCATCAGCTCGTTTTAATTGAGAGTTACCTAAACTACACTGAATATCAGTTATTCTATAATTGAAACCAAGATCAATCATCTCTTGGAACCATTCTCCATCTTTAGGATTAGTAGACTTAGTTTTGCGAATTCCATGAGAGCGTAACAGTAATAGTTTTTCATAGATCTCTTGACTATTAGTTGTAAGCATTCCACCTTCACCGGTCGTTACATGCTTAACCGGATGAAACGAAAAAACACTAATATCCGCGTATTTTGAGTTACCGGTTTTTTGCCATTGATTATTTCCATCAATATATTCAGCCCCAAAAGCGTGACAAGCATCTTCAATAATCCAGAAATTATATTTGTCAGCAAGTTTTCTAAAAGCACTTAATTCCAAGGGATAGCCCGCAAAAGAGACAGGTACAATGCCTTTAATCTTATTGGGATTTTTTTTCAATTCATCTTCAAGAAGATTAATATCCATACAATAAGTTTTGGGATCAATATCCACGAAATCGACTTTACCACCACAGTATAAAACACAATTAGCGCTAGCACTAAAAGTAATAGGTGTAGTCAGCGCATACTCATTCTCTTTGATACCCAACACTCTTACGGCTAAATGAAGTGCAGTTGTTCCATTAGAAACAGCTACCGCATATTTTGCTCCAACATAATTTGCAAAATTTTTTTCAAATTCTAAAATCTTCGGGCCTTGTGTAAGAAAATCAGATTTTAAGGTTTCAATAACTGCATTGATATCTGATTTATCAATTGACTGTTTCCCGTAAGGTATAATCTTCATGAGTTACCTACCTATTTCAGTGAGAACGTAGGATCAACATGTTCTCTAATTAAGCTTCTAAGTTCTGAAATACTTAACCACTGATTATTAAGAGCTGAACTATATTTAAATCCAAATGGTACTTTCTCTGCTTTGAATTTTTGAATATATTTATCTTCATCCCACAGTGGAGTTGATGGTTTAATTACATAATATTTTCCACAATCGAGAGTCATCATTGAATCATCTTCAGTGATCATCTCTTCGTGAAGCTTCTCGCCTGGACGAATACCCACTATCTCTTTTTTACATTTTGGATCAATGGCTTCCGCTAAATCTAAAATTCTAAATGATGGAATCTTGGGAACAAAAATTTCTCCGCCCCACTGATTTTGAAGCGCATACAGGACCATATCGATCCCTTCATCTAGTGTAATATTAAAGCGAGTCATCTCTTCATGCGTAATTGGTAAAACACCATTAGCTTTTTTCTTAAGAAAATAGGGAACTACCGAACCTCTTGAGCCTAATACATTTCCATAGCGAACTACAGCATATGAGAGGTCTCTCGCTCCTTTAAAATTATTTGCTGCAATAATCAACTTATCAGAACAAAGTTTCGTTGCGCCATAAAGATTTACTGGTGCAGCAGCCTTATCTGTTGATAGCGCCACCACCTTACGAACATTGTTATCCATGGCCGCATTGATAACATTTTCAGCACCTAAAACATTTGTTTTTATACACTCCATTGGATTGTATTCAGCTGCTGGAACCTGTTTTAAAGCTGCAGCATGAACAATGATATCGATATTTTCACAAGCGCGACTAAGTCTAGCACCATCTCTCACATCCCCAATGAAAAAACGTAATTGTGGATATTTTTCAGCAGGAAAATTTTGTGACATTTCATACTGTTTTAATTCATCTCGAGAGTAGACTACAACTCGTCTAACATCAGGAAAATCCTTTAAAATTCTTTTAATAAATTCACGACCAAATGAGCCTGTTCCACCAGTAACTAGAATACCCTTACCACTAAGCATAAAAACCTTTTTTTTAAATTCTTCCTAAGTTAATCTACTCTATGAAAAAACACAAACAATTTCTCCTTTATGTCGCAGTTAACAAGTACTGATTGCTCATAATTCTGCTTTTTAAAAATTCACGTAATTCACTAACTGCTTCGATTGAGAGTTCAGCTAGGTAGATTTCTGCTAATTCAAAAATATCTTCTCTGGTTGGATTAAGCTCTATTTTCATTTTGAGAATAGCCACTTGAAATTTCCGATATTCAACCAATTTCATTTCAGCTCCATTGATAATTCTAAAAAGTCTGGTGACTTGAATACCTGTGATTTCGGCCATACTCTTCAATGTAAATCCAGCGTAACACTCTTTAAATTTTTTAATAATTTCAGTTTGCATAGGCACCTCCTTAGTAAATCGCTATTGCAAATTAAGGAACATAAGCAACTAGTTAAATTCACGAAAAAATCCCGCCTTAACGTTTTTTAATAGAACGTTTTATTAAACATATTCCCTGTAAATAATATAGAACTTATTGAAATTACCTAGGTTTAGGTTAAAGTGGCGTTCTGTAGCTAAACGTTTTACAAAAGAATAGGTTATATGAAAAAAAGCAAAATCAGCACTATTATGAATGATAAACTTCAAATTTTAGTGGTCGATGATGAAGAGCTAATGCGCATTAGTTTAAAATCTTACCTCTCAAAATATGGCGTAATTAATGACGCCTCTAATATTGATTCCGCTCGCGAGCTCATAACTAAAAATCATTACGACATGGTCTTTATAGATCTAGATATCAAAGAACCTTTAAGTGGTTTTGAAGTTTTAAAAGTAGCCAAAAGCAAAGGTTTCTATGCTGTCGTACTCAGTGGGCATAATGAAGATCAAATAATAGAGAAAGCCTATAAATTTGGTTGTCTAGATTATCTTGAAAAGCCTTACGCTCCAGAAGGTATCGATTTGGTGGTTGAAAAATACCGTAATTTTCACAATGAAGGCTCGATTGAATCATTTATTCGAGAATCTTATATTACCAATGATAGCGAAACACTTGAAACACTTAATCTGATTAAAAATATCTATAAAACAAAATCACCTATCTACATTTCTGGACCTAGTGGTACAGGTAAACAGGTAATCGCCGAAATCATTCATAAACTTGGTCACAATAATAGTTTAGAAAAATTTGTAAATATTAATTGTTCTAAATTTACTGAAACGTTACTTGATTCTGAACTTTTTGGACATGTAAAGGGTTCATTTACAGGAGCTAACAGTGATAAAAAAGGATTATTAGAACTGGCTCATAATGGGACACTTTTCTTAGACGAAATTGGAACAATGCCAATGTCGATGCAAAACAAACTGCTCAAAGCTTTAGAAGAAAAAAGCTTTACCCCAGTAGGCGGAACAAATCTTATCAAGTCTGATTTTAGATTAGTAACCGCTACTTGTAATGATCTCTATGAATTAGTCGCAAAAGGTAAATTTCGTCTTGACCTGTTTTATAGAATTTGTGGAACTAATATTAGGCTTAAACCACTTAAAGAGCGTAGAGATGATATTCCTCTTTTGATTAAACATTATATCAAGCTAAGCAAAAGTGGACGTAGAATTATTATTGAAGATACGGCCATGGAAGTTTTAAAAAATTATGATTGGCATGGAAATACTCGTGAACTTATTTATCTTGTAGAAAAATGGCAAAACAGTGGTGTCGGAATTGTAACTTTAAAAGAGATTCCCATTGAAATCCAAAATAATCTTAATCCGTTTAAAAAAGAATCTAGTGAATTTTTAACTAAAAAACAGCTTAAATTCATCGATGAAAATGGCTTTAAATATTTTATTGATGAAATTTACAAGGAAGTTATTAACCACTACTTCAAAAAATCCAAAGGCAAAGTTCGTTCAACCATTAAAGAACTTGATTTATCAACACACGTTTTTTACAAATATGTAAATCAGACTCAGGTTGAGGTTTACCATGAAGCAAAATAGAGCTGAGATCAATCAAGTACTTCACGATTTCACAAACGATTTAAATGGTATTTTAAATGGCATTCTCTGTTTATAAGAGAATTTTGATTCAAATCAAGAGCTAAGTCTTAAAATTATTGAATTACTAGATGAAAAACGAAAAATAATTTTAAAAAATTTCCACACGCTAAATGCTGAGTTCAAACGTAAAGCTAATTAATTACTTGACGCTATCTCATCACCTAAATGGATGTAAGTTTCAAGTTTGTTTAAGCTATTTTCACTCAGATCTTGCGAGAGCTTAAAACGGCCCTTTTCTCCAGCAATGATGACAGTTGAGCCACCAAATAAAAAATAGCCCTTTTCATCACCATTTTTAAACTCATTTGCTTTATTGGTACTATAACTTTGAACAATTTTACCTACACACATGGCACCCACTTCAATGTAGGCAAGTTTTCCAAAATTAGGATTATCTAAAATAGTGACATGTCTTTCATTATTAAAAAAAACACCTTCAACCTTTTGGACGGCCCAAGGATTCACTGAATGGTATAATCCATGCACCGGATAGGAATCTAAAATCTTTCCATCAAATGGAAAATGGAATCTATGGTAGTCAACTGGACAGAGACGTGCAATTACTACTGGTCCAGCTAAAAAGGTATTGGCCCACTTATCACTAGCAATAAGCTTTTCTCGGTTTAACATTTTTCCTTTAACTAAAAATTGCGAGTCATCATGGACTTCATTGAATCCCAAATAGCGTGCTTCAGCAAAGGCACCCATTTTTTTAGCATCACTTGGAAAATTGCGTTTACCTTTTTTAAAAGAGCGAATAAAAAACTCATTAAAACTTGCGAAGCTATTTTTTCCTTCTGGATAATTAAAATCATCCATCTCAATTTTGTAGTTCTTAATAAATGGTTCAATCTTTTTTGCACTTAGTAAAGTATCTTGCCAGCCGCCGTAGACTTTACTTAAGAGTGGTTTGGCCAGAATTTCACTGCAGAGATTTCCAGTTTTAGTACCATAGAGCCATTGAATAAACTCTCCGCCATATACCTGCTCTGTTTCAATCTGTTTTGAATAGCGATTGTAAAACCTAATCGGTTCCATAAAAAAGTCCCTTGTAAATTTTTTATGAGAAAGTATAATGACAAATTATTTCTACTAAAGGAAGGTCTCTATGAAATTTTATTTCATTTTTATGCTGATTACACTCTCCCCTTTTGTGTTTGCGTCGGACATGTCTAAGCTACTCGAAGTTGAAAAAAATAATATTAAGATTTATCAAGAAAGTGCTAACTCAGTTGTAAACGTCACTAATATCAAAAAAGCTCAACACTGGATCTATGGAAGCGTTGAGAGTCCCGCCGGAGCAG
>JAXLVO010000021.1:0-38219 GCA_046328975.1 Bacteriovoracaceae bacterium | reverse complement strand
CAAGTATTGTTACACATTTGGTAGCATCAGAAGTTATGACCATTGCGGGAGCCGAGAAATTTAATAGCTGTTCAGCCTCTTTTAAATCACTAACTTCTTGGATCTCAATTGTCGGATCACTACTAAGCGTATTGATGAGTGTTCCAATGGCTTCACTGACGGGATGAATAATAACAAGAGTCTTCTTTTCCATAGATAATTAATCGGCTATTGAAAAAAAAATTTTACGATTTTTTCAAATTAAGTGTTATTGTAATAAAGTTAATTGCCTCATTTTTTAACTGCTAAATAGTGGAGAATTATAGTATGGAATATGTGCCAATACGATTAAGCACACTTAAGACTAAATCGAAAGTTACCTTTGATGTTTACTTTAAATTAACCTCTAAATTTATTCACTATATTAAGTTAGGCGATGAGGTGGATGAAGGGCGAATCAACAATTTAAAAGAAAAAAAAGTAAAACAACTTTTTATTGAAAATAAAGATGAACCCAAATATCAGAGTTACTTAGATGATTGTCTCAATGATGTAATTAATAATGCTAATCTATCTGAAGTAGAACGATCCAAAGCAGTTGTGGGAGTAGCCAGTGCCGCGGTAGAAGATCTACATGAAAAACCAGATACCGAAGCAAGTTATAATGGAGCTAAAAGAGCGACCAAAAGTATGATTGATGTTATGGCCAAAAATCCAAAAGTTGCAACAGAACTGTTTAAACGTCTGGGTGATAAAGAGCATTCAGTTTTAGTTAAAAGTGCGGTATTAACCTCAGCGGTCACCGTGGCTTTTGGTGAGTTTTTAAAAGTTGATGAGGCGATGTTGCTTAATTTAGGAATGGCAGCACTAATGCATGATTTAGGACTTATTAAATTACCTAAAGATAAACAAAATCTTCCTGCCTCCAAAATCAAAGAGATGAATCCAGAAGATGCTAAATTATATAAAAACCACCCAACTGATGCTAAAAATATGTTACAAGGTAAACCTTACGTTAATAAAGATGTTTTGGATTTTATTTACCAACATGAAGAGCGAAAAACTGGAGATGGTTTTCCTCAAGGAATAAAAACACTTTCACAAAATCAAGAAATTCTTAATATGGCTTGTAGTTTTGATCAAAGAATATCATATAGGGGTATGAGTCGAGACGATGCTATAAAAGATATGATGATTAATGAGCTGGGAAATTTTGAATTAAAAATGTTAACTCAATTTAAAACATTACTGAATGAAAAAAATATCCTCTAGTCTGCTTGATAAAAAAATTGCTGTTTTTGGATTAGGCGAATCAGGACTCTCAGTTGTAAAACTTCTGCATAAACTATCTCTGAATTTTTTTGTGGTAAGTGCAGGAAAAAAAGAGAGTTGGAAAAATTTTGATCTCATTCAAAAATTTGTGAGTCGCGATAACTGTTTTGCTGAAGATGAAGCCAGCTTTAATAACGCCGATCTTATTATTCTCTCCCCAGGTATTCCATTAACACATAAACTTTTAAAAGGATTTAATTTAGATCATATTTGGTCTGAAATTGAATTAGCGGCAACCTTTTGTGATGTTCCTATTATAGCTATTACTGGAACAAATGGTAAAACGACTACTACTATGATGGTCGATCAACTTTTAAAAACGGCCAAGATTAAAGTATTTACCGGTGGCAATATTGGAACTCCATTTTGTGAATATGTTTTTCAAGATAGTGATGCCCAAATGGTAGTACTTGAATTATCCAGTTTTCAATTAGAATCAATTAAAACTTTTCATCCTAAAATTGCACTTATTTTAAATATAGAAAGAGCGCACGAAGAGCGCTATCAAAATAAAGAAGAATATGCATTAAGTAAATTTAATATTATGAAAAATATGACAAAGACGGATGTTTTAATTTTACCTAGAGGTGATAGCTATATTGCTGATTTTGTGTCTAAAAATAATAAAAAGAGTGTTGAGACAATATTGGTTAGTGAAAAAGATCTACCAAGCTTTAATTTTGACAAATTTTCAATGGTTGGAAAACATAACTATCTGAACTTAACATTTACTTGGATCGTGGCTCAAAAATTAAATATTAGTAAAGAGATTTTTCAAAAGTTTATTGATTCCTTTGAAGGACCACACTATAGAATTGAGCCTATTTTGTTAACTAAAACGGTTAAAGTATTTAATGATTCAAAAAGTACAAATTTTTTTTCCACGGTTACGGCCATACATAGTTTAAAAGCACAGTATCAGGAACCGATTGAGTTAATTTTAGGTGGAAAATTACGCTCATTAAATAGTACAGATAAAGAGAGTAAAGCTGAACTTGAAACTATAGTCAAAAGTGTTTCTAAGATTTACCTTTATGGAGAGAGTAGAAATTGGTTGAAGAGCCAAATTGAACAGTTAAATATTTCCTGTGAAGTAACCATTGAAGAGACTTTAGATAATGTTGTGAATAAATTTAAAGCACAAAAAAAAGAGAGTGTTGTCCTACTTTTTTCTCCGGCTTTTCCTTCATTTGATTTATATAAAAATTATGAAGAGCGTGGAGCTCACTTTACTAAACTAGTACAAACTTTATTAATTAACGGTAAGTAACTCCCCAGTATTGGCCATTTTGAAAATAGGCCGGAGGAACATTTTCTCGGTAGTAATCACCTATTGAAATTTTAGCTAAAAAAGTAAAAACTAGAATAATGATAAGGGAGAAAAGTTTATTGTTCATGTTGATTCCTAAGATTGTGTTTGGCAATACTCTTAGGAATTTTATCGGATATTTTTTGCGATTAATTTAGTTTTTTTATGTTCAGAATTTTAGAGCTAGCAATAAAACCTAATAAAAAACAGCATTATAAAGGAAAGAGTAGTATTTAAACCTCGAGGAAGAATTGTTAAAATTGATGTTCCCACAACCAATAATTCCGAGAAATTTTTCACGTACTGGGTAGAGATAGGTAACTCCGTTAATGTCATCCATGCCTAAATCGTTGCGAACTGGGACAGTTGAATAATACATTAGGGCATCTTTGGCCGGAGAGTGACCTAGTCCAATTGCGTGCCGATTTCGTGAGCAATGACCGAAACGATTTCGTTAGTTATTTAAATGTCTAAACTGATTATCGCCACCAATAAGACGGTTATTAAGTAATACAATCGAACCATAAATTGATTTATCTATAATATTATTAGGTAAACTAACACCTAAAATGCCCAGTCGAGAAAAATCAGTTGAATTTCGATTACAAGCAATAATAATTCCGCTGCTCACTTTTAGGTTGCTATTAACCGTACAGTTACCTGTTTTAGCGGTATTTCCAAGAACAGATACTCTCGGTATTAAAACTATCACTAACTGAAATTGAACCACCAAATTTTAATTCTAAGTCGACTAGTTGGAACTTTATTCCAATAATTATCGACTGCCTCTTTTGCCATTCCTTTTAAATCTTCATGATTGATATTCATATTTGAGCAGGTTTGATTGGCCACATAGACAGTTACTTCATCTGGACCAAATGCTGCCTCGACATTATTATTAAGTGTAAAAGCGTAGAGTGAATGAAAATAAAAAAACATGGCTAGCGAAAAAATTTTAATTAACATGAATCTCTCCAAAATGATAGGTGAGAGCGATAGCATAACTAAATTGGCGGCTGACATTTTCAAACATTGAAAAAACAAAGAGTTCTGACTTTACACTGAGTTCAGGAATAATAAAATATTCTAAGCCTAAATTAATAGTATAATTGCGAGCAGTGTGAGACTCTGCTGGTAAATAGAATTCATCATAACTTGTTCCATTATTGAGTTTTTCTGTTCCACCAGAACCCTTTATTTGAGTTACAAAAAGTGCTGTTCCGGCTTTTGCGATGAAATCATAAAATCGGTAACCTAAATCTAAGCGAATCATATAGATGGTTTTTTTAGTATTTGGGCTCTCGCCTTTCATGGGATAGGTTATTCCAATCTCTGGTAAAAGTGAGAAGGATTCATTAAAATCATGGCGTATGAAAAATGACATGTATGGCTTAAATTCGATATAATTTTTCCCACCTTTTTCATCCACCTGAACATTTGCCACAAACTCCGTAAGATTACCTAAAGTTAGTCCTACATCATTTATTTGTGCAAGAGCTAAAGAGTGGTAAAAAAAGAGTAAATATAAAATTTTTTTCATTGGATATTAATCATCTGAGATAATTAAAATTTTGGCAACCTTTAAAACTATTGCCTGTTAAAAATGTTAGAGGCATACTAGTTCTGCACTAACATCCAGGAGATATTTATGTTTGAAAATTTAGAGATCCCAAAAGAGCTTATTCCATCTGACCCACGTTTTGGTTGTGGACCCTCTTTAATTCCAGTAGATTTCCTAACTAAACTTGTACAAACTGATAAAACTTTACTTGGAACTAGTCATAGAAAAAGCAAAGTTAAAAATGTTGTAAAAGAGATTCAAGAGGGATTAAGAAGTTACTTTGGCGTGCCTAGTGATTACGTTGTGGCACTTGGTAACGGTGGTGCAACTCTACTTTTTGATGCTGTAGCACTTACTTTAGTAAAAAATAAGATTGCCCATTTTACATGCGGAGAATTCTCTAATAAGTGGTACCTTTCCTCAAAAATGGTTCCGTGGATTAAGTCAGCAGAAATTGCTGTGCCATTTGGTAATGGAATAACACCGACAGATGTACCCGACGCTGACGTCATTGCAATGACATTAAATGAGACTTCAACGGGAGTAATCATCGATAAAATTCCAACCGTTACTGGTGACAAACTAATTGCAGTGGATGGAACTTCAGGTGCAGGACAAACTTATTGTGACGTGAATCAAACAGACTTCTTTTTCTTTTCTCCTCAAAAAGTTTTTGCTTCTGAAGGAGGCCTCTGGGTTGCTCTAATTTCACCTAAAGGTGTTAAAAGAATCAATGAGATAGCTGCAGATAAATCTCGCTACATTCCTGAAATTTTTAGTTTAAAACTAGCAGTTGAAAATGGATTATTAAACCAGACTTATAATACTCCATCTATAACAACGCTTTTCTTTTTAAATGAACAGGTCAAACTTTTAAATAAATTTGGTTATAAAGAAGTAGTAAATTTAGCTAATAAAAAAGCAGATCTTGTTTACAATTGGGCAGAAACTAAACCTTACTTAAGTGCCTATATTAAAGAAAAAAAATATCGTTCAAACGCCGTAGCGTGTATTGATGTAGATGATAAAGTTCCAACTTTAGAGCTTGTTGAAAAATTAGCAAAACTTAATGTTTGTAATGGAATCGACGCTTACAGAAAATTAGGTAGAAACCAATTTAGAATCTCTCTCTTCCATAACATTAGTTATGGTGACTTAGAGAAGCTAACGAAACTACTCTCTTACTCCATTGAAAAAGCATTATAATTATTTAAGAACTCTTTTTTGAAGGAAGCGAAACGGTTATTTAAAATGGCCGTTCGCGCTTTTTTAGCTAGATCATTGTAGAAATAGATATTATGCATGCTTGCTAGAATGGCACCGAGAATCTCATTTGAATCAAAGAGATGTTTAATATAACTTCGCGAAAAGTTTTTACAGGCGTAACACTCACAGCTCACATCAATCGGATAAAAATCGCGGCGATAATTACGATGGATAATGCGAATTTTTCCTCGAGAGGTAAAGAAGGTTCCACCACGCGCATATTTAGTTGGAATAATACAATCACTCATATCAATTCCATTTTCCCAAATCATTAAAAGATCTTCTGGTGTTCCTACACCCATTACGTAGCGAGGTTTATCTTTAGGCATAAGCGGAGCTGTATAAGAGACAATCTTCTCCATGAGCTCACTGCCTTCACCCACACTCACTCCACCGATAGCGTAACCAGATAGATCACGTGAACAGACTTCATCCACACAGATTTTGCGATACTCATCGTAAGTTGAACCTTGAATAATACCAAAGAGTGACTGCTGTGGATTAGTCCAAGTATTCACACAACGATCGAGCCATCTATGGGTTCTAGCGATTGAATCCTCAGTATATTTTTTGGTAGCGGGATGAGGAATACATTCATCAAACGCCATCATAATGTCTGAACCTAAATTTTGCTGAATCTGAATTGATGTTTCTGGCGTTAAGCTAACTTTTTTTCCTTCTAAGTTACTAAACGTTGCACCCTCTTCGGTAATCGATTTTTTCTGCAAACTAAAAACTTGAAAGCCACCAGAATCAGTTAAAATATTACGTGGCCAATTCATAAATTTATGGAGACCGCCGGCCTTTTTAATCAGTTCTGACGTCGGTGATAAATTTAAGTGGTAGGTATTAGATAAAATTATTGGAATGTTTGAGTCAAGTAACTGTTGTGGTGTTTGCGCTTTAACCGTTCCATGCGTTCCTACCGGCATAAAGATAGGAGTCTCAATCGTTCCGTGAGGAGTAGTGATAACACCCGCTCGAGCTTTAGAATTAGTATCTTGGTGAACTAGTTCGAACTTAAAAAATTTTTTGTTTTCAATCTGGGTATCGGTCATAGTGGTAGCTATTAATCAAACTTATTTGAATCTTGCAACAAATCATTTTTAGGTGTGTAATTATACTAAGGGATTCTATAATCATGGTTAAAAAATTACTCGTCGCGATAATTATGCTTTTAATGTTGATTAACTGTTCCAAAAAAGATGATCAGTTGATGGGAGCTGGGCAAATTGTAGATATAGCTAAAAGTTATGATCCAACCACAATGCAGTTGGGGGGATTTAAACCTGAAGAGAAGGTTAGTTGTGAAGATTATGGACCAGAGTGTCTCTTGGCCATTAAATTAAAAGTTAAAGATTTAAATTTTGACGTGATTCAGTTTGAATCACTTGATGTGGCCCTACGACATGCCAAAAAAATTGATGGTTACTATTATATGAATTTTGTTTTTGATGAAGTTACCGGAGAGCCAGTCTTAGAAAAATATATTAAAGAGGCCTTTGGAGCAGTTCGACCGCTTAAAGAGGGTGAAAAGAGAAAGTTTACTATTCCTGTTCATAAAGCACATGAAGCTCCACCTGGTGCCGAAGGTGGTGGCGGTGGCGGACACCATTAAGGAGAGTTATGTATTGGAAAAATTTTGAAGCTACTTATCAACAACTTTCTTCAGAGTACTTAAAGAGCCTACCTATCAGTGAATCTTTAGTAGAGTTTCTTAATGAAATAAGATCACTTGGTATTTATAAAGATCAAGATGAAAAAATTAAAAAAGTTTTAGAAATGGGGTGTGGAACGGGGAGTTTCACTGAGTATCTTGCTCAAAATTATAATCAAGTTGTGGGTTGTGATATTTCTCAAACCGCAATTAAAGAGGCGCAACAACGTTTAAATAGAATGAATAATGTTCAATTAAAAAATTTAAATGCTTTAACGTTAGGTGAAGCATTTCCTCAAGACTCTTTTGATTTGGTAGTAGATAGTCATCTATTACACCATCTACTAAATCAAAAAGAGCGAGAAATATATTTTAAGGCCTTAAAAGATATAGTGAGACCTCAAGGGCTTATCTTAATTGAAACACCTTTTTTATCTAAAAATAATATTTTTACTGAAAAATTTAGTTTAGATGAGAGTGGTATTTTATGGGAATCTATCGATGAAATTCAAAATCGTGACCAATATTGTGAACTTAAAGTAATGGACAATAGTTATTATCTACCAAAGTGGCGATTGAAAGATTTTCTATCGCTTGAAGATGAGATTAAAAAATCG
Organism: Bacteriovoracaceae bacterium; assembly: GCA_046328975.1. GTDB lineage: Bacteria > Bdellovibrionota > Bacteriovoracia > Bacteriovoracales > Bacteriovoracaceae > JAXLVO01. Next base: position 30,498 of record JAXLVO010000021.1, on the reverse strand, counting down.
GGACTAGTTATAAAATATTTCATGGTTTTAGAAAATAATAAGATTATTCCCGATAAAGATAGAAATTACTCTATGTTATGTGATCCTGGGATTGTGAGAATAGTTGCTTCAAAAGAGTAGGCTATTTTTTAAGTCTAGCTTCTCGCATTTTGATCAGCTCTTTACGGCGTGCTTCTAATTCTCGCTTTAACTCTTGGTTAAAAGCTCTTCTTTTTTTTTCACGTTCTTTTTTATGATTAGGATCTTTTTTTCCACTTTTAATATACTCTTCTTCTTCTTTATCCATCTGGGCAAAGAAGGCCTTACGTTTTTCTAGCTGAGAATTTCTAAATTCAATATTGGCTTGGTGCTGTTTTAAGCGCTCTTCTTTAATTATTTCTTTTCTTGTTTTGGTTTTTGCTTGAACCAGATTAATAAACATAAAACTAAGCAGAAGAGTTAAAAGAAATTTAGCCATTTTTAATTGCCTCAAATCTTGGAAAGCCTGTCACTTTTTCAGGTAAAGTGAAATCGGTTTTTAAAAGATTTAAATTAGGTGTTGATGTGAAAATTGAGTTTAGATCTATTGAAATTCCAAGCTCACTTAAAAATTGAGCTGAGGTCTGTGGTGTTATTGGATAGAGCCCAATAAATAGTACGACCGTACACTCAAGTGAAAAACGTAAAAGGTTAGTTAGGCGCTCTTTTTGCGTGGGATCTTTTGCCATCGCCCATGGTTTATTTTCATCAATGTATTTATTAATTGAATTAGCAAAACTAATGAGATGTTCACAATAGACTTGGGGTTCAAAATCTTCCATTGCCTTGTTTAATTCACTAAAGAGATTGGCCGCTGAATTAGCAATATTCTTTTCCTGTTCATCTAGATCCATGGAAAGATTGGGAATTTTACCGTCGCAATTTTTCTTCATAAGTCCAACAATTCGTGCATAAAGGTTACCGAAATTATTGGAGAGGTCAGCATTACAGGTTTTTATAAAATCAACATCAGAAAAGCTAGCATCTTTTCCAAAACTCATGGCCCGAATAAGGAAGTAGCGAAATGGATCAGCACCATAGGTATTGCAGTAGAGAATAGGATCTACTACACGACCAACCGACTTAGACATTTTGGCGTCATCAATCAGCCAATAACCATGAATTACCACTTTTTTAGGAAGTGGAATATTTAGACTCATAAGCATTAGTGGCCAATAAATGCAATGAGGTTTTAAAATATCTTTGGCAATAACGTGATGTGATTCACTCCAAAATTCTTGAAAAAGTTTTCCATTAGGATAATCAAGTGCAGAAATATAGTTAATCAGAGCATCGAACCAAACATATGTTACATACTCTTTATCAAAAGGGAGTTCAATTCCCCAGCTAAGTCTACTCTTAGGTCTTGATATACATAGATCTTGAGGTTCCATGTTAAGAAGTCCTAATACCTCATTTTTATAGCGAGCTGGCTGAATAAAATCAGGGTGCTCATTAATATATTTTTTGAGCGGTTCCCAATATTTACTCATTTTAAAAAAATAGTTTTTTTCATGAATGAGCTCTGGCACTGTTTTATGATCGGGACACATATTATCTACTAATTCGTCGTCACCGTAATAACGTTCACATCCAAGACAATATTTACCGCTATATTCAGCAAAGTAGATATCCTGTTTGTCATAAACTTTCTGGAGTAAATTTTGTACAATTGTTTTATGTCTTTGATCAGTGGTTCTAATAAAATCAGAGTTTTTAACATGTAGAATCGGGAGGAGGTCTAAAAATTTCTTTGCATTAATATCTACAAACTCTTGAGGCGTTATATTGTTCTTTGCTGCCGATTTAAAGATCTTATCACCATGCTCATCTGTTCCCGTTAAAAAATAGGTCTTAGTCCCATTCATAGCGTGGAATCGGGTAAACATATCACAAAGGATACTAGTGTAAGCATGTCCTAAATGGGGGCTAGAGTTAACATAATAGATTGGGGTGGTGATATAAAATTTTTTCATCAGCATATATTAGTGAGTTTGCTTGAAAAATCCAGTAAATGTTTCATGAATATAGTTAATCGAGCTAATCCAGTCATTGATAGGAATAACGGTAATCAGTTTATTGTAATGCTCAATGTTTACATTCGCAGATGACATAGACCTCAGATGAATTTGACCTATAATATAAGCTTGATCTAGTACAATAGATTGAAAGTCACTTGATTTAGTTTTTCGAATATCAAATGTCTGTTCGCCTTTCCAATGGTGTTTTAAATAGTATAATCTGTTTTGAAACTGGATCATTTGAAAGGTATTTTTAAAATTATTACCTAATAGTAGGTCAACTTGTTTCTTATACTCCTCAGGTTTTAAAGTTGTTTTTAACTCTTTTAATTCAATCCATTGCAGGTGATCACTGCTGGGGCCGACTAAGAGATTTATTCGTAAGAGTCCCCCTGCACCTCCATGAATTTTATAAGTCTGGTAAGCATCAAAAATTTTAATCGGATATAAAAAATGTTTGGAGAGAAGAGCTACAATTTCATCTTGTTGAGCTTGACTTAAGTAGGTTGCTACTTTGTTATTTTTTAGATCAGTAAAAAATTTATCTTCTTGCATCTCTTTTTTTAATTGAGTTCCTTTCTTTTTTGATTTTCCAGTTATAGCAAGAGTTGCTTCACTTATAGTATGAGAATTATTATTTAGCCCCTTTTGATAAGCAGTAACAAGTGCATCAATCGATACTGTACTTTCTAAAAACTTAAGAGAAACTAAATAGCGTAAAAAATCTAAAACATAGTAACCCTCTTTGGTATCATCAAAATCATTTAGAGTTATTTCAGGATCTCCAAAATCATTAAAAATTGGTCCTAAGTTATTAGGATGTAAATCGCCACAAATAATTCCTCGGTAGTGCTTATATTTATAAACATTTAAGGGAAAGTCGTTACTCGAGGCTTCTTCTGCAACTTTATAATAGAGTGGAACAAAAGAGCGAAAAAAACTAAAGTCATCTTTAGCAGCATTTAGACGATTTTTGATAAGTTCTATATCTTGGTTGTCTAAAATTTTTTGAAGTTCGGTGAGAGTTGGTAGTGTTTTTTTAGGAAGTTTATGATTCCAAAAGATATTAAGTGCTAAACTTAAAATAAAACATAATATAATTACTAAAATTAAGTAACGTATCTCTTTTTTCATAAAATTATTCCACCATTTTTTTTAACTCACTTAATTTAGGTTCTAAATCGGTTAAAAAACTTTTTCTATTTTTTATCCATTCTAAGCTTTCAGGCAAATCTGTGGTGGCTCCAAATTTTGCGGCATGGGCCGTAGCTAAAATAATCCAAGGACTATTTTCAGTAAGACTTTTATCCAGAATATTTTGATAGACATAAAATCCAGTTGCAGTATGAGGACAGATGGTCTGGTTAAAAGGGTGTGCATCCATTGTATTTTGAATTTGATTATCATTAACAGAATAGACACTTAGATTTTTACGAAATTCATTAAAATCAGGAAAAAGATTAAATATTCGTTCAATATTGGAAGGACTTCCCACATCCATAGCGTTAGCTAGGGTTGCAATACTTTTTGAAGGTTGCCAAACTCCAGACTTATAATAATTAGGAAGTGTCGGATTAGCATTAACCGAAAGAACAATATTATCAATAGGAAAACCAATTTTTTTGGCCCAAATACAACTAGTAACATTACCTAAATTACCAGAAGGAACAATGTATGATGCAAACTTGTTAGTTTTTTTATAAATGTTAAGTGATGACCAAATATAATAAGTCATTTGCGGTAAAAGTCTTCCAATGTTAATACTATTTGCACTAATCAGACTCTTTTTGGACTTTAGTTCATTATCGACAAAAGCCTCTTTAACTAACCTTTGGCAATCATCAAAGGTGCCATTAATTCTTAAAGCATGAACATTATCACACCAGCAAGTTAACTGTTTTTCTTGAAGTTCAGAAACCCCACCTTTTGGATAGAGAATAAAAACTTCAACACTATCATTATGCCAAAAACTACTAGCAACCGCACCACCAGTATCGCCACTGGTTGCAACGAGAAGTGTCTTTTTGGTTTTACTTCTAATTGAGTTGGAGAGAAAACGTGCTCCAAAATCCTTGAAGGCCGCCGTTGGTCCATGAAAAAGTTCTAGAAGAAAAATGTTATTCTTTTTATCATTAAGGTTATTTAGAATAATTGGAAAATTAAAAGCTTTTGTACAAATATCATGTAAACTTTCAACCAGAGGATCGTCAGCAAAAAAAGGTTTTAAAACTCGTTCACAGAGTGTTTTATAATCTAGGTCATCTTCTAGGAAATCTTGAAAATTAAATTTAGGAAATTGTTTAGGAACTAAGAGTCCACCATCAGTTGCTAATGTCATTTCAAGCGCTTTACTAATGGAGTATTGGTTGAGATCTTGTCCTCGAGTACTAATATATTTCATAATGTGAATGCACCTTTATTAATAAATGGAGATGTAATACTTAAATTAACTTCAACTTTGTTATCATGAAAAGTTTTTTTCATAAGTTCGGTTAAATCACGAGCTTTATTTTCAGTTTCACTTAAAGCAAAAACAGTAGGTCCAGCACCAGCAATCGTAAAGCCTAGTGCATTATTTTCTAATACTTTTTCTTTAACAATATCAAAACAAGGGATCATTTTTTTTCGTTGAGGTTCGATAATTAAATCTTGAAAACTATTTTTTAGAAGTTCTAAATTGTTTTCATAATTAGCACAGATGAAACTACTTAAAAGCATACTCTGTTTAATATAAAGATTAAGTGTTACTTCTTTACTTAAGATGGCGCGTGCGCTTTTAGTTTCAAGTTGCATTTTAGGATTAATAATTGAGACCCATATTTTTGCTTGGGGAATATTTACTATGTTAATAGGATTAAGTGAACTAACTAAACAGAGACCTCCCATCAGAGAAGGAGCAATATTATCAGCATGACGTGATTCACTTGCAACATATTCACCTTCCAGTGCATAGTAGATCATTTCATTGTTAGTTAACTTTCGTTCTGGTTCTAAGAGTGCATTACCTGCAACTACTGCTGCAACAGCTGAAGCAGCAGAACCGCCTAGCCCTGAACTTAGGGGAATGCCTTTTTCTAAAATAATATCAAATCCATATTCAAGTTTTTTATCATCAATAAGTTTTTGTAGTGTTACACTGGCAGTATTTTTTTGTGATTGGGTTGGAATTGCAGGAGTGCCTAAAATATTTTTTATAATAGCATTTCTATGGTTTAAATTTTTTTTTAAATGTATTGTATCACCAGCACCAGTAACTGAAAATCCTAAGATATCAAAACCAACTCCAACATTTGCAATTGTTGCAGGTGCAAAGGCTGAGACTTCTTTCATAATTTAGCTCCCAGTTTTCCTATTAATGTTAATAAATCAGCAAAGACTCCTGCCGCTGTCACATCTGGGCCAGCTCCTGGTCCTTGGATGATGAGTGGTCTTTTTAAATATCTTTTTGTTGTAAAAATAACTATATTATCGCCATCTTGTAAGCGACTTATAGGGTGGCTCATAGGATAGGAGATTAATGAAATTTTAGCACGATTTTCTTCTAAAACTGCCGTATAGCGAAGTACATGTCCCTCTTTGAGCTTCTGTTCGAAATGTTTATTTAATTTGTTGGCATTTGATAAAAAATTCTCTTTGCTTAAATTTTTAAACTCTTCTGGCAAAAGACTTTCTATTTCAACATCCTCTAAGTTTAAATTTATTCCAATTTCACGGGCCAAAATAATAAGTTTTCTTGCAACATCAAGTCCGGATAGATCATCTCTTGGATCAGGTTCAGTTAAGCCTAAGCTAATGGCTTGATCTAAAACTTTATCAAATGGATTTTTTATGCTGAGATTATTAAAAATATAGGAGAGTGTTCCACTCAGTACTCCTTCAATTTTTAAAATTTCATCTCCAGTACGATAGAGACTGGATAGTGTGGGAATAATAGGAAGTCCAGCCCCAACATTGGTAGAGTAGAGATAGTGACAATTAAATGCTTGAGCCGTTTTTCTTAATTTTATATAAAAATCAAATGGGCCAGAGTTAGCTTTTTTATTGGGAGTAACAATATGGATTCCCTGTTTAAACCAGTTAAGATAGTTTTTGGGAATCTCTTCACTAGCCGTTAAATCTATTAAAATAGAGTGGGGTGCGCTGCTGGATTTAATATGTTTAGTAAATGTGATAAGATTGCTCTTTAACTCTTTTCCATCAATCCACATTATTTTAGAATTGGTTATACCATTAATTTTTATATCTATATTTTTAAGCTCTTTAAGTTCTACTAGTTTTTTTTCTAATTGATTTAAAAAAGTTTTTCCAATCAGACCATTTCCAATTAAGCCTAAACTAATAGTATGAGGAGAAAGATAGAAACTAGAGTGAACCATTTGTAGAGCGCGCACACTATCATTGCTGTCAATTACCACTGAAATATTTCTTTCAGAGGCTCCTTGGGCCATGGCTTTTATATTAATATTGGCATTACCAAGACTTGAAAAAAGTTTTCCGGCAAGTCCAGGGTGATTTATCATATTTTCACCGACAATAGCTAAAATACTACAGTCTCGAATAAAACTTACTGATTGAATATTCTGATTTTTAATCTCCATTTTAAATTCCTGTTCAATGGCCTTTTTTGCAACTGGCGCTTGAACTTCAGGAATCGCAAAACAGATGGAGTGTTCTGAGCTAGCTTGTGAAATTAAGACTACCGAAATCTCTTTTTCTTTTAAAACTAAAAAGAGTTTACCGGCCAGACCTGGAACTCCGCTCATTCCATTGCCTTCAATATTAAACAGGGCCATTTTTCCAATGGTAGATATTCCACTAATAAGATTAGTCGATTGACTTTTATGTGAAATTCTTGTTCCTGGAAAATCTAGATTAAAAGTATTTCGCATTAAAATAGGAATATTTGATTTTAAAACAGGAGTAATAGAGGCAGGATGAAGAACTTTAGCGCCAAAGTAAGCAAGTTCAGCTATCTCTTGATATGAGAGTTGTTTAAGCGGCGTTGCCTCTTTAACTAAACGAGGATCAGCAGTTAAAACACCATCTACATCACTCCAAATGGTTAAAAGATTGGCGTTTAAAAGATGTGCAAATATGGCCGCACTAAAATCACTTCCATTTCTTTTAAGTGTCGTTGGTTTATGTTTTAAGGTAGAAGCAATAAAACCTGTAACGATAACAAACTCTTTAGATTTAATTTTTTTATAAAACTGATCACACTTTTTTTGGGTGATTTTCCAATTAACATCTACAGAGTAGGGTTTGCTATCTACCACCAATACTTTTCTAGCATCGAGATAGTGAGTTTTGTGGCCTAAATCTAAAAGATAACTATTGAAAATTTGTGCTGACCAGATTTCGCCATAACCAGAAACATATTCAATAGTTTCATTAGTTGGTTTGGCGTGTTTTAAAAACTTAACTAATTCTTTAACATCTTTTTTTATTATGTCGGCAACATTTTTTAACTGAGAATTTTGGGTTTTAGCACTTAAGTTTTCAATACAAGTGAGATGCTGTTTTAAGATTAATCCTAATTTTTTGGAGGCATTCCCTTTAGTTACTTCAATAAGCTGATCGGTTACACCTTTCATGGCAGAAACTACAATAGTCGAACCCTGATTCTCTTTTTGAGTCACAATGTTTGCAACAATGGACATGCAATCACTGTTAGCTAAACTACTTCCACCAAATTTATGTACTTGAATCATGTGTCTACTTTTTCAATAAAGAGGGTTAATTCATTAGGCTCTTGCTTAATTACTTTAACTTTCTGTTCTGGGTTAAGCGTATCAGAATTGGCACGTGCTTTCCAGATTTCACCATGAATTTTAACTTGATAGGTGAATGCTTCAAGTCTTGCCATAATAAAACCGGTAGATCCAATCAATGAAAAATGAACGGCTCCATTTTTGTTTTTATTTTTATATTTTTTAAGAAAATAAAGAATGGTTAAAAGAAAAAAAGCAACGGCAGCTACCACTGAATAAATAAGTGATTTTTCTAATTGAACATGTCCTTCATAGGAACTAAAGAGAAAAAGTGAGCCTATTAAGAGCGAAACCATGCCAGAAATAAACAGTAATCCTAAACTAGTAATAAAAATTTCAAGAATAAATAGAATAAATGCTAGAACTATTAAGCCTAAGCTTCCTAAATTAATAGGTAATACTTGAAAACAGATCCCTGCAACTAAGAGACAACTAACTCCAATTCCTCCAGCAATATATCCACCGGGAGTCTGTAATTCCAGATAAATAAGTAATGCACCTAATATGAATAAAATATAGGCGAGTGTTGGATTGGCCAAAATATCAAGTAGCTTTTCGCCTAAATCCATTTCAAAACTATCAATTTGAATATGAGGAGCTAGGCTATACTGGTGTTCAATTCCTTTTACTATTATTTTTTTAGTTTTAAGTAGTTTCCAAATTTCATCTGTGTTGTTGGCCAGACCATCAACAATATTCTGTTTAAATGCTTCATGGCTTTGATATGATGAAGCCTTACGAATCATTTCACTAAAAAGTGCTCCATTTCGCCCACGTGTTTCCGCTAAGCTTTGAACAAGTGCCGAGAGATCATTGACTGCCTTCATTTTTAAATCAGATTGTTCAATTTCTTTACCTAAGTCAACAGGAGTAGCCGCTCCAATGTTGGTACCGTTATTCATAACAAGAAGGTGAGCGGCTGAAGCAATAATGGCACCAGCACTTGTAGCACTTCCACCTTCGGGAGTTATCCATACAATGAATGGAATTTCACTTTCTCCCATGAGAGTTAAAATATTTTTAGTGGTTGTAACTAAACCACCAGGTGTATTTAATTTAACTAGAATAAATGGATAACTATCTTCACGAGCTTTTTTTAAAGCATTAGAGAGATAATTTAGGGTTGCGGGATTAATTGTACTATTAATTTTAAGGGATAAAATTTTAGTTACAATTAATTCTGAATCACTCCAAAGATTGAAGCTGATTAGTATTAAAAATATAATCCGAACCATAGTTTTCATTTAGAAAATATGATGAATTAAGGCTTAGATTAAGTCAAGGTTGATTACGAAAAGGAAGGTTCGCTTACGGGATTTTTAAGTTTTTGAAATTTAGCGAGTTCATCATTGATGGAGCGTACAATTTTAAATTGTACTTCATTGGAGTCATCTAAATCAGTATGATCTTCTGGTCGCAATTCGTTGATAATTTCCGTCATATCCACATCACGTGCTACATGTGGTCCATCATTTAAGAATAGATTTTTTTCTCCGAAGAAATTAAGATTTTTCACCACATTTTGTGGAATAATATCTTTACTACTTCCAACAGCATCAATAGTTACTAATAGATCAACTTTACGAAACCCATATTCAAGCGTATTGAGTTTTTGGGCCACTTTCATGGCCGTGTCTCCACCAAAACTATGACCAACTAAAATGACAGGTTGAGCGGGGTCTCGTTTTTTAATCTCTTCTAAAATGGCCTTGCTGTCATTCCAATCAAAATATTTAGCATCTTTAATTGAATCGGCCATATTTTTTACACCGCTATAATCACTGCCTAAGCTAAACCATTGTAAGCCGCCAATGAAAATAGTAGCAGGTTTATGCATATTATTTCTTTCCTGCTTAAGGACCTCTAACTCTTTAATGGGTTCAGGTTTAGTTGGTTTGGAAGTTTCTAAAACTGGAGGAGTCTCTTCAGCTGCTTCACTAACAGGGGAACCTAAGGGTGCTACAGGAGGAAGACCAGGCATTGAAACTAATTTTTTGGCCAAATCCTTGGATTTTTCTGAGAGTTCTAGCTTATCACTTTTTGAAGCTTGCTGCCCCTTATCTAGCTTTTTAGCATCAGCGTTAGGGGCACTTTTTGCCTCTTTATCGCTCAAAGCGGCTTTTTTATAGGGATTAGGATTATGATTAATGGCATGGGGATTAACCTTCATACTAAAATTTTATTAAAAACCCCCTTGCAAAGCTAGAGAGGAAAATTATAGTAAGTGGTGAGGTGCATTTTATGAAAGCTAAAGTAGTTTTATTTATGGTAGTTACGTTTTTAACCAACACCCTTTTTGCTCAAGGCTTAGGTTCATCTGGAACTTATCAACAGCAACGAGCCATGCAACAAGCATTTGAAGATGACGTTAGAAGACATCAAGAATTAATGGATCGCTTGGTAAAAGAGGCTTTTAGTGGCGACTCTTTTGGCGATAGTTCTGAAGAGATGAAGGCTCTGCTTAATAGTTTTATGAATGAATCAATGGATAAGAGTGTGGATGATAATAGCGATGATAATGTAACTGTTGATAACTTGATGGAGGAGTTCCGCAAACAATTTAATGGTTTTGGTGGTTCGAGACTGGAAGATCTTAAATGGGAAGAGACTAAAGATTCACGCATTTTAAGTTTCACTTCAAAAAACCTCAAAGAAGACTCTTTTAAAATTGAGATCAAAGATCAATCCATTACGATTCAAAGTGACATTGAGCAAAATAAAGAGACCAAGGATAAAATGGGTGCAACTAAAAGTGTAAATAAATCTAGTTTCAAGCAGTTAATTGCAATTCCACATGATGTTGATGCTGATAGTGCTAAAATTGATAAAGTGGAGGATAAAATTAAGATTAGTTTTAAGAAAACAACTAATAACCCTGCTAAAAAAGAGCCCATTAAAACCACCAAACATAACCCAAATGTAATTTAATTTTAGTTGCCAGATTCCCTTGCTTAACGGTAATTAGCACTCTTTCCTTTTTGAGAGGAAAATTACCAATGGGGGATCAATGAAATATCTAATTTATCTCGTATTAATTACTGTGTTTACTAATATCGCATTCGCTAGCGATATGAAAAAATCATTTTCAAGTAGACCACTTAACCACTTTGAAAAATCGTTGAATGTTAAAGATTATGCAATCTCCATTAATAAATCTGATTTAGGTAAACTCTTCATTTTAAACTCTTCCATTATAGATGGACCTCCAGCCTCTATGGGGAACAGTAATAAATCTAAAATTGTCTATTTCGAAAAGAAAGAGCAGAGTCTCTATCTATTTGAATCAGTAGAAGGTTTAGTTTCCACCTCCTCAGTTAAATCTTATAAACTATTAACGGAGTTTCCTCTTTTAGCAGAAGAAGGTGATGAACTAGTGTTTAATTTTAAGTCAGGAATGAATAAACTATTTATTGGAGATGAAATGTATGCTTCAGACATCGCTGAGGGTGGTGGTGAAAGTAGTGCTGAGAAAATCATTAATATTAAAAATAGTTTCTTAAATAAAGTTGAAATTCGAGACAGTTATCTTTTTATTGATCAAATTATTTTAGCAGAGGTGGAAGGTGCACCACTTAATGCAGAAGTTAAATATTATATTGTGCCTTATGAAATGGATAAAAATTTTCCTAAAAAATTATCACTAAAAAATAAAAAAATTGGTTTTTTTGAAGTCTCTCCTACACTGGAAGCCAATAATGGAAGAAGTAATATTTTTATTACAAAATATGATATAACTAAGCCTGTTGTTTACTATATTTCATCCAACGTTCCAGCTCAATTTAAAGAGGCAGTTACAGATGGAATTTTATACTGGAATCAAGCATTTGGACGAGAAGTCATTAGCGTTAAAGATCTACCTGAATCAATTTCAATTCATGATCCTAACTATAATATCGTTCAGTGGGTGGATTTTGATAACGCAGGATTTGCTTACGCTAATATTCAAGCAGATCCGTTAACAGGAAAAATTAATCAGACGCATGTTTATATGACTTCGGCTTTTACCGTTGGAGGCGCTCAATCCCTTTTTAACTTACTTCAGTGGCAGGATGATTTAACTAGTGGGACTAATAACCAGACTAAAAAAATTAAAATGAAATTAAAAGGTTTCGAAAATGATCACAGTTGTGAATATAAACCAGCTAAAAGTATGGCGTCTTTGGCCAAATACTTTGCTGTTTACGATGAAGCAACAACATTGAGATTTGTTCAAGATTATGTTCGTCAAGTAATAGCTCACGAAGTAGGACATACATTAGGCTTACGTCACAATTTTTCCGGAACCGTAGGTGCAACTTTAACTCCACAAAATGAAAAAAATATTGTTAAAGAATATTTAAAAACAGGTAACGTTCCTGAAGGCATTTATCCTACCTCAAGTGTTATGGAATATAACGTTTCAGTTGATGATGCTTTAATTGGTGCCTACATTCGATTAAAAAAAGGTGCTTTACCTTACGACCAAAAAGCAATTGAGTGGGGGTACTCTGAAAAGAGTATTTCTGAAATTAAAAATCTTCCTCCATTCTGTACGGATATGGCACGTGACTCTTTTCATGACTGTGCAATCTTTGATCGTTTTGAAAACTCAATTGAAGCGGCTTACGTGGCTTGGAAGGACGAACTTGAACAGTTCCCATCGCTACTTGCTATTCGTTTTTTAAAAAATAAAAGCCCACGTGACTTAAGAGATGCTAAACCTGTTGAACAAATTACACTTGATCCACAAAACTGGGCAGTAACACACGTTATTGAAAATTATGAAAAATTAATTAATGGATTACAACCAGATACTAAGTTTTTTAAAGTTTCCAATCAGTTCCCTTATGAATCTTCATTTAATGAAGAAGAGATTAAAGAAGAGGTTTTAAAATATCAAAAAGAGACTTTAGAGCGACTTGGCGGATGGAAGAAGCTTTTAACTTCAGACATTACACCAGTTAAGAATGGAACTGAGTATGTGATTCCTGCAACTGAAAAACTTTATGAAAAATATGAAAAAATTGTTTTAGATGAGAAGTTTATTAAAGGTAAAAATGCTTATGGGATGCCTTATGAATTTACCCCAGCTGAAATTGAGTTTATGCTAAAGGCTGGAAAGAAATTCTTTAAAGAGTTTAATAAACAATTTTTTAACGCAGTACTAAACTCAATTACTGGAAAAAACTCAATTACAATTTTAAAACCTGAACTAACCACAAAATCGCTCTACAAGAAAAAATCATATGCTGAAGTTTTAGGTGAAGATTTAGAATCGACTTTAAGTGATTTTGGAAGAACAGTTCTATTTGCTGAATCTAAAGATAACTTCGTGTTTTCTGTGGGTGAAACAGAGGTGAAACTTCCTAAATACTACTTTAGCGATGATCTACGTGTAATGGCGACTGAATTAGTTCAACCGGAACTATTTGCTTTTTGGAGTGATTTTAACGAAAATAATAAGGCAGAGATTAAAGCTAAATTAAAAGAGAAGATTGCCCCATATGAAAAAGTGGAAACTCTTCCTCGTAACGTTTTACGCTTTATTTACTTTGAAACCGATTTAATGAAACTACTATAAGGAATTCAACATTTGAAGATCTACAAACAGAGACGTGAACGACTTTTAAAAACAATTGGTGATGGGATTGCAATTATCCCTGGAAACCATTTAGTTACCAAAAATTCCGACACCCATTTCCGTTTTAGACAGAGTAGTAATTTTTATTATTTAACTGGATTCAATGAACCAGACGCTATTTTAGTATTGGCCCCTAAAAGTGAGTTTAAAGAGATTCTCTTTTTAAACCCTAAAGATCCTTTGAAAGAGGTTTGGGATGGCAAGCGTTTAGGTGTTGAAGCTGCTCCTAATACTTTACTTTTAGATAAAGCTTTTTCAGTAGAGCAATTTGATCAAGAGATTCCCAACTTTATGCGTGATTGTAAAAAAGTTTACACTGAGATGGGGCTCTTCTCTTCTTTTCTTAATCGTACTGTCGCCATTAGTGAGAGTGCTCGATTTAAGAAAGTCAAAATGCCAACTGAATTTTTAAATGTTGGAAATATTATTCATCCGCTTAGACTCGTTAAAGATGATTTTGATTTAACTTCAATTAAAAAATCTATCGAGATAACAACACTTGCCCATAAAGCGGCAATGAGTTTTGCTAAACCTGGAAAAACAGAATATCAGGTACAGGCGTTAATGGAGTTTATCTATCGTTATCATGGAGCATCTGGTGTTGCTTATGAATCAATTGTAGCGGGTGGTGATAACGCTAATATTTTACACTATATCGAAAATGATAAGATGCTGATTGATGGAGATATGCTCTTAATTGATGCCGGATGTGAATATAACTACTTTGCTACTGATATAACTCGAACTTTTCCGATAAACGGAAAATTTACTAATGCTCAAAAACTAGTTTACGAACTGGTTTTGAAAGCTCAACTTGAAAGTATTAAAGTTGCAACGGTAGGAGCGACATTTGTTCAGACACATAATAAAGCAATCGATATTCTAGTCGATGGACTTTTTGATCTGAATGTTTATAAAAAAGGTAAAGACTCTAAAAACCAAATCATTGAACAGAATCTTTTTAAAAAATATTATCCTCATGGCACTGGACACTGGTTAGGTTTGGATGTTCATGATGCTGGTTCTTACACCGAAGAGGATGGTAAAACTCCAGTTAAATTTCAAAAAGGTCACTACTTTACGGTAGAACCAGGTATCTATTTACCACTTAATGATGAAAATGTGCCTAAAGAGTTTCGTGGTATTGGAGTTAGAATTGAAGATGATATTCTCATTACCGAAAATGGTAACGACGTAATCACACGAGAGATTCCAAAATCTGTTTCAAGTATTGAGGAGTTTTGTGCTAAAGATTTTAAAAGTTATCTTTTTTAGTATATTTTTCTTTTATAATTTTGCAAAAGCAGCGGTACTTGTATCCAGTGATCAAGACTATTATTCCTATAAAAGTGGTAATTTCAATTACATTTTTCCTAAAGAGTATGAATCGTTAATCCCTAAAATTATTCAACAGCATGACGTAATCTTAGAAGAGTATGTTAATTCCTACCAGCAAGAGCTGCCTGAGAATATGCCGCTAATTATTGCTTCTAAAAATCAGCAAGTGGCAAATGGATTTGTTACCATTGTTCCTAATACCTTTTCCACTTTTTATGGTGGAGGTGCTTCCATTTTAGATACATTTGCCTCACGTTCTTGGTTGTATGCTCTTTTAACCCATGAGTCGGCACATATGTTTCAACTGGAAGCTAAAACTGAATTTGCTGAAAAAGTAAGATCTGTTTTTGGTAATGCCATTCTTCCGGTTTCCCCTATCCCTTTTTTTCCATTTCCCAATTTTATTACACCAACGGTAATGTTAGAAGGGAATGCTGTTTTTAATGAATCTAGATTTGGAAATGGAGGAAGACTCTATAGTGGCGAATATTGGGCATTTTTTTTAAGTTTTATGAATTCTTCTAAAATTAATGAAACAAGGATGACAAATAACGAACTTGATTTTCCATTTGGTACAGAAAAATATATTGTAGGTGGATTTTTTAACTATTATTTAGCCTCTCTTTATGGAACAGATAGAGTTAATCAATTCTTTTTAGCACAAGCCGACCACTATATTTTACCACTGATTTTTAGCTCAACCTTTAGAACTCAGTTTGGAAAAAATTATCAGAAACTGACTAAAGAGTTTATTCAAAAATATAAAACAATTGCGGTTAATCAGAAAAACAGTGTAGGTAAAACTCTCTTTAAGAGTTATGCTTATGAACCACTTAACGCTGACAATGATAAAATCTATTTTTTAAGTTTAAATAAGCTCAAACGTCCGGCCAAACTTAATCTAATTAACAAAAAAACTAAAGAGTGGAAGCAGCTTCCAGATAGTGACTATCCTGCAGGAAAAATATTTGAATATGAACCCGGTAAGTTTGCAAGTGGAACTGCTCAAATAAAATCTGCTAACGAATATATTTACGGGTTATGGGATGAAGACAAAAATATGGTAGGTAACTTTAACTCTCAAATAATTCTAGATATAAAAAAGGGAAACATTCTCTATTTCCCTTATGATTTAGCAATTGATGAACCGATACTTTTCAAAAATGGTGAAAGAATTGATACAGTAAACTCAAGTGCTATATTAGATAATGATGGCAATACTTACTATTTTAAACAACAAGGAAAAATTCGTACGCTTTATAAAAATAGAGATAAACTTTTCGAATATAAGGGCTATTATGGCAAGATTTTAGAGGTTTCAGATAATAATTGTATCTGGTTTATTGCTAGCTCTGAATTTGGCTCAACTTTATATAATTATAAAATTAGTGAAAGAAAATTTTATAGAGTTTCGCAATCAGATACTATTGTTGAAGCTCGAATTATTAATTCTCAAGAAGCGCTAGTGGTAGAATTTACTCCGAATTATTATGAATATAAAATTATACCACTTACAGAAATTATCGCCACACCTTATGACATTTCCTATTTTTTTGAACATGAACCACTGTTTAAAGCTTATGATCAAGTCTATACTCGTGACTCAAGTATCGTAAAAAGCAACAAGTATAACTCTTTAAGCAGCATTAGATATGACTCATTATATACTAGCTTGGGAGTGAGCCGGATTAATAATAAAGATGAGTATAGTTCTAGGTTGAGCTTTGCCTTTTCTGACCCACTTAATTACCACTCAATAAATACTACATTGGCATTACAAACGGATAAAAATAATGAGTATCTATTTACTTATAAAAACTCTATCCATTTAATCAATTGGTATTCGACTTTTATTGCTAAAGAAGATAGAACTTACGAAAATCAATGGGGAATAATCTATCCGATTAAATTAACTAATAATTTTAGCCTACAGACTGATCCAGCATTAGATATTAAAAAAGAGGATGGATTTAATGTTGGCCATTATCTTTCAATACAAGCTATTTATCAAAAGCAGTATATGGCCACTGTTTATCCCTATCGACATTATGAAATGAGTCTAGAACACTATCAAGATCCTAATGAACAGGTAAAATCGCTTAATGCTATTACCAATTTTGATCTTTATAAAGAGCTCAATTTCTCTCTTGCAGGAAACTATCAATTAAGTGATACCAGTGAAATCGATTACTGGGGCGATGGAATTGCTCCTAATAAGAGTCATCAATTTTTTGTTCCCTATAAAAATGTTTTTAATCCTGCATATAAATCCAATAAAATTAGTTTTGTTAGAGTGGGCGGAGCACTTACACAAGTACTTGAGAGTGATTTTTACTCAGCTTGGTTTCCAATTGGTGTAAGACGAATTATTCCTAAATATTTTTTCAATCAACTTAGCTACAAATTTAACCAATATTCAGATAGTTATATTCAAAAAGGGTATGGAGTGGGGCTAGAACTACTTTTAGCACACTTAGCACCCGTTACTATTGAATTTTATAACTATCAGACTTCCCATCATTCAAATAATCCTAATATTGAATTTAGACTTCAGCCGGCTCTACTGAAAAAAGTTCAATGCATGTTGTCAATTATCCTGACGGATGATATTTAGATCAACGCTAATATTTTAATCCATAAAGGAGTTTTATGAATCTTGTAAAGAGTAACACTAATTCGGTTGGAGCTGAATTAAAGGTAGATCAATTCAAAAACAACTCTTCAGGTGAATTTAACCGTATCGAAGATAAATATTTAGTGAAAATGGATGATTTAAACACTGTTTTAAAAAGTCTTTATACCCATATGGACCCAAGTTATTTAGATGATGTCACACAATTTACTTTAATTGAATCGCTCTATTTTGATTCAGATAATTTAGATTTTTATAAACACCATTTTATGGATCTAACCAAAAGATATAAATTAAGAACTAGAAGATATGCTCCAAATGGAATCTGGTCAACGGAGGCCAGTGCAAGTAGAATTAAAAGCTAAAAAATTAGGTGTTTGTAAAAAAACACGTTTTCAAATTTCGCAAGCAGCTTTTGAAAAAATGAAAAATGGTGAAAAAATTGAATTTAACCATGAATTACTTTTACTTAATTTAAATATGAAAGAGGAGACGTTGGTAAAAAGAGTAGAAAAAGTTAATACACTTATTAACACGCTAAAACTTAAACCTAAAATGCAGGTAGTTTACCACCGGTTAGCTTTTCAAAAAGATAATTTTAGAGCAACCATTGATAGCAATATTCAATTTAATTCAATTAATGCAGTAAACGCTCAATACGCGGAAGAAATGAAGAGTTCTGATTTATGGAAAAGTGCTCAACATTTATTAAGTAAATTTAAACAAGACCAATTTGTTGTTCTTGAGTTAAAACATACTGAAGAAATTCCAACTTGGATTAAAAATCTTTTAATTGAAACACAAATTAAAAAGACTGGTTTTTCAAAATATGGTTGGTCTATATCAGATATTATTAGCAAAATGCAATAATTTTAAAAGGAGCTTCCATGGGAACTGGTATGGTAAAAGAGTTTATTCAAGGTGGAGTAAACGAACTTGTAACTTTTGATTTACCTGAAGTTCTTTTTCATGTAGGAATTCACTTCTTTTAGGAATTATTCTAAGTATCGTAACATATATTACAACTACATTGATGCTCAAACTCGAAAAAAATGAAGAGTTGGGTTACAAAAAAATTCATCAGCTTATTTTTGGTTCGGCCAATATATTATATCTGACGGTTGGATTAACTGGAATTATGTTGCTAGTTAATAATAATTTAGCAAGAGCTTTTGCTATTGGTGCTTCGCTTGCGTTAGTTCGTTTTAGAGTTAAACTTAGCCAAAAAGCGGTAGACTCTAATTTTTTATTTGGAATTATTGCTGGGATTGCCTGTGGACTCAAAGAGATCACATTGGGTTGGGTTATTACTATCGTTTATATTTTATTACAAACCTCTCTATACTTAATTGTGAAAAGTGCACATAAAAATGAAGAAATTAAGGAATGAACTAATAATCCTATTTTGCCTACTGCTTACCTTTAATGTTTTTGCTAAAAACTCGATCTCCAATTCTATAGATACATCTGAAATTTCTATTTCTACAATTACTGACATTACCAAGTTAGGTGGAAATATAACTTTAGATTATATAAACCATAATAAAGATATCTCTGGTATTATCTCAATGGTAATTGGTGGAGGTGTTATGATTGTAGGAAGTGTGGCAGCACTTCCAGTGGCTTTGTCTGGTGGATTTTTTATTGCAGTTGTTGGAATAGACTATTTTAAACAATACAAAGACGAAAAAGTTAAAATTATCTTAATTGATTCGAATGTTGACTTTAGTGATATTGATCTTTTTAAAGAAGAAATTAATGAAATTAATAAATGTTATGTGGATAATAGACTCAATAAATGTTCTATTATAGAGGATATTAAACATGAGTTTGATGCTGAAAAATTACCTAAGAGTAATAGAAACGTTTTAGAGTTATTGAAAATATGTTATGAGCGTATGCTTCTAATTATTAAGCAGGATGGGGATTTGTCACGTGTTTCCAATATAATGGAAATCATTGAATCAAATGCAAAAGCTGCTCAGGCAGAATATGCTTTGAAAATAGCAAATCAAGAAGTTGTTGATACTGAAGCTGAAAAAAATAATAATTACAAAGATTTTTTTGAAGATAAATTATATGCGTTGTTAGTAAATACTAAAGTATTACTAAATTAAAAAAGAAAAATAATGGAAAAATTTATTTATATTCTATTTTTCTGTTTGAGTTCTTTTGCTCTTTGGGCAAAAGATAGTGATATTCAATTTATTCATACTAATGACATTCATTCCTATTTTTTGCCATTAAATTCCAACGATAATTTAGGTGGTGTTGCCAGAATTAAAGCAAAAAAAGAAAAATTAGAAAAACGTTTTAAAATATCATATTTTGTAGATGGTGGTGACTTTTCTGAAGGCAGTTATGGTTTTTTAGCTGGAAAAGGTCATTATAGCTATCAACTTATGTCTAAAATGAATTATGATGTTATTGAATTAGGAAACCATGACTGGTTATATGGCTTAGATTTCATAGAAGAAAAATTAAATGAGCTTAAACAGAGTGATGATAGTTTGCCCCTTGTATGCTGAAAAATCTCTTATCGGTATTCAGATCCACATAAAAAAAATTTAATGGATAGAATTAAAATATTAGAAAAAGGTGGGGTTAAGGTAGCTTTTATTGGACTGGCAACAGATGAGATATATTATCAGTCCTATTTAGAACCTCATAAAATGTTAGATCCGATTAAGAGTGCTAAAATCATTGTGAATAGAGTTAAGGAAAAATATAGACCTGATTTAATTATAGCTATAACTCACTTAGGTGTTTTACGTGATACTGTTTTAGCTGAAGAGGTTCCAGGCATCGATTTAATTATTGGTGGACATAGTCACACATTATTATTAGAACCAAAATATGCATTAAATAAAATCACCAAAAAAATGATTCCAATTGTCCAAGTTGGAGAATATGGTCAATACCTAGGTGAAACAATACTAACTTTTAATGACAAATTAAAAACAGTTAGATTAAAAAAATATACAGTTTATCCGGTCTCGCCTGAAATTGTAGCTGATCCAAAGATGGAAGAGTTAGCCAATCTTGCCTATACGGAAAGCTTTAAGTATTTAAATCCTAAGTTAACTAAAAGTCATATAGCAGATGATATTAACACTAATAGTCTTCCTGCTTGGGAAATTAATGGTAAAATTGATGGAAATTTAGTTATAGCAAAACCAATTAAAAAAGTAGCATATGGACCATCAAATTTTGGAAATTTAGTGGTAGATGCTTTTCGCTATGTTTTAAATGCTGATTTTGCTTTTTATGACACTAATACAATGGGCTTAACCTTACCTCAAAATAAAAACTTACTTATTTCCGATCTCTATAATGCTCTTCCCTTTATTTATAATTTTGAAAGTAAACGTTCATGGAATGTTTATCTATTAAAAATGAGTGTTGCACAACTTAGAATGTTACTGATGGCAGGTTTAATGTTTAGTGAAAATATTGCTGTTTCCGGAAAAACATTAACGTATAATCCTAATGGGATAATTGTTCCTTCGGTAAACCTAAGTTCTTATAATGGAACTGAACTAAGTGATGATTTTCCAATAACAGTCGCAACCACTGAAGCATTTTTAATGGCACTAAAAATAAGTAAAAAATATGTAGGTGATATGGATATTAAAGTTTATGATACAGGATATGAAGCCTGGGACCTATTGGGTTTTTACCTACAAAATAGAAATGAAAACGCACTGATTGAAGCCAATAAAGTTAGACATAGATTGATTCAAAAAAATAAAGATATACTTCCATTAGTCTGTGATATTAATCAAGATTTAGACGCATTAAAAAATAAAAAAATTAGATTTACTCTACCTTTGGAAAATATAAGTCGTAAAAAAATCAAGAAGGGTTTTAAAGTTAAAGTATATCAATCCCCTCATATTGGTTATCAGTCAAAAGTTGACTCTTATAGTTCGTATAAATTAGTTTTTAGTCAAACGGTTGATTTAGATCTAAAGTCAAAATCTCGACTTGAAATTCCAATTGAAATTGATCAAATAAATGAAGAACAGATTGAACAGAGTCGATATGATTTTATTCCAACGAGAAAATACTATGTTGAAGTTGAAACTAATGATGAAGTCTCCGAGAAAAATCTACTAAATAACTTTCAAGAATTTGAGTTACGCGAATTTTAAATTTATCTTTGCTCTCCCTAAATAAAGCTGCTAAGATTCAAGTAATAGCAAATTTATTTTAGGTGATCTATGTTAGTTAAATATTCACTATATTTTTTAATTTTAAACCTTCCACTTTGGGCCGATATTAAATTTTTAAAATCAAGTAATGATGAGCACACAATTTTTAAACTTAAGGAAGAGAATAAAAATTTAAAAAAAGATATTAAAAATCAGGAGACTGTTAATAAATTTGAACAAGAAAATCGAAGGCTCGCTTTAGTAAAAGAGTGTAACCAGAATGAGGTAGAAGCTTGTGTTGATCTTGCTGAAAGTTATTTTCTAGAGAATAACTTTAATAAAGGAATAGAGGTTCTAAAAGAAAAATGTGAAATTAAACTTGCTAACATCTGCCTACTAATTGCCAATAAATATTTAGCTAAAAAAGATTTTAATAACTCTTTAAAATATTTAGCTAAAGCATGTGATGGTTCAGATTTTGATTCGTGTAATCAATTAGGTATTTTACAGTTTAGAAATAGAAAAACTAAAGAAGCATTAGAAACTTTTAATAAAAATTGTAGTACCAATAATAATCTACAGTCCTGTTTTAATGCACTTTTGGCAAAAGAGGGGCAGAATAGTTATTTACAAAATTTAAATTTATTTTGGGAACTCTGTTCTATCAAAAAATCAACGGAAAGTTGTAATAAGGTAGTTGAGTTAACTCAAATCGGAACTCAAAAATGCTTTAATAAAATTAATAGTTTTTGTTTAGATTTAGGTAGTTTTGAGTTTAATCGACAAGAGTATATCAAAGCTCAAAAAGTTTATAATTTCTCATGTGAACTGGGTGACCCTGTTGGTTGTTATAATTTAGGTCAAGCACTTTGGTATAATGAAGGACTAGAAGCTGCTTTAATCGGCTGGAAGAAAGCGTGTGACTTAAAAGATGAATACTCTTGTGGATACTATTATGGAGTAAAAAAACATGAAGAGGCATTTAAAGCTTCTGTGAATAAATTTGAAACTAACTGTGAAAAAATAGATATGAATAGTTGTTTTCAAGCGGCTTCAATTTATGCAGTTAAAGCAGATAAAGCTGGAGCCATTAAATTTCTAAAAAAAGCAATTGAATATGGATTAGCCAATAGCCAAGTTTTTGAAGGATTAAAAGAGTTTGATTTTTTAAAAAAAGATACCGATTTTAAATTTATAATAAAAACATTAAATAATAATTAATATATTTTTTGTCGACTTTTAAATCTAATTGAAAAAAACGCTACTAATTGAATTAAAGAATAAAATAAAAAATTTCTAAATACGTGAACAATATTATATTCAAAATTTTTTTTGAAAATTGGATTAATATGAATACATTTTTTCTGAATGATCTCATCAACCTCTTGACTCATTTTTTTTGAAAAGTCGCTTGAGAGTGCCTCAATATTGAGTTCAATATTTCCAAAATAACTTGTGAAATTCAAATTGTATGACCCCATTAAAACCCATTCGCTGTCACAGATCATTAATTTTCCATGTAGAATTGACTTATCACACTCATAGACTTCAATATTGTTTTTAATTAAATAGGGGTAAAGATAGGCTGTGGCCCATTGCCAGGATTGCCAATCAGACTTTTGTGGAACAACAATTTTTACATCTAAATTTTTTGAATGTTTTAAATTCACTAGACGACGTAAAAATTTTCGATTGGGAAGAAAATAACTATTTACTATAACGATAGATTTTTTAGTGAAGGTGAGCATAGTGTTATAAGAGTAGGTGATCTCAGTTTTGCCTCTCATCCAATCATTTACACGCATGCGAAGTGGAGCATAGGTGAGATTTTCATCTTTGATAAAAGGAGGGAACGGTGGAAAGGTAACACTCTCTTTTTTGCTCAAAGACTTTGTAAAAATAAATTCACAATACTTAGTAACTTTTTCTACTAATTCACCTTCAATTAAAAAGGCAAAATCAAGTCTTGTATTATTGTTTTGGTAAGAGTCAACAATATTAATTCCACCTACAATTGCTGTATGATTATCAAAAATCATAACTTTTTGGTGAAGACGTCTTCCGATGTTTCGCCAACTTCCTTTACTAGGCTTATTGAACCATTCAAAGCAAATTTTATGTTTTAAAAAAAGTTCAATTGTTTTTGAAGAAAACTTAGAGGATCCAATACTATCTAATAAAATAAAGATAGCAACATTTCGTTCGGCTGCTTTAACGATAGCATCAATAATTCGAACTCCAACTTGATCCTCTTCCCAAATATATGTTTGAATATGGATATAAACTTTAGCTTCTTCAATCAGTTTTACAATTGTAGAAACATATTTTTCCCCATCTAGTAAAAATTGTGGGCAATTGAAATAACTATATTGTGGCCCTAGATAGTGTTTTAAGGATGTCACGTTATTTCCAATTCAGCCAGTAATGGAAGATGATCAGATAAATTTTTCCAAATTGTATCATTTAAAACCATAGCGTTTTTTGTACTAATATTTTTAGTATATATTCTATCTAAACATAAAATGGGAAAAAAACTAGGAAAAGTTTTAGCAAATATTTTATTTTTATCAAAAAAAACTTCTGTGAATTTCAAATTATCCTCAATGAATTTTGATGCCTGTAAGCTCCAATCATTAAAGTCACCAGCCATAATAATTCTTGAGTCATTTGTGGTTTTTTCATTTAAAATATTTTGTATTTTTAACAATTGTTTTTTGCGACTATAGTGTAATAAATTAAGGTGAGTACAAAAAAGATGTAATGGAAGATTTAGTTTAGGGATTTCTAATTGACAGTGAAGAACACCGCGTTCATAATGAATTAGTAGAAATATCGATGTTTTCCCAATTAGTAATTGGTACTTACTCATAATTAGGTTTCCATGATCCCCGTGATCATAAACAGCATTTGTGCATAAGCATAATGATCCCAACAAGCGTCGGCAAAATATTCATACTGAGATTGATCTGGATATTGATTGAAACGTTTTTTTAATTTATGGTTTTCACCAATTACCTCTTGAAAAAAAACAATATCAATATCTAATTTTTTAACTAAGTTTTTTATTGGTTCAAGGATCAGTTTACTATTATTAAAATTTAACCCTTTATGAATATTATAACTTAGTATTTTAAGTTTCATTTTTTCTTTTTAGGATAAACTTTTGCTTCAAGTTCTTTTAACTCATTTTCTACTTCACTTGGGAGATTTTCACCACTTGATCCCGTGTAACTTAAAATAAGATTATCTTTATACTCTTTAAAACATTTTTTAGCATAAGGTGTGTTTGAATATCCTAAAATACATGCTTTGAGAAAAAGATCAGCTGAAGAGAAAAAGAAATTATTGGATAATAATCTATCGGCAATTGCTAAATAATAGAGGACAGCTGGCTCTAGTTTTGGATCTTTATTGTTATTAGAAAATTGTTTTAAAATATCATTCACTTTTATTATATTTACTCTGTTTTCTTCAACATTAGATGAGATAAGATATTTAAGGATTAGTTTTTCTATTTCTTTAAAAGTATAGCTGGTTCGGTTTAACTCACTATTAGCATGATCTTTATTTAAGGCAACTATCCACTCATTAATGTTATTTTTTAGACTTGAGGGAATATTATTATTAATTAAATCATTTTTAAAACTCTCAATTGAAGCTTTATTATCTTTGGTATAAATTATGCCTATAATGAGTTTCTTTTCTAGTGCGTTGGCTATTGCAAATTTATTAGTGCTTGAATCACTATTTTTTAAAAATAGGTTATAGTGTTCTAATGCTTTAAAATAGTTATGTGTAATAAACGAGAATTCAGCGTACTCATAATCATTTTTGAAAAGATCTTTCTCAATATCACTATAAAGGACTTTAGCCACCTTATGATCTTGCGTATGACAAGAAGCACAGATAGCGGGTATAGCTTTTAAGGCTTTTGAAGCGAACTCATTATCGTTGCGAGAAAATATTTTATGCGTATCCTCTAAATGACCAAGCATAATATTAAGTGATACTTGAGATATAGGGGAATTCTTTTTAAAATGGGGAGCTGCAGACTTAAATAAACCATTTAGTAAGGCAATTTTTTCTTCAACAAGCTTTTTATTTTTAGTCTCTTTTAAAAGCTCCGGTTGAAACATGTAGGGAAATAGACCTTGAATTTCTGCCGCTAGTTTTACCATGGTTTCATTAACTGGCTTCTGTGCCTGACTGGTTGTGCTGATGCTTAGAACTAAAAATAAAATAAAACTACTTTTAAAAAAAACTTTTTTCATTCTGTTCCTTCTTTGATAAGAGTCACTATATTCAGATTGTTATTTTACTTTGGAATAAGGAGAGTTGGCCATGTTGGATTACGCAAAATTTAATAAATTACTTTTAAATGAACAAGAAAAAATTATCTATAGAATTGATCAACTAAATGTTGATAAAATTCGTAAGGATGAGCCACTTGATCCCAATTTAGAAGAGCAATCTCTCTCTTTAGAAAACATAGAAGTAGTGGATTCCCTAGATGAGATCAGTCGAAATAAATTAAAACAGATTCGTGAGGCGCTAAAACTGATAGAAACTGGCAAGTATGGAGTATGTGCGTCATGTGAACAGCTTATTTCAGAAAGCCGATTAATGGCCATTCCTTATGCTCAGATCTGTGTTAATTGCGCTGATATGCTTAACTAAAAATTAAAAACCCCTTAATTGCTTAAGGGGTCTTAAATAATAGTCAAATAAATCTGACCATTATTGGGGGATGAATTTGATTTAGTCTCTTTTAAATTCAATTTTTTAATCAGTAAAGCAATTATTTACCAACAATTTATATTTTACAAGGGGCATAGACACCTTGACGTTTGATAGCTTGGTTACACCTTGTGAGTAAAGAGAGGTAACACTATGAAACAGTTTGATTCAGTCGTTTTAGGCGCTTTAGATATAGCTCAAACCGAGGCGCTAAGTCGTAAAAACAGTGAAATAACTCCTTATCACCTTTTCTGGGGGCTTTTAAGCAACCCGCAAACTTTTAGTGCTAAATCACTCAAAAAGTATAAAAACGAGGTAAAAGGGGCCCTTGATAAACTACCTACCGTAAGTGGAAATTTTAGTTTAGATCAACTCCGCCAAAGTAGTGGTTTTGCTGAGTGGATAACTTTGGCTTCTTCACATGCCGTACAAAGCAGTAGACAAGAGATTACTGAAACCGATCTGTTACGTTTTCTGCCAAAGGTACTTAAAGATATCAAAATAAATTATGAAGATTTTAATAAACTTGAAAATAGTGAGGAGCAGGAGGTGCCTAGCTTCTTAGTGAATTTAAATGAATTAGCAGAAAAAGGTAAACTAGATCCTGTTATTGGCCGAACTAAAGAGATTCGGGCGGTAATGGAGATATTGGGCCGTCGTGGGAAAAACAATCCTGTACTAGTTGGTAGTGCTGGAGTTGGGAAAACCGCCATTGTTGAAGGATTGGCCGATTTAATTGTTAGAGGCAAAGTTCCTGAAGATTTAAAAGGTAAAACTGTCTACTCACTGGATATGGGGTCACTAGTAGCTGGAACCAAATTTAGAGGTGAGTTTGAAGAGCGCCTTCAAAAATTATTAAAATTTATGAAAGGTGAGGCTGGAAAATCTATTCTCTTTATTGATGAGATTCATATGTTAGTGGGAGCAGGTAAAACCGATGGTGCTATGGATGCTGCCAACTTATTAAAACCAGCACTAGCTCGAGGCGATCTTCACTGTATAGGTGCAACAACACCTAATGAATTTCAAAAATTTATTTTAGGTTATTCGGCTCTTGAACGACGCTTTAGGAGCGTGCCGGTTGAAGAACCAACACTGGAAAATTCAGGCTAATTATGATGGGAATAAAGGAAAAGCAAAGGATTCACCATGGAGTGAAAATCTGATGAAGCAATCTATTCATCCGTTTTCTTCAACATCAAAACCAATATGCTTCTGACAAAAATTTACCGGATAAAGCCATCGATTTGAAATGGATGAAGCAGCGTCAACGATGAAACTCTGCAAGATGATACCCGCAGATTAGTGGAGTTAGAATCAGAAATCAGATCTAAAATGATTTACTCTAAAGAAGAATCAAAAAAATAATAAGGATATTTTCTGACAAAGTTAAAAAACTTTCACTCAAACCTTTGATGAGAAAAAAGCTGCTTGGGAAAAGAAGGTCTTGGCAGTTAAAAAAGTTTCTGGACTTAAATCGATTAGAAAAACTTCAATTTTAGTTGCCGTGCAAGCTGAACGCAAAAATGATTAAGTATGCCTCAATTAAATACTCATTTAATCCCAGAAATTGAAAAGCAGTTAGCAGCGATTGACCATAATGGTTTTAGAAAAAACTATTGCTCAAAGTTATAGCTCGACAAACCGAGACCTAATCGAAAAAATTCTAAAATCCAAACAAGAATATTTTAGAACTGAAAACTATTTAAACTCAGCGGTTTTTGCACAAACTGAACCGATTCACGAGATTAGTGAAACCATTACCTTTGCCGCGGTTTCGAATCCTAAAAAACCTTTAGGCTCATTTTTACTATTAGGTCCAAGTGGTGTAGGAAAAACCGAAACAGCTAAATCGATTTGTAGATTTTTGTTTAATTCTGAACGAAATATGATTCGTATTGATATGTCAGAATATTCTGAAAAACACTCAGTGGCCAAATTAATTGGGGCGCCTGCTGGCTATGTTGGTTATGATGAAGGCGGCATTCTAACTGAAGCCATTAGAAAAAAACCTTACGCGGTTATTCTCTTTGATGAGATTGAAAAGGCTCACTCAGATTTTGCTGACATTTTATTACAGATTTTAGATGATGGTCGCTTAACTGATAATAAGGGACGGACAGTTGATTTTAAAAATACCGTTATCTTTTTAACCTCTAACTCGAAAGATTATCAAAATGAGTTTAAGCCGGAAGTTTTAGGTAGATTAGATGCTATATTAACTTATAAAACTTTAAATAAATCGATTATGGAAAAACTAGTCGACAAACAGTTAAGTGAATTAAATGAGAAGCTTAAAGATAAAAATCTGAAAATTGAACTTGATCAAAACTTTAAAACTGAGCTAGGCAATTTGGGCTACGATGAAAGATATGGGGCAAGACCACTAGCACACATATTCCAAAAAATGGTGGTTAGACCACTCTCTAAAAAGGTGTTAATGGGTGAAGTTTTAGAGGGATCTTATCAAATGATTTATAAAGGTGATGAACAGGTGGAGATTAAAAAAATCCCTTAAGCCCGTAGTAGGGGATAAGTTGCTCAATAGCTTTTTTATATTTTTTAATATTTTTGAAAAAGTTGCCGTTGTTTAATTCAAGGTCTGGATCGAGGTTCATCTCTTTAAAGAGTTTGTCATGCTGGTGGAAGAGCAGTGGCCAACCAGTAGGCGATAGGTACATGAGCTTCTCGCTATTTTTTTTAACCAGCGATACAATCTCGCTTATTTTATAGGGAGCAGTTCCATACTGCTCTTTATAGATATCCAGTTCTTTTTGCATTTGATGGTGAATATAGCTATTACATAACTTTATTTCATCTTCTGTAATTTCATCATAAGGGTGTGTAAGTAGCGCATAAGGCTTAATTGGTTCACCCATAATATAAGTAAGTTTTGCTGGCATCGCAAAGTAGAAGAGCCAAGGAGCGGCTGGTACCATTGAGGGCAGAGGTCCTAATGCCAGAAAAGGCAGCCCAAATTTTTTTACCAACTTATTGAGCGGTTTAAATGAATAGCTCAGTGGATTTAAATATTCTCCATTAATGGTGTAAATGGGAATAATGTCAGTTTTATATTTAAGGGCCATTCTAAGATAGGAGGTTGAAAATGGTTGAAGTTGATATTTCTTATTAAAGCCTTTGCCAATACCACCAATACCTTCCGGATAGATGAGAATATTGCTGCCTTGGTAGCGCATCATCGTTTCAAAATTTAACATGGTTCCCGGAATACCTCCGACCACTTCCCAAAATTTAGTAAGTTGGTAGGGCTCAAGAAAGGGCATAGCTACCAGTTCACGCGCGATAATACTTCTAAGTGCATGTTTAAAATTATATTTTGCCATTCGTAGGAATTGCGATTTTAAAATCATCGCGTCCCAAGGTAGTGCCATGCCTGAATGGTTACTCACGTAAATCAGCGGCGCTTTGGGATTGCTTCTTTTGGGCAGCTTTTCAAAATTGACAAACTTAGCCCGAAAATAGTTTTCCGATAAAAAATTAAAAATGTTCTTCACGGAGCTAATCGCATACTCAGGATTAAAATTCTGAGTATAGATAATTTTATTATCTTCAATTTCTTTTTCAGTAAATGAGCGACGCTTTTTCTCTTTTTTCATTTTATGGATGAGTCATCTCTTCAGGTTTGACATATTTATCAAACTCTTCTCCTGTTAAGTAGCCTAACTTAATAATGGCTTCTCTTAAAGTTAATCCCTCTTTATGTGCTTTTTTAGCAACAGCAGCTGCTTTATCGTAACCAATATGTTGGTTGAGAGCTGTGACTAACATGAGCGAGTTATTTAAATGTTTTTTAATCACTTCAACGTTAGGTGAGATGCCTTTAGCACAGTTATCATTAAATGACGTGATACTGTCAGCTAGAAGATGCACTGAGTGGAGAATATTGTGAACCATAACCGGTTTATATACGTTAAGCTCAAAATTTCCTTGAGAACCTCCAAAACTAATGGCAGCGTTATTACCGTGAACTTGTACACACACCATGGTCAAAGCTTCACACTGAGTGGGATTCACTTTACCTGGCATGATGGATGAGCCGGGTTCGTTATCGGGAATAAAGATTTCACCCAGTCCTGAACGTGGACCGCTGGCCAGCCATCGAATATCATTGGCTATTTTCATTAAGCTACAAGAGAGTCTCGTCAAAGCTCCAGAAGTCATAACCATAGCATCGTGAGCCGCGAGC
>JAXLVO010000020.1:0-38630 GCA_046328975.1 Bacteriovoracaceae bacterium | reverse complement strand
TGTTGGTGCAGGATTTTTAGGGTTTGCCCATACACTTCCTCAAGTTAATTTATATACACATGGTACCTTAGTTACAGCTATGCATGGGCATTTAGCTTTCTGGGGAGCATATGCCATGTTAGTACTAGCAATTATCTCTTATACTATGCCAATTATGACCGGAAGAAAATTGCAAGATTCTATTCAGAATATTTTTGCTTTTTGGAGTAGTAATATTGGAATGGTGGCCATGACGGTTGCTTTTGGTGTGGCTGGAGTTGCTCAAGTCTATCTAGAAAGAAAAATTGGTTTGGATTTTTTAACAGTACAAAAAGAAATTGAAGTCCATTTTATTGGTCTAGCACTCGCAGCTACTCTGTTTACAACTGGAGTTTTAGCCTTTATTTGGAATTTTATAAAATTTGGAACACCAACTGATCATGTTTCTGTATGAGTATATACTACCGAGAAATAGCAAATGAAGCAGAGGTTTTTAAACTCTGCTTCGAAAAAAAATTACCGCTAATGATTAAAGGGCCAACTGGTTGTGGAAAATCACAATTTGTGAGTGCCATGGCCGAACATTTGAAACGGCCAATTATTAAAGTTTCCTGTAACGAAGATACTACCGCTTCTGATTTAATTGGTAGATTTTTAATTAAAAATATGGAGACCTGCTGGCAAGATGGTCCAGTAGTACGGGCTGTACGTGAAGGTGCCATTTTATATCTTGATGAAGTAGCTGAAGCCAGAGAAGATGTAATAGTTGTTCTACACTCACTCACTGACCACCGACGCGAAATCTTTATTGACCGATTAAATGAAAATTTATCTGCACCTGATCACTTTATGTGTGTTGCTAGTTTTAATCCAGGTTATCAGCGAGGCTTTAAAGAGTTAAAGCCTTCAACACGCCAAAGATTTGTTTCACTTTCACTAAACTATCCACCCATTGCTATTGAAACAGAAATTTTAGTAGCATTAACAGGCATTTCCAACTCTATTGCTAAGTCAGTTGTGATGCTTGCTGATGGTATTCGTAAACAGCCACAAATAGGATTACGTGAAACTATTTCAACAAGACTCTTAGTCTATTGCTGCACACTTATCAAAGCGGGAATGCATCCAAGGCAAGCGCTTATTCATGGTGCAATTGAAAGCTTAAGTGACGATCCAAAGATTATTCAAGCACTAAAAGATCTTTCAGCACTTCATTTTTAAGGTTTTTATGGATCTCCTTGAATGGGTCTTTCAAAAAGTTACTGATAGAAAACAAATAATGAATAAAAAAAAGATTGATAAATTTTCTATTAATCTTGAAGATGAACTTATAAGTATAAACCTACTAATTTCATTTATTTTCAGCGGGTCAAGTCAACCAATTTATGCTGGTAAAGGAATCGGTAAAGCCAATATAAATTCAATTTTTTTGCCTAAAAAAATAGATTTTTTTAATAACTCACTAATTAAAAATCGTAATATATTATTACATAAAGCTTTAGTAGCTGGAATAGTATCATCTAAAAGAATCTGCTATAGCTCAAATAATCTTAATTATGCTCAAAGAACATTAGAAATAGTTTTAAATCAAAATACCATTATTTCTGAGCTTGAAAAAATCTTTCCAACCTTTAGTCAATTTTCGTTAACAATTATGCAAGATTTAAGTGAAATTAATTTAAATAAAACCGTTGAAGAAACTGAGTTTAAAAAACTTAATGAACTTAAAACGGCACAACCTTTTTTTCGTTGGAGACATTTTCCTGAATTGTCATTAGCACCTTGGGTTGAATTATTAGATTGGAGTTTAGAAAATACTCAAGCCTTAAGTTCTGATATGCTTTCAGAAACTATGGATGAAAAAAATAAAAACAAAGGTACTGAATTAGAAGGAATGAACTCTACTGAAAGCATAGTTGAAATATCTTTAAATAAACTAAAAAAAGAACAAAATCCTGTAATGCATTCATTTGAAAAACTAGAAACCGCTGACGAATATTCAGGTGGGTCACGGATAACCGACGCTGAGGATGATTTAGAAGATCATAGTAAGGCTCTCTCTGAACTTAATTTAAAACATGTAACACGAGAAGGTGGTGGTGCTGGATCAATTTTCAGAGTCAACTAACCGCACTTTTTGAAAAAAATGTACTAAGTTTGCCAAAGCCTAGACATAAAGTTTACACCAATACTTCGGAGTGGAATTATAAACAAAAAAAATTTCTAAAGATTACTGTCGGCTATATTTACTAGATGAAGATTTCAATAATTATAATGAAGAGCTAGGATTAAAATACAAAAAACAACTTAATGAAAAATATTATGAAGAAATCCAGAGTTGGAAAAATAGAATATCATTCATAGTTAATCAAAGAGGTTTAAAACATAGACAAGTTGATGGACCTGAATGGAATATAGACGATTACACTCGTTATTTAGTCGATATAAAATCTTGTGGTAATGGCGATAGTAAGATTTTCACCCAAAAACTATTACAAAATAGAAGTTTCACTATAACCATTTTAATGGACGTAAGTCTCTCAACGGATTCTTGGGTTGCTAATCAACGTGTACTAGATATTCAACTAGATTCAGTCGCTCTCTGTGGATTACTTTTACAAGATCTTGATGATTCTATTTCAATTTATTCTACATGGAGTGAAACAAGACACCACTGTTATTTACAAACCGTTAAAAAAAGTAGTTCTAAATGGGACACTTTTTTTTATCAAGCTAAGAACATTGCACCGCGAGGATACACGAGACTTGGCCCAGCTATTCGTGAAATTAGCTCTCAACTTAAAAAATCAGATGCTAAAAAAAAATTAATGATAATTATTACTGATGGTAAACCAACAGATTTAGACCACTATGAAGGAAAGTATGGCATAGAAGATATGAAACAGGCAATCTTAGAGGCTTATCAAATAGGAGTTCAAGTACAAGCTTTGGCCATTGATCAAGAAGCAAAATTTTACTTTCCTCAAATTTTTTGTCGACAAAATTATCAAATATTATCCGATCCTAAAAAATTACCTGAACAACTTTTTAAAATTTATTTTGATTCAGTTTTTTGAACATGATTCAAATCATACTTCTACATAGTTTATTTTTTTTTGATATAAATCATATTTAATTCATAACTATTGGATAAGAATCCCAATAAAGAGATTTTTATGAATAATTACGAACGCTGTATCGATTCACCTAAATTTAACAGAGAAGAGTTTTTTGAAAAATGGGAGCGAGCACGTAAAGCAGCTTGCATCTCAATTCTTAAAGCAAAAAACATTAACGCCAACTATTTTATGTCTGAACGAGACCTCTTAAAATTAATTGATAACGAATCCAAAGAGACACTATATAAAAATGTTTTTGATAATTCTAGAAAGTTTGCACTTTCAGCTATGAAATATCTTGGATTTTTACTTGAGATTAGTGATTTTAAAGATCTATTAATGAAGTCTGATATTCCTTGTTTCAGTGGTAAGTGGGATGAAGCCGTTGATATTCGTGTACTTAGAAGAGATGGATGTGCATTGGGATTAGAACTCAAAGCAATTGCTTGTGACTACTATCGTGAAGCGCTAGACGGTTTTATTATGGGTTCAAGCGATAATGAAAGATATGCTAGACACGAAAGTATGGGTAATGGTGACAAAAGCTGCATAGACGTTTTTTTTATTGAAAACAGTAATCGTGAGCAAAATTTTAATATCCGTTTTAAACCTATTGAGTCTGAAGTTATAACCTCCTTTGAAAAAATTAAAGAGGAATATAGAAAATCCAATATAGACCTAAAACTCTTAGGTATGGCTGAAGGTAAACTTTTTTACATGCTTGATTGTAAATCGGGACCATTATGCCAATCAACTGGAAAATATTTTCATAAAAAATTTCAAGATGAAGCCAAAGCGCTTTATCCCAACTTGTTACTTCAAGATATGTTACCTGTAGCTGTTTATGGAAGTGGTGCTTAATTACAATATTAATTTTATATAAAAAGAGAGGAAATTATGAGTGAAGATGGAGAAAAAAAATGGTTAGCAAAAAAATTTCATCGTAGAAACTTTCTTAAAGGTGTAGCAGTTACCAGTAGTGTTCTTGCTACAAATAAAGTGTTTAGTGCATCCATCAAATATTTTACTCCATTGACTATTGAAAATCCTTTAGCTGCCTACCCTAATAGAGATTGGGAGATCGTCTATCGTAATATTTTTAAACCAGACTCCTCCTTTGTTTTTTTATGTGCACCTAACGATACTCACAACTGCTTGTTACGGGCTTATGTTAAAAATGGAGTTGCAGTAAGAATTGGTCCCACCTACGGATATGGAAAGGCAACGGACCTAGAGGGTAATCAGGCTTCTCACCGCTGGGATCCTCGTATTTG
The DNA here is from genome assembly GCA_046328975.1 of Bacteriovoracaceae bacterium. Lineage (GTDB taxonomy): Bacteria > Bdellovibrionota > Bacteriovoracia > Bacteriovoracales > Bacteriovoracaceae > JAXLVO01. The sequence goes on along the minus strand of JAXLVO010000020.1, from coordinate 34,258 downwards.
TCAAAAAGGATTAGCACTAGTTCGAAGAGTTTACGGTGATAGACGTGTAAAATCACCGATGGTGAGAAGAGGTTTTAAAGAGTGGGCCGATGCTGGTTTCCCTAGAGATAAAGAGACAGGTAAAACTGATCCTAAATATTTTCAAAGAGGCAAAGATAAATGGTTACGCGTTTCGTGGGAAGAAGCCAACTCACTAAGTGCCAAAGCATTGATTAATATTGCACAAACTTATTCTGGTGCTGATGGAGCTAAACTTTTAAAAGCTCAAGGGTATAACGATGAAATGATTCACATGATGAAAGAGGCTGGAACACAGACTATTAAGTTTAGAGGAGGAATGGCTTTCTTAGGTGCAACTAGAATTTATGGTCTCTATCGATTTTCTCAAATGTTAGCTTTGCTTGATAGCAAAGTTCGAAAAGTTGATCCAGATCACGCTAAAGGTGGAAAAGGTTGGGATAGTTATAGCTGGCACACTGATTTACCTCCTGGCCATCCCATGGTTACAGGAGTCCAAACCAATGATTTTGAATTATTCGCAACAGAATATTCAAAACTTATTTTAGTTTGGGGAATGAACTGGATAACAACGAAAATGCCAGATTCACACTGGTTAACAGAAGCCCGACTTAAAGGTGCCAAGACAGTTGCAATTACAGTTGAATACTCTTCAACTGCTTCAAAAACAGATGAAGTGATTGTCATTCGTCCAGGAACAGATGCCGCATTTGCCTATGGTATGGCTCAAGTAATGATTAGCCGTAAATGGTTTGATAAAGAGTGGGTAGAAAAAAATACAGATTTACCATTTCTTGTGAGAATAGATACACTACAACCAGTTAGACCAGATGAGGTTATTGAAGGATATATTGCTACTGAAATTGACAATATTGATTTCATCAAGAAAGGTGAAAAACCACCAATAGCTAATCAACAAAAGAGACAGTTTGTAAATGAGGAGTTAAAGAAAGAACCCAAGCCCTATTTAATTCAAGAGATAAGAAAACTAAGAAATTAGTTGCGGTAACTCGTGATGATTTTGGAAATAATTTTACCAAGAAAAATATTGAACCAGATTTAAGCTTCACTGGAAAAATAAAACTAAAAGATGGTAAAGAGATTAAAGTTAGAACCGTCTTTAATTTAATCGAAGAGTATCTCAACGAAAACTTTACACCTGAGCAGACTGAACATGTAACGGGCGCACCAAGAAAAGCCGTAATCTCTTTGGCTGAAGCCATCTATAAAAATCCAGAAAAAACACTGTTTGCTACAGGCATGGGACCAAACCAGTTTTTTAATTCAGATCTAAAAGATAGAGCAATATTTTTATTAGCTGCCCTAAGTCGAAATATTGGTTTTGCGGGTGGGAATGTGGGCAGTTACTCTGGTAACTATCGAGCACCTCTATTTGGAGGTATTCCAGCATACACAATGGAAGATCCCTTTAACATTCAATTAAATGCGGGAGGGAAAATACAAACTAAAAAATATTCAACTTATGAATCTCTCCATTATTTTAACTATGGAGATCGCCCTTTGCAATCTGGAAATAAAATGTTTACCGGGCACGGTCACATCCCAACTCCAACTAAAGCCATGTGGCTTAATAACTCAAACTCAGTCATTGGGAACATTAAATGGCACTATGATGTAGTTAACAATACTTTACCAAAGCTCGATTTTATCGCCTACTCTGATTGGTGGTGGACTGGATCTTGCGAATATGCTGATATTGTTTTTGCATGTGATTCATGGGCGGAATTTAAAGTTCCTGATATGTGTGGATCTGGTACTAATCCATTTGTTCAAGTTTTTCCACGAACACCACTCAAAAGAATATTTGATACTCACGCTGATATTGATATTATTGCGAGTGTTGCAAAAAAAATGGGCGATATTTTAGATGATAGTCGCTATGCTGATTTTTGGAGATTTACACTTGAAGATAATACCGATGAATATTTGCAGCGAATTATCGACGCTTCATTTACATTAAAAGGGTATAAGTTTTCTGAACTAGAAGAGAAGGCAAAACAGGGAATCCCAGCACTGATTCATAATAGAACTTATCCAAGAATATCTTCTTATGAACAGTCAAGATCAGAAGTGCCTTGGCATACTAAATCGGGACGTTTAGAGTTTTATAGATTTGAACAAGCGTTCATTGATAACGGAGAAAATATTCCTATTTACCGTGAACCAGTAGATGCAACTCCGTATGAACCAAATGTTATTGTAGCAAAACCTCATGAGGCGATCAGACCAAAAACACCTGAAGATTGGGGATCTAAATCAAGTGATCTTTCAAGTGAAGCTAGACAAACTCGAAATGTAATAAAAACGACAGGTGAACTCTTAAAATCAAAACATCCGCTAAGATTAAAACTCTATACTCACGTTTACCACACACCTAAATATCGCCACGGAGCTCACTCTACTCCAGTTGATACCGATTACACTTCAATTTGGTTTGGTCCCTTTGGTGATGTTTATAGACATGATAAAAGAATGCCTTCAAACGTAGAAGGGTACGTCGATATAAATCCATTAGATGCTAAAGCTATGAATGTCGAAGATGGAGACTATGTTCACATTGATGCGGACACTGAAGATAGACCATTCAGAGGTTGGCAAAATCGTCCAGAGGAGTACAAAGTAGCAAGACTTCTTCTACGAGCAAGATACTATCCTGGAACGCCAAGAGGAATTGCGCGAACTTGGCACAATATGTATGGAGCCACTTTTGGAAGTGTGAAAGGCCAAGAGACTCGTGAAGATGGTCTTGCTAAAAATCCTGAAACTAATTATCAATCAATGTATCGAACAGGAAGCCATCAGAGTGCCACTCGTGCCTGGCTTAAACCAACGTTAATGACTGATACACTCATTCATAAAGGACTCATGGGACAAGGAATGGAAACTGGTTTTGCTCCCGATGTACACTGTCCAGTAGGTGCTCCAAGAGAATCTTTTGTGAAACTCACAAAAGCCGATCTTGGTGGACTAAATGGAAAAGGTAAATGGAGACCAGCGGAATTAGGTTACCGTCCAACTTATGAAAATAAAGCGATGAGGGAGTACTTGAAAGGCCGCTTTATGAAGAAAAAAGTTTAATTGAATAATTAATTTAAGGAGTGAAATATGGCACGAGTTAAAAATTGGCAAATTAATCGAGAGATGGAGTATCCCTATGATGAGAAGAGACCAAAAAAACAGTGGTCGATTATTTTTGATTTAAATAAATGTATTGGCTGTCAAACCTGTTCTATTGCTTGTAAGACAACTTGGACTTCAGGTAAAGGTCAAGAGTATATGTTTTGGAACAATGTGGAAACGAAGCCTTATGGTAGTTATCCACTTGCTTGGGATGTGCGAGTACTTGAAAAACTTGGAAAACAAGAGTGGAAAAAGAAAGAACCATATTATGGTAAAACAATTTTTGAAGCAGCTGAGGATACTGAAACGACTGTTCATTTTGCTCCTCAAGATGAAGATTGGATGTATCCCAATGCTGGAGAAGATGATTGTAAGGGTAACGTTCCCAATGGTGACCACTTAACTCTTCCTCATGACAAATGGTTTTTCTATTTACCTCGAACTTGTGCTCACTGTACTTATCCCGCTTGTTTAGCAGCATGTCCGCGTAAAGCTATCTATAAACGCGAAGAAGATGGCATTGTTCTAATTGATCAATCTCGCTGTAAAGGTTATGGGGAATGTGTACGTTCATGTCCATATAAAAAGTCTATGTATAATCCATATACTAGAGTTAGTGAAAAATGTATTGGATGTTATCCTGCCGTTGAAAGTGGATATCAACCAATGTGTGTTCAAAACTGTATTGGTAAAATTAGAATTATGGGTTTTATTAATCCACCATGGACTGCTCGCGATGATAACCCGGTTGATTATTTAGTTCATAAAAAAGGTATTGCACTACCCTACTATCCACAACTTGGATTAGAACCTAATATTTATTATATCCCACCAATTCATGCTGACCCAGAATATCTACAACAGATGTTTGGACCCAATGTTCAAGAATGCATTGAAAGATATAAAGCGTTGGAAAATGATCCTGTAGCTCAAGGATTATTGGTACTAATGGGCTGCTCTGATCGTATTATTCACAACTTTAAAGTTGAGAATGGTATTGCTTACGCATTTGATGAAAAAAATGAAGAGATTACTAGAGTTCCAGTACATGAACCAATGTTTGAGCGATCAGCGTACAATGAAAAAATTGGTGCAATTAGAAATAATACACCATAAAGAAAGGAGAAGTTATGAATATAAAAAAATTATTATTTGTTATAAGCATTACTCTATATAGTTTCACTATTAGTTATGCAGATATTGAAGCAAATAAAATTGAAACAAAACTTGAAATTAAAAATTTAAATAATTCGCTTTTTAAAGATGCTAAAGAGGTGCAAATCGATTTAACCGCTCAACCTATGATAGCACCTAGACCTAAAGAGACAACCACATCTGCAGTTTTTGTTAGTGCTGTTCATGATGGAGAAAGAATAGCATTGAAATTTAGATGGAAAGATAAAGAGAAAAGTGAAGCTGGAAAACTAGGTGAATTTTCAGATGCACTTGCCATTATGTTCCCAACTAAAGAAGCCAAAGATCCACCACCTTTAACAATGGGTGATAAAGAGAATCCTGTTCACCTTTTTCACTGGAGAGCTCAATATCAAAAAGATCGTGATTTTGGTAAACCTGATATGAAACAACTCTACCCTAATATGAATCCAGATATGTATCCAATGGAGTTTAAAGACTCAGGCAACATTAAAGGGTTAGATGATGAAAAAAGAGAAGTTTATTCTCATGGTAAAGCCGCAGGTAACCCTCAATCATACAGTAAAACAGGTGTAGATGAGATCTACGCTGAAGGTTTTGGGACTACTGCAGTTATCGATGAGCATACAACATACGGAAACGGAGTCTGGAAAAATGGTGAGTGGGAACTCATTCTTCTGCGCGATTTAAAACGTGAAAAAGGTTCTAGTTTGATTCCTGGTCATGATACTTTTCTTGCCTTTGCCGTTTGGCAAGGTGGATTAAAAGAAGTTGGTGCCAGAAAAAGCATTAGTATGGATTGGACTACGTTAAAAATTAAACAATAGGAAAAGTTATGATTAGTGAAAAAAATTCTTTATCGAGTTTCCTTTTAGGATCTCTGTTAACTTCATACCCGGATGACTATTTTGTAGAAAGTGTTACAACAATGTTACAAGACGAGACCTTAGTCATCCCCACTAAATTTAGAAATGATATTGAGAAAACTATTTCTCAATACGATCTAATGCTAGATCTTCAATCAGAGTATATTGATATTTTTGATAGAGGTCGTTCCATTAATCCCATTTATGAAACTGAATATGGAAAGAACCGGTCATTAGGAAAAGCAAACGAGCTATCTGATATCGCTGGATTTTATAAAGCATTTGGATTTGATCTAGGTGATGAAAATACTACACAAGAGATGCATGATCATATTTCAGTAGAGTTGGAATTCTATGCTCTTCTTATGATTAAATCTGCCTATCTTGAGTTCGAAGCACAAGAAATGGAAGGTTTGGCTATTGTTAAAGATGCTAGAAAAAAATTTTTAAAAGATCATCTAGGTAGATTTGCTTCAACATTGAGTCAAAGACCTGGAGTGCAATTAAGTCCATTTTACTCACAAGTCTTTAATTGGATAGCAAAACTGGTTGAAGAGGAATGTAAATTTTTAACAGTTGAACCACTAGCACTTGAGTGGTTTGCAACTGAGAGAATTCAAAATGAATCAATAGAGTGTGGAGCATTAGAGGGCACTTGTAAGTAAAACTAAACCTAGCTAAAGAGTCTAAGCCAACTAAGGTATGAGTTTTTGGCCGTAAAGAGTGCAAATTTGATTGGCACTTATTTACCAGGGGATAATTGGAAACGGTTATCCCTCCCGTTTGAATTGGAAAGGGAATGAGTTCAGATAAATTAATAGACAATTATGGCAGAAGTTTCAGTTATTTAAGACTATCATTAACTGAAGCCTGCAATTTTAGATGTACTTATTGTCTACCGAACGGTTATTGCAAGCCTCAAGAATCAATTAAACCTTTATCCATTTTAGAAATAAAAAACCTTACATCAGCAATAAATGAACTTGGATTTGATAAAATTAGATTAACAGGTGGTGAGCCAACCCTCAGAAAAGATTTTATAAAAATAGCTGAAACCATTTCAGATTTTAATAATATCAAAAAGATTGCAGTAACTACCAACGGTCATTCTCTTAAAAAACTTATTATTCCACTTAAGAGTACCAAGTTAAAATATATTAATGTTAGTATTGATACATTAAACCCTCAAAGATTTTATCAATTAACTGGGCATAACTGTCTAAATTCTATTTTAGATTCAGTTGATGAAGCCCTTGATAATGGATTTACCGTCAAAACCAATGCTGTAATGTTAAAAGAGAGTACATTAGATGATCTTGAAAAATTTCTTCAATGGATAAAATATAGACCTGTTTCAATACGCTTTATTGAACTGATGCAAACAGGTACCAATAAAGAACTATTTAAAAATAGTTTTTTAAGTGCAGAGCTACTTGTAAATAAACTTATCGAATTAGGCTTTAAACCAAACCAAAACGAAAAAAGTGATGGTCCTGCCAAAGTCTTTTCACATAAGGAGTTTGAAGGAACTATTGGTGTTATTGCGCCTTATTCAAAAGATTTTTGTTCCTCATGTAATCGATTACGAATTAACGCTTATGGAGCCTTACGACTCTGTCTTTTTGGAAACGGAAACTACTCATTAAGAAATTTTTTACAAAGTAGTAATGATAAAGAGCCATTAAAAAAACAGTTTATCCAAATATTAAATTTAAAACCTGCTTCGCATTTATTACAAAAGGAAGATTATGGAGACAATCAAACCCTCTCTGCCATCGGCGGATAATAATTCCAATTTTTCAATGATTGACGTTGGAGAAAAAAATTACTAGAAGAAAATGTATTGCTAGTGGAAAGATTAGAATGTTAACTAGTACTGCAAAAAGAATACAAGATAAGAAAATGCCCAAAGGTGATGTACTTGCCATGGGAGAAATGAGTGGCATTATGGCGGCAAAAACACCTCAAATTTATTACCGTTATGTCATCCGTTAATGATTGATGCCGTAAAAATTTATTGGAGTTTCAGTTTAGATCCTGCTAATGCGACTTCACCTTTATTCAAGCAAAAAGCGAAGTGGTATGTAACGCAAAAACTGGTGTGAAATGGAAGCGCTAAGTGCCGTAACTGCGTCCTTACTTAGTGTCTATGACTTAACCAAAGGAATTGATCCAAATCTTTCATTAAGGAATTATCTCAATTATAAAGAAGGGGGAAAATCGGGACAATGGCACCATCCTCATTTTAATACAAGTGAAGCAATAGTTAAAAATAGTTTGTTTGACAAAATCAGCGCAGCAATTACCATTTCTGGTAGAGCTTACAACAAACAAAAAAATTATATAGATGAATCTGGACCCTATATTGTAGATTTTTTAAAATCTAATGGTGCGGAAGTTAAATATACTACGCTGGTTCCAGATGAAATCGATTTGATTCAAAAAGAGATCATCCGTTTTTCAAAAGAAAACAAAGTTGATCTTATTTTGACCACAGGAGGTACTGGTCTATGTCCTAGAGATGTAACTCCTGAAGCTTTAAAAGCAATTTTAGAGAAAGAAATCCCTGGCTTTGGAGAACTTTTAAGATCTGAAGGTTCACTGAAAACTCAAAATGCCTATTTAAGTCGAAGTATCTCAGGAATTATTGAAAAAACACTTATTGTTGCCTTACCAGGAAGCTTAAAGGCCGTTAGAGAAGGGGTAAATGCCTTATTTAAGATTTTACCACATTCGATAGGATCATTAAAAGAGGATACAATTCATAAAAATCACATTAAGGAGAAAATCAATGATTAGTTTCAAAGAGGCTCAAAATATAATTAGTGAACAAGTAAAATATATAGAAAGAAAAACTGAAAAAGTAAAACTTAGTGAAGTATTAAATAGAGTTTTAGCTGAAGATCTTTTAGTAACTGAAAACATTCCATCATTTAATAACTCTGCCATGGATGGTTACGCAATTAACACTAAAAATAAATGTATTGAATTTGATGTTGATCAAACTGTAGCAGCTGGTGATGATATTTCAACCATTAATAAAGAGTTTAAATGTGTAGAAATAATGACTGGAGCACCAATCCCAACACAATTTAACGCTGTAGTCAGATCAGAAGATGTTATCGCATTAAAAGATGAATCCAATAAAGTTAAAAAAATTAAAATAAAGACCCCTATTCATTCCGGCGAAAATGTTAGATTTCAAGGTGAGGACTTTAAAAAAGGAACCGTTCTATTTAAAAAAAATCATCAATTTAAACTGCAAGATTTAATGGCACTGGCAGCTTTAGGCATAAATGAAATCGGTGTATATAAAAAACTTAAAGTAGCACTTCTCTCAACCGGATCAGAAGTTGTTACCGCTGATACGAAAAATTTAACTAAAGGTAAAATTAGAAATTCAACTTCGTGTTATCTAATCGAAACACTAAAAAAAATGGGAGTTGATGTCGAATATTGGGGTAATGTAGTTGATAACGAAGCTAGTTTTCTTAAAACAGTTGAATCAATTGCTGAGGGCAACTTTGATATTATAATCTCAACAGGGGCTGTTTCTGTTGGAAAATTTGATTTTGTAACTAAAATCATTAAAGATTTAAAGTCAGAAATATATTTTCACAAAGTAGCTATTCGTCCAGGCAAGCCAATTCTTTTTTCAAAAATTAATATTAATAATAAAAATTTGTTCTTTTTTGGCCTACCGGGGAATCCAATGGCAAGTGTTATAGGAGTACATTTTTTTATCGAGCCATTTATCAATGAGTATTCTTACAAATTTTTAACTAACTTTAAATTCAAACTTGAAAACTCTTTTACTAAACCGTTTGGATTTACAACATTTTACAAATCTAAAGTGAATTTAGAAAATGGGACAGTTAGAATATTAGATGGACAAGCCTCATTTATGATTAGTTCTTTTTTAAATGCTAATGCTTTTGTTGTTTTAGAACCTGAAAATGAAATTGTTGAAAATGGTATCAAAGTTGAAACCTATTTATTAGGAGGACATTATGTTTAAAATTAAAGTAAGAATATTTGGAGCATTTAGAAAATATTTTGAAGCACCTACTCTAGAAATTACTTTAGAAGAACAAGTTACTGTTAGCTCTTTTAAGCAAATATTTCAAAAAAACTTAAAGGCCTTAAACTGCAATTTCAATGAAGATAAACTTGTAGAAGAATCTGCCATTGCTAGCGAAGATGAAATCTTAACCGATAATTTTATTATTAACCAAATAATGAATTTGGCCATCTTACCGCCAGTTTGTGGGGGATAAAATGAGTATTATGATTGAAGTATCCGAAAAAGAGATAATGGATGAGCCTGCTTTTGAGTTTGTTCAAGATGATAGTCATGGTGCACTTGTGGCCTTTAAGGGCATTGTTAGAGATGTAAATCATGGAAAAAAAGTAGTATCTGTTGCCTATGACGCTTTTGTTCCACTGGCCAAGAAGACATTATTAACAATAGTTAATAAGGAAAAATTTAATTCAAAATTCAAGATTGCAATTTACACCGAACTGGGAATCTAAAAATTCGCGAAGTAGCTTATTAGTAGTTGTAAGTAGTAAACATAGAGATGAAGCCTACGAACTATCACGCTATATTTTAGAGGAACTTAAAGTTAGAGTTCCCATTTTGGAAAAAAGAATATTACGAAAATGGAGAGACTGAATGGCTAAGAGGCCACCCTCTGTTCGCACACACACATAGAAGTGAAAAAATGAAAATGATTTTAGGATTAGTTCTTGCGGGGGAAATCCACTCGCATGGGCACCAATAAGGCCTATTTAAATTTAAATGGTGAAACAATGTTAGAACATTCGTTTCATTTATTGAAAAAACTTTGTAAAGAATCTACGTAAGTGGTGACTATGGAGATCACTTCCCTTCGATCATTGATAAAAATGGATTTGAACATAGAGGACCGGTTGGAGGTATCTTAAGTTCATTTGAAAATTTACTAAATTTAAATAAAAAATTTGATTTCTTATTAATAATACCTGTTGATATGCCTAACCTAAATTCTCATATTTTAAATCAATTGCTTTTAGCTGCAGATAATGCAGAAGCAACACATTTCGAAGGATTTGAATTTCCACTACTTTTAAAAAACAGTAACCATACTAATGAATGCTTAGAAAATTTATTACGTGGACCAAGTCAACAATGTTCTATAAAAAATCTACTCCAAACATTAGTTGTAAAAAAAATTACCAACAATTATTCACAATATTTTATTAACACCAACTATCCTTCAGAATGGAATAGCTTTATTTCAGGAGCCACAAATGAAACTTAGAATCAGTGAAAATATTATAAACTTACGATTATCCCCTACTGAATTCATTGAACTTAAGACCAAGAAAACCATTGAGCAAAAAACCACAATAGATATGAATAATTTATTAAAAATTAAAATCCAAATATGCTCAAATAATGATTTCCAACTAAAAAACAACCACTTTGAATTTAATCTTACAAATAGTAGTTATTTAAAAATTGAAAATTTAATTGAAAATCGAAAGGAAGGTAGTTTTTCATGGATTCAAAAAAATCTAGAAATCATAATTGATGTTGATTTTAAAAAATAGGAAATGCTATGAACGAACAGTATAATCGACAAATTATTCTACCAGAGGTCGGATTAATTGGACAAAAAAAATTATTAAACAGTCATGTTTTATGTGTTGGAGCTGGTGGACTTGGATCACCCGTTTTATTCTATTTAGCTTCAGCAGGTATCGGAAAAATTACTTTAGTTGAAGCTGATCGAATTTCAAAAAGTAATTTAGGTAGACAAATTCTTTTTGGAAGTGACGATGCCGGGAAAAAAAAAGGTGAAATTTCAAAAAATAGAATCGAGTATCTCAATAAAGATGTAGAACTCTTTTGGATTGATGAATTTATTAATAGTGATAACGCTATTTCCATTGCGAAAAATTGTGACGTAATTATTGATTGCTCTGATAATTTTTCTACTAAGTTTTTATTAAATGATTTAAGTTATAAACTTGCAATTCCTTTGGTTTTTGGTTCAATTTCTCAACTTGAAGGGCAAATTGCTGTCTTTGACAATAGAACTTCAGGTTCAGCTTGTTATAGATGTTTATATAAAGATATACCTGAATCAAATATTCAAAATTGTGCCGAAGCAGGTATACTAGGACCTGTAGCCGGAATAATTGGTAGTTACCAAGCACTTGAAACTATCAAACTCATTTTGCAAAATGATAAACTAACTACTCTTAACAGTAAAATTGTTCACTTGGACTTTAAAACAAATAGCTTTTCAAGTTTTAAAATCAAAAAAATTTCTGACTGTAAAACCTGTTCTTTATCTAGAGAAACATTTGAACTTAGATCCAATCAATCAAGTAATAGATGTAAGCAAAATTCAATTACTAAACAAGAAATGGAATCACTGATAAGTAAAGAAAATACAGTTATTATCGATGTTAGAGAAAACGACGAATTTATAGAAAAGAAAATAAATAATTCTATTAATCTTCCGTTATCAAAACTAAATAACCCAGATTACCTAAAGAAAAATAGTCATTTTTTCGAAAATAGTAAAAATGCAATAATTGTTTGTAAAAGTGGGATTAGGTCTCAAAAAGCCTTATCCATTTTAAAAAATAGATTCACTTGTCAATTTTTTAATTTAGAAGGTGGTATAATTAATTATTAACACCTAAAATTACATGTGATGCCTTTATATGAGCAGAAGCCTTCATTCCTTTTTTAATTTTAAATCTTTTAGACTCTCATTAGTTATCGTTGATATAATTTTATTTCCACTTTCTAAACTTAATTCTATCTCAGAATTAATAGCTCCTTTTTTAATGTGAGTAACCGCACCCTTAAAACAATTACGTGCACTTAATGTAATTTTTTGATCACAACTTAAAATAACCCATGATGCCTTGATCAAGGTCCAAACTTCGACACTCTTTTTCAGCTTTAATGATTTTACAGATTCATTGGTAATTGAAGCTATAATATGGTCTCCTCCATTAATTAAAATCTCTACTTCTGAATTTACGGCACCTTTTTTTACTTTTATTACTGATCCTAAAAATTGATTGCGAGCACTAGTTCTCATTAATGATCTCCTTTTTAAATTATAAAATTCAATATTATTATTTAATTTTAGTGAAAAAACATTAAGTTCATTCATTACCATTTGGTACTCTATAAGTATTTTCTTTCCATCTATAGTAAGTATTGCGCCTCCGCCATTTTTACCACCATTAATCGTTTCTATTAAAGGCCCATTAACTGACCTATTCATGACCTGAATGGTGTTCCAAGCGGTACGATAACTAATTCCTAAATTACTAGCAGCATCCTTTATAGATCCAAAACGAGAGATTGCCTCTATGAGCTTAATATTTTTTAAACTAGTAATATCAAAAGTTGATGTGAGATGAAATTGTTTCATAGTTTATTCCATTATTAGTTTATTATTTTTTATTGTCCAAAATTCTTCACATAACCTATTGGTTACAGATGTTTCATGTGAAATTAAAATTAAATCACATTGATTTTTTTCTATCCATTGCTTAAGAAATGCAATCGTCAAATTTTTAATTTCTTCATCAAGAGCTGAAAAAGGTTCATCCATAATTAATATTGAAGGGTTTGATAATAGTGCTCGTCCAATAGCTACTCGTTGTCTTTCTCCTCCGGAAAGCATTCTTGGTCTACGATCTAAGAGATGCGTGATTAACAATGCTTCTGTAACTTCTGCTATTTGATGTTCTTTAGCATACGGTGAAAGCAATAGATTTTGCTTAACAGTTAAAATTGGAATAAGTAGAGAGTCTTGAGGAACATATCCTATTCTACTTTTTAATAATTTTTTTTTCTCACTAAAATTTTTATTAATTCCAGTAATGGTTTTAACAAAAGTTGTTTTGCCAGATCCAGATGGAGCCCTCAATGAAATTAATCTTCCATTGCTCTTAACATCAACTTCAAGCAAATTGTTTCCTAAAGGAACTTTAAATTTAAAATCAAATTTAAAATTATCCATTGCTTATTTCTAATCTTTTTTTATGCCACTTTAATAACCACTCATAAAGAGCTAAAGAAATAAATGATATAATAAGGCTAATAATCACCAATATTTTTGCTTGATTACCACCTTTGGGGTTTTCTAAAAGTGAATAAACTGCAAGTGAAATTGTCCGTGTTTCACCTTCTATATTTCCGGCTAAAATTGAAGTAGCTCCAAATTCGCCCATTCCTCTTGCAAAAGCTATAACAGAACCAGCTATAATTCCGGGAAATGCTAAAGGTAATGAAACTCTTAAAAATATTTTAAGAGGAGTTAGACCAACAGTTTGTGCCATCTCTTCATAACGAACATCAACTGACTCAAAAGCTGACCTAATCATCATAACGTAAAAAGGGAAACCCACTACTAGAGCAGCTAATATAGCAGAACTTTGTGAAAATGAGAGTGGTAATCCAATTTTCACCATATATTTACCCAGGTATGACTCTCGTCCAAAGAGTTCGAGTAAAATAAGTCCTGTTACTACTGGAGGTAGACTTAAAGGCATAAACAACACAAGATTTATTAAAGATTTACCTTTGAAATTTTTTCGCGCAAGTACCCATCCAAAAAAAAGTGCAAAAGGAAATCCAATTACTATTGATAATAGTCCAACCTCGATTGATAATTTCACTGCAGAAATATATTCAATGTTCAATTATAATAAATCCCGCTTTGGAGAAAATCTCTTTGGCTTTTTTTGATTTACAAAAAGATATAAATTTCTCTGCCTCTTTTTTTAATTTTGAATTTTTTATTATTCCTATAGGGTACACAATTTTTGAGTAGCTATCTTTCGGAAATGTAAGTGCCACCATTACTTTAGGCTCAATCAAGGCATCAGTAGCATATACAACACCAGCCTGTGCCTCATGTTTAGCTACCCAAGTAAGTGCTATGCGAACATTTTCAGCACTAACTATTTTTTTTAAAAAAGAAGAATTAAAAACCTCTAGCTTTGATAAAGCCTCTCTAGCATATTTACCTGCTGGAACATTTTCTTCGGCTAAAGCTATATGATCATATGAACCTTTTAATAAATCTTTAACTGATTCCACTTTTTCTGTCGAATCACTTGGAACAATTAAGACCAGTGAGTTTGAAAGTAGATTTTCCTTAGTAGTTTTTTCAATAAAATTTTTATTAATTAAGTAATCCATCCATTCACTATCAGCTGAAAAATAGATATCTACTGGTGCTCCTGCAGTAATTTGACTAGCAAGTTTTGAAGATGCTCCAAAATTAAAACTAATTTTTCGCTCACCTTTATATTTCTGATTAATCTCTTCCAAAACATTAGTTAGACTGCTAGCTGCAAAAATTTTAAGGTCAGATTCATATGCCAATGCAATTTGTTGAAAAATCAAGAAACTAACAATACTCAAGTAAAACCATTTCATTTTTATAAAATCCAAAAATTATTCGTTATGTAATTTTTTTCATATCGGAATAAATATATATGATATTTTTTTTTAAATAACTCTGATCTAAATCATGAGAGACTAAATGAATAAAGTGATTGTTAACAAACTGCTACTTCAACGCTTCTTGCTAAAAACAGTGCTACTTTCAGATTAGAATTCCATCAAAAATACCAATTCTTTTCTATCTGAAGAATAAAGTGGCATTAATGAAACATTATTTTTTATAATAAAACTTTGTGAAACAGTTTTATCATTATCTAATTTTTTATAGAGGTAGCCAATTCCTAACCCATAAGAGGTTCCAATGGTTGCTCCTGCTAAAACATCATGAAGATAGTGATAATTATCTGTCATTCTACTAAGAGCTGTGAACGTAGATAATGTTAAGGCAGCAATTCCATAAGGAAAAAGTCCATGTTCAGCCGCTATATATGTCGAAAAGGCAAAGGCAGAAGTAGTGTGCCCTGAAGGAAAAGATAATCTATCCATTTTATTTGGTCTTGGCTCTCTAATGGTAACCTTTAGAGCTGACGAAATCGCAATGGAATAAAAAGAGGATTTAAGCATTTGTCCTGATCTTTTAAGCGACAACTCATTCTTAGAAATTAAATAACTACCTAGCATTCCCAAGGAATAGAGTGCATTGGGTAGAAAAGTTCCTCCCAAATCCCCTATTTTATTAAATTTTCCCAAAGGTCGATCCTCTTTTGCCTCTTTCTGAGTAGGATCAACAATCTGATCTTCAAAAACAAGAATAGTTAAAGTGGCAATAGTTCCCCCAATTAGCCAAGGTCTAACTTCAGGTTGCCACGGTGACTTAAATTCATTAGAGACATTAGAAAAATAACCAATTTTGTTACTATTTACTGATTGAGCAAAGATATACTCATATTCCATTATAAATGAGAAAAACACAAAATAAAAAAAATTCTTTTCATTCATTAAATTATTCATCAATTAAAAAATTTAAGCAATTAATTTTAATTTTTACCAGAACCCCTAGTTTCAAGGGCCTCATCAACTCTGTTATGCAGATCTAGGCATCGTTTTGAGTAATTAGGGTCAATTGTAATGGCTAGTTCAGCAAAACGGTGACAATGCTTACATTCGCTACAATTTATATTTCGACAACCAGTATGTAAAAAACGCTGAATAAATCCATCAAGTTTTTTATTGTCAATATAAACAGGAGAATCATATAACGGGGTTAACATACCTCTGGCCGCAGCTAAATCCAATAATATTTTTAATTTAAACACATTAACCTTAAATGGTTTAAATAAAAATTTAAATTTGCTCCAAATATTTTTCTTAGGAGTGATTTTATGGCCATAAGGTTGAATTAAATTCAAAAAATTACCTTGGTAATTTCTACTTGTATAAGCTTTTACTCTTTCCACCATAACCGGCGTAGGAAGATTTCGTTCCACCAACTTAAAATGGTTAATTCCTAGATTTTCATAATAAACTATATCTTCAGGTCTAATCCAATCAGATCGAATGTAGTTAACAGGGTCTTGTAATTTACGTTTGGAACATTCGAGGACACAATGATCAATAACAAAACCACTATTTTGATGTTTTTTTTGTGAACTGTGAGCTAATAAATTCATATGCGCTGGAGATAATGAGCATGCTTGCAAACAGTTATTGTTAACTAGAAGTTCAACTTCACACTTTAAATGGTCAACTATATTTTTTAAGGCCTTAAACTCTCGATTAACGGTAAGTGAATCAAGACAAATGATGTCAGCTCCCTCTTCTTCCCAGTATTTAGCTTTTCTTAAATGATCAACACAAGTGAAAACTGAGACTCTAGTTCTTAAATGAGGATAATGTCTCTTTATAATTCTAAGTAAAAGTGGATTTGAAATAGTTACGGCTGAAACTTCGATACTACTAATCCAATCTAATAATTTATAAATTTCTTTTTGACCATTTTTAGTAATCTCTTGATTATCCAAACAGGCAGCGTTTAAAAGATAATTAAAACTAATTCCATTTTTTTTAGCGAATTGAACATGCTCTCTAAAATTTCTTCTGGATACATGCGAAAGTAGATAACTAGATCTACCTCCCCCAATAAAATCTGTCTGTAATTTTCCATAAATTTCATGAACCGGAAATTTCTTAATTTCCTCAATTAGAGCTAAATCAAAATTATAAGCGACAGATAATTTCATAATTTATCTTATGTTTTATACAAGATAAATTAACGCTATAAATTGATTTAAGTCATACTATATCAAATAAAATAATTAATTATTTTCGATCTAATGAAATTGCTCCAGCACCTTTAATTAAAAGAAAAATTAAACTAAAGAGCATTAAAAGATCGGTTCTTGCTTCATGAGAAAAAGTAAAAAAGCCTTTTTCTTGGTATATAGGAACTTTGGTGGTGGCAAGAGCTGTTAACATAATAATAATTTGTGGAATGGTTACTAATCTAACTAAAAAACCAATTAGAATAAAAAAGCCAAAAACAATTTCACATGAACCAACCAATGGAGCCATCACTTCTGGATGAGGAATTCCAATTTTAATAAATCGACCAACTCCAAGTGAGTCGCTATAGATAAATTTTTGAATACCTTCAGTAATAAAGACATATCCAACTATAAAGCGAATGAGGAATGTAGCAAAATCACCATCTGTTTTTTTTAACTTCATTAATTAAGTCCTTCTAATGGTTTACTAATTTCATCGAGGGTTAATGAAAAACTGGGAATAAAGTTTTTTACAAAGTAGTCAACTTCAGGATTTTTACAATACTTTGACTTTATTTTCGATTGAATTTTTCGCACGATTAAATTCATGATTACCAAATGTTGTTCTCTTAAATATTTATTGTGTTGAGTAGCAACCAATCTTATCACTTTATAATTTCAAGCTTGTGAACATTTTAATAAAATTTATACTTGTCATGGAATTCTTCAGAAGTTTCTATTGCTGCTTAATTGATCGCCTTCAATTCCTGATAGTATTTAATACATAAAAATATTTGCTTGTGTTAAAGATCTCGTGGTTCACTAGTATCGCAACAAGCAAAAGCAATTCTTCGTGAAGTGACTTACCAAAATGAGTTCTTACCGCTTTCAGCATAGCACGAGCCAACTTGAAGATTATGTTCGTACATTTTACAAGTAATGCTGGTGGTTCATCTAATGATCGTTTATCGAGAACAGAAAAAATGTGATTGTGAGATTCTTTCCATAGTTTAAATTAATATTATATCTAGCTAGATTACATCTTGGTATGTGCTAAAAGGTTAAGTTGTTAAAATTATATGGTGCAAAACGCACCAGTTGCACCTTTTTTAGAGCTAGTTTAAAAAGCCGTCCATGGTCGGGAGAACCGAAGAGAATAAAAAAAGGAGTTCAAAAGGTAGTAAGGTAACTGTTCAAGCATTCTTTGCTAATGGTAAAATCGTAGTTAAAGATTCATTTAACTTTTATACTATACTTTCAGTCACAACTAGCGATTATATCAGGCTGTACTTATATGTTCTTGCGGGTGATAAAACGATGACTTCACGTAACTCATCAGTTTTAACCGTTGCTGGCTTTTTTGATAATGGAAAAATTATCGTAAAAGATATTTACAACTTCTCTTACCTGGTTAATCCGCAAGATTTAGCAGTTACTCAAGGTATCTGTACTAACATTTACACTCACAGAAGAAATTTCGTCGTTAATTAATGAGGGGACACTCGTTGTCCCCTTTTTTATTTGTAAAAAGGATAATCAGTATAGCCAACTTCTCCTTTAGCATAAAAAGTCGCTGGATTAGGTGCATTTAAAGGCAACTCTCAAGTAGTCTTTTAGGTAAATCAGGGTTTGCTATAAAAAGAACTCCAAACGATACAGCATCGGCGTCTCCTCTTTCTAAAATCGCTTCCGCTGAATTTTTATCAAACTTTTCGTTAGCTATATAGACTCCACTAAAAAGCTTTAAGTTTTTGCCCCTAAACTATCTTGATCTAAACGTTCGCGAGCAAAAATAAAAGCAATTTTTCTTTTTGATAATTCACTGACCAGATATGAATAGGTTTTTTCTGGATTAGAATCAAAAACGTCGTGAGCATCTCCTCGTGGAGAAATATGAACACCTACTCGATCAGCACCCCATACTGAAATGACAGCATCAGTTACTTCTAAAAAGAGGCGCGCTCTATTTTCAATTGAACCACCATACTGGTCTGTTCTTATATTAGATCCATCATGCAAAAATTGATTAAGTAGATATCCGTTAGCTCCGTGAATCTCTACCCCATCAAAGCCAGCAAGTTTTGCGTTCTCTGCCCCTTTTTTAAATGCAGCCACTATACCTGGAATCTCACTTAACTCTAGCGCTCGAGGAGTCTCATAATTTTTTTCCGGACGTACTAAACTCACATAACCTTTTGGCGCAATCGAACTCGGGGCTACTGGCTGTTTACCATTTAAAAATTGAGAGTCCGAAATGCGCCCGACATGCCAGAGTTGTAAAAATATTCTGCCACCTTTATCATGCACTTTTTTTGTAACTTTTTTCCATCCTTCAACTTGCTCTTGTGACCAAATTCCTGGTGTATCAGCGTAACCTACACCCATTGGGTCAACCGAAGTAGCTTCCGTAAGAATGAGCCCCGCCGAAGCTCGCTGTTCATAATATTCTGCCATTAGATCATTAGGTATCCTTTGATTAATAGCACGCGCTCTAGTTAAAGGCGCCATTATAATTCGATTCGGTAAAGTTAAAGCACCTACTTTTAAAGGTTTAGCTAAAATACTCATTAATTACTCACTTTTTATTGGAGGAGATGGATGGATTTTAACCACCGATGACGGTGTTGCAAGCCGTTCCCTTAAGCACTCGGGCACATCTCCGTTGATAATGTTGTTTTTAAAGATACATTATAATTTTGGTAAATGCAATAGTAAAAAATACATTTTGATAAAAACTCAGTATTATGCTAAACTTAAGCATGGTTGATACACGTTTTTCAGTATGCGTTCAAATTATGGTTACAATGGCTTACCACCAAGATGAGCTCATGAACTCTGAGTGGCTAGCTGACGTCCTAAAAACCAATCCAACCTTTATAAGAAAATTAGTAGCACTCTTAGTAGAAGCTAAACTCATCCAAAGCTTTCGTGGAAAAGGTGGCGGAATTAAGCTTGCTAAAAATCCGTCACAAATTAGTTTAAAAGATATTTATGTAGCCGCTTGTGAAAAAAAATCGTTAATGAAAATTCATCAAAAACCAGTGGTCAAAGAGTGTATAGTTAGCTGTTCAATGGATTCAATTTTTTGCGAAATTGTCGATGGAATTGAGGGCGTAACCAAAAACTATCTCGCTCGCAAATATTTAAGTGATCTAGTTAAAACAATTAAATAGAGTATCCCTTAATGTATAAAATTATCTTACTATTTTTAATCTCATTTTCAGCCATTTGCAATGCTGCAAGTTTAGAATTTAAACTTAATCTTAAATTAATCGCTAAAGTTAATGCAAAAGAGTTTCACAAAGGTCTACTTCACTTTAATAAAAAACAAATCAAAGCCATCGACCAAGCTCTTTACAATGCTTGGCGAGGAATGGAAATAAGTTACAAAGGTTACCCTTTTTTTGAATTATTAGATCTCTACTTTACTCAAGATTGGAGAAATGCTTCGACAATTGCTTTTGTTTCACTGGATGGTTATGTTCAAAAAGTAAAAATCCAAGATCTCCTTAAAGCAGCTCAAAACAAAACAGGCTATCTTGCTTATTCTGAAAGTGGAAAAGATGGATTTACCAAATTCACTAAAGGTGAAAAATTAATTGATCCTAGTCCATTTTATTTAGTTTGGAGTAATTTTACTGAAGGAGATAGGGCCAAACATAGTGATACTTTAAAATGGCCCTATCAATTGAAAACAATCATTATTACCCAAAAATAAAGAAAAATGGAGTTGACTCCGAGTTACTTTAATGTAAAATGGAGTTGACTCCGAATTACTTTTAAGGATTTATGAACAAATCTAAACGACTACCTGAAAGAATTTATGCTCAATATATTCGAGAAGACCTTCAAAAAAAGATGGTTTTCCTCGGTGGCCCCCGTCAAGTTGGGAAAACCACACTTTCTACGACATTCATCAAAAACTTTCAAGATAACCATCCAGCATATCTTAATTTTGATAATGAAGAACATAGAAGAGTTATTTTAAAATCACTTTGGTCGAAAGATGAACCGATCATTATTTTCGATGAAATCCACAAAAAAAAAGGTTGGCAATCCTTAATAAAAGGGTTTTACGATACTTGGAAAAATACTCAAAAATTTATTATTACAGGTTCGGCTAGACTCGATCTTTTTAGAAAAGGTGGCGATTCAATGCTTGGTCGCTACCACTATTACAGAATTCATCCTTACAGTCTAAACGAGCTTGGAAATACACCTGAAAATCTAAAAAATCTATTTAAATTTGGAGGTTTTCCAGAGCCACTAATTGCTAAAGATGAGAGAGAATTGAGAAGATGGCATCTTCAAAGAGTTTCAAAACTAGTTAAAGTAGATCTCCGTGATTTAGAAAATGTAAGTGATCTTGATAAAGTTGAGCTACTGGCAGAAAGAGTTATTGATACCGTAGGCAATTTACTTTCCTATAAATCGCTAGCTGAAGATCTTGAAGTATCAGATAAAACTGTTAAAAGATGGATCACTATTCTTGATTCACTTTATTACTGTTATCTTGTTCCTCCGTTTGGGTCGAACAAAATTAAGGCCGTCAAAAAAGCGAATAAGCTCTATTTATGGGACTGGTCACAAGTCCCTGATCCTTCATTTCGTTTTGAAAATATGGTAGCTTCTCATCTGCTTAAATTTTGCCATTTTCAAGAAGATGTTATGGGCCTTAAAACAGAGCTAAGAGTTATTAGAGATGAAACAGGTAAGGAGAATGATTTCGTTGTTATTCAAAACAAAAAACCGCTTTTTGCTATTGAATGTAAACTAAATGATACCAATCTATCGCCCTCTTTGAAATATTTAAAGTCTAAACTTAATATTCCTATGTGGTATCAAGTTCATTTAGGAGATGAATGTCGAACATTAGAACCAGATCTCAAAATTATTTCTTTTAGAAAATTAGTAGAAGAGTTAAAGCTAATTTAATCGTAAAGTATAAACTTTACTAACCAGGTAAAAAAGTATGAAAGATGAAACAAACTGTCCTAAATGTAATAAAGAAAATGTCTATTTTGATGGATCATTATGGATCTGCCCTGACTGTTTTCATGAATGGATTCAAAAAGAGGCATCCCAAATTACTGTAACAGAAGTCGATGATAAAATTAAGGATGCTCATGGCAATATTTTAAATGATGGTGACGCTGTAACCGTTATTAAAGATCTTAAAATTAAAGGCGCCTCAACTTCTGTTAAAGTAGGTACCAAAGTCAAAAATATTAAATTAGTTGAGAGTGATGATGGCCACAACATCGCCTGCAAAATTGATGGAATTGGGGCCATTAACCTCAAATCTGAATTCGTCAAAAAAATTGTCTAACTTTTTATGTGACTACTTACATTTATCATTGCAATAAGAGAAACTCCAACCAGCTTGGGAACAAGTATCATAACAGTCAGGACTTCTTCCACATTTATCATTACAGTAGCTAAAACTCCAACCACTAGTAGAACATGCTGAGTAACATGAACCAGATGATCCTGTGTCAGTCGAAGGTCTATCACAGCGTTGAACACATCGTTCAACACAACTATTATCTTTAGCCACACCTAAAACTTTAAAGATATCAACGTTTTTTAATTGAGGCTTTTTTAACTCGAGAAGATAATCATTAACAGCACTTTTTTTAGCAGCTTCTATATCTTGAGCTATCTCTTGAGCAGTATAGGTACTGGCAAAGAGAGTAAAAGAGAGACAACAATAAAATATTGTGGTGAAAAGTAGAGTTAATTTCATAAAATCTCCTAGTTTTTAAAATTCGACCGGTCGGTATCTAGCAGGCCTTTTATAAAAATACAAATTTAAATCGAAAAAAAATTTGATTCAAATCAAGTGGAATCATTACGACACCAATTTTTTAATAATGCTCTTTAATTTAAAAAAGATTTACATTGTTTTAATTTAAGTACTAATAAGTCGCCACCATTTTAAGGAGGCAATTTATGAAACTTAAATTATTTATAATCACTATTATTATTTCCTTAGCAGGTTTTGCAAATGCAGAAGAATTTATTCATTGTGAAGTTTTTGATGGTACTGCCACGGCCTATTTTTGCAAGTTTCATGGAGGTGGATCTAAATCTGGAACCTTTTATATTGATGCTTATGATTATAGAGGCTCATCGGCTGGTTCAAGTTTTTGTATTGGTATAGCAATTGTAATCAATGGTTGTGAAAAATTATGTTCTGTTTCAGTTGATAATGATGCTGATTTTTGTAGAGTCAGAAAAAAAAATTTGTAGTTCAGTGTAGATTTTATCGTTCTTCACCCTTAATGGTGTATTCATTGCATCATATCAACTTAAAACAGGCATAAAAACAACTTCAGTTACAATTGGTTTACCACAACTAATTTTAACCAAGAGGAGTTCCTATGCCTGAAAGTAATCTTACTAGTTTTATTCTACTCCCGAAACTAAAACTCTCGGATTTTAGCTATGACCGTAGTTCTAAAATTGTCACTTTCGAATGCTCAACTAAGTCAGAATGGGATATTTGTCCTTTTTGCACTATGAAAACTTCTACCGTTCATGACCGCAGGTGGGTTAACATTAAAGATGCTCCTCATGGTCAAAAACAGAAGATGCTTAAAGTTCTCAAAAAACGTTTTCGTTGCCAAAAATATGGCTGTAAAAAAGTCTTCACTGAAACTATTCCGGATCTTCATTTTTAGCAGTGGGAGGCAGCATTTCTTGAGCTAATTAGTCTGAATTAA
This sequence comes from Bacteriovoracaceae bacterium, assembly GCA_046328975.1. Classification (GTDB taxonomy): domain Bacteria; phylum Bdellovibrionota; class Bacteriovoracia; order Bacteriovoracales; family Bacteriovoracaceae; genus JAXLVO01. The sequence goes on along the minus strand of JAXLVO010000020.1, from coordinate 10,659 downwards.
GAGCATGATTTTCAAACTCTTGTAGAATTTAGTTACCACACTTTATTTTACAAAGGAGAACGAAACTCATGCCCAAACTTGATTTTACCCATTCATTACAACTTCGAACTAAAAATTGCAAATTTTATCATTCAAATAAAAACACTCTAATCCTTTGATCTTTTTAAACAATCTGACTTCGAAGTGTGTCCAAAGTGCGCTAGTCCTTCTAAAACCATATATGATCATGTTTCCATTCAAGTTAAAGATTCACCTATTAGAAATAGACATGTCTTGCTTAATATTAAAAAAGGCGCTTCTATTGCAAGTTTTGTAAAAAACCCTTCACTGAACCTATTGCGGGTATAAAAAGGATTTAGAACTACTTGATCGTTTCAGACGTCACATCATGTGGTGTGCAGATAATTTTGCCAATCTCCATGATGTTGAAAAACAACTGGGGATCTCTTCTTGGTTAGTTCACACAGCTTATTATGAACAATTAGAGCTTCAAGTAAAAAACTTCAAAATCCCTGGGACACAACCATAGGAATTGATGAACATGCCGTACGAAAAAATAAAAACGGGTATCGTGAGTTTGCCACGATCTTTGTTGAGTACTCCCATAAAAAAGAGTACGTGAACTTGTTTTTAAATGCTTCCTGCCCAGTGAATTACTCTGCCGATGAAAAGATTAATCTCTATTCCAGGACGAGAAAATGTTAAAAATGTCATTATAGATCTTTCTAAGAACTACCGTAAACTCGCGCGGGAATTGTTTCCCAATGCTCGAATAATTGCGGATCGATTTCATGTGATTAGACTCTTTAATAATATTCTTAATAATTATAGAAAGTTAAGTACTGGAGATGGAGAAAAATCCTATCCGAAACTACTCCTCAAAAATCGAGATCTAGAACCTTATGTTAGGCGCGTACTAGATAGTTGGTTGGATCAAAATCCTCTCGTCAAAGAGGTTTATCATTTAAAAGAATCCATGCATCGATTTTATCGAATCAAAGGAAAGAATTTTTCGTTTCGAAAAATTCCCTATAAAAATTACTGATCAGATGGCACTCTCAAAAATCCCAGAAATAAAAACACTCAGAGAAACAATTCATAATTGGCGAGAAGCGATTCTGATGTTCTTTGAAAAATGGTTTAACCAATGGAAGAACAGAAGGGTTTAACCGAGTAGCAAAACTCATTCAAAGAAATGCCTACGGATTTAGGAATATTGAGAATTAAGAAGACGGTTAATTTACAAAACCTCTTAAACTCGCCAAATTGTAATTTTGGGCGAACGAACCCCTTTCCCATTTTGTGAAGGCGGAATGGGCATTGCCTTCAATTTAAAATTTTGTTAATTTTTGAATGGTTAACGACGATAACGATTCACATCAAGGGTTTGAAAAATCGAAAAACTCTTTGATTCAGATCACTTCCGAGTGGCTACCCACCGTCAAACTAGTAGATCCACTATTCCTGGTATTACAAAGAGCTAGATTAACCGAAAGAATGCAACGAGAGATACTCTATCTTTCTGAGCGCTTTGCCAATCTAAAACAGGTTTCTCGTCACACTAGTGTGGGGAATAAAACGATTTATAAACGCCACTATACCCAGCTTGAGCTTGAATGGCGTAAACAAAAACAATCCCCTGCCTACAACTATAGGCATTGATGAACACTCCTTTATTCACAAAAAATACGGACATCGTGAGTTTGTCACTATGGTAGTTGATTATAATAACAAACGATTAAAAGAAGTTCTTCCAACCAGAACCATAGGAGAACTAGAACAACAGCTAAGTTATATTCAAGGAAGAGAGAATGTGAAAATGCTAGAAGTGGATCTCTCGTCAAGTTATCGTAGCTTTGCTCGGAAGTTACTTTCCAAATGCAAAACAAGGATCTTCATTTTTAGCAGTGGGAGGCAGCATTTCTTGAGCTAATTAGTCTGAATTAAGAGCATGATTTTCAAACTCTTGTAGAATTTAGTTACCACACTTTATTTTACAAAGGAGAACGAAACTCATGCCCAAACTTGATTTTACCCATTCATTACAACTTGAACTAAAATTGGTAAATTTTATCATTCAAATAAAAACACTCTAACCTTTGATCTTTTAAACAATCTGACTTCGAAGTGTGTCCAAAGTGCGCTAGTCCTTCTAAAACCATATATGATCATGTTTCCATTCAAGTTAAAGATTCACCCATTAGAAATAGACATGTCTTGCTTAATATTAAAAAAGGCGCTTCTATTGCAAGTTTTGTAAAAAACCCTTCACTGAACCTATTGCGGGTATAAAAAAAGGATTTAGAACCACGGATCGTTTCAGACGTCACATCATGTGGTGTGCAGATAATTTTGCCAATCTCCATGATGTTGAAAAACAACTGGGGATCTCTTCTTGGTTAGTTCACACAGCTTATTATGAACAATTGTAAATCATCAGAACCCTACGTCCATCACCCCTTTAAAGGTATTATTTTGAGTAAAAAACTAATTTCCCCTCGAATGCCTTTTAAGAATTTTTGTCTCGCCATTTATATTATTAATATCAAAATAGTCAGCATGAAAACCATAGCAAAAATAGATCCAGAAAAAGAGTATGAAAACGCCAAAAAAACTAATAGAGCCGCCAGCAAGCAAGCACTTGGTAATGACGAGCCGGTTCTTTAGATGCATCGGTGGATAATTTAATTACCGCGGCCAGAGTATTGATAGAAAGAGAAGAGCGTCGCAGAGGTCATAAAAATATTCCCCTGCAACTAATAAACCTAAAGGACGAGAATCCGGTAAAGATCGTGAAGAAGTTAAAAATTACCTTCAGTTAGATATCCAAATCTTGAGGTTAATGAAACTATTGTAAAACTAGATCCTCTACCTATTTGTTCATGCTGCAATAAAGAGATGAAAGAATCTGGATTATTTGATAACAGAAAAATTAGAAGTAATACCAAAAATTTATTTTATAACTAGAATTAAACGCCCTAAATATAACTGTTTAACTGTCATGGTTCAATGATAAATACAGTGGCAGAACCAAGTATAGTACCAACTTGCACTATGGTGATAGTTTAATTATTGACGTTGCTCTTCTCAAAGTATTGTGATCTAATCCCCATTGAAAGATATGCAGAAATGGCATTTCGAGCTGGATTAAATAATGAACTGCCGGCACAAAGTTTAATTGGTTTAACTCACCATTTAGCAAATTTTTTAAATTTGGTTTATGAAAAGATCAAAGAAGAAGTATTAAAAACAATAGTTCTACAAGCGGACGAGTACCCCCATAAAATGCTGAGGGAGATGAAATCAGTAATTGGTATTTATGGGGATTTATATCAAATATTGCCTGCTATTTTGAAGCGGCATACTAGGTCAGGAGACGTTGCCTATGCCTTTCTAGAGCTATCTAAAGCACAGTTTTTAGTGAGTGACGGGTATGCTGGTTATGGTAAAGCAATTAGAAAATTAAAAGAAGAAAAACACAAGAACCGTTATTGAGGTTCACTGTAATGCTCATGCCTACCGCTATTTTAAAGATGCTAGTATTACTTGGACTGAAGAGTGTATTGATTTTTTAAATTCTATATGGAACAATTTAGAACTAGAGAGGGAACGTAAGGAGTTACAAAGAAATTAATTCAACAGGTTAACCAGAGTTTAGAAAAAAATGGTGCCATTTTTTGAAGAAATAAAAAATAAATGCGAGATTAAAAAGAAAGATGCCATGCCTGAGAGTGGATTAATGAAAGCACAACTAGTTTAAACCATTATGATGGACTCACAATATGCACTAATAATATTGATATTCCACTAGATAATAATCTTTCCGAACGAGAACTGAGATCGCCTGTCATTGGTAGAAAACCTGGTATGGGTCACACTCTAAAAGGTGCCCTGACTTCAGCAGTTCTGTTTAGTATTGTTCAGTCTTGCAAATTAAACAATGTTAATCCTAGAAGCTATTTCCCGTGGATAGTTAATCGAATTCATAACAAAGAATCAATATTAACTCCCCACGAATATTTATTACAAATTACACAGAAACCACTACTATCAGGGTGATTCAATAAATCTTTTATTAATAGCAGCACCTTCAAAAAATAATGCAAATTCTGCTTGTGTTAAAATAATATTTTTTCTGTAGTAAGGATTGAATGGAGAAAATCTACCTTTATCCAAACGTTTAGCAATGATAACAAAACCAGTGCTATCATAGAATAAAACTTTAACTCTGTTTCGATGTTTATTAACAAATAAAAACATATGCCCCGTCCTGGGATCCAGACCTATGATATCTTTTGCCTTTTTATAGAGGGAGTCGAACGACCCCCCATATCTGTGGGAACTTTACAGGCAAAAACTCTCATTTTGCGAGAGGGTAGCATCTACGCCACCTTTTTTAAATATTCAATTAATGAATCTACTTTTCTAAATCTTATAATTTTATTTTGATCACAAACTTCAATGTCACAAGTAATTGACCTGGATTATCAGTAGTAGTTATACCTTCAACTGCTATTTCCTGAAATGGCATAACGGCACCTTCTCTTTTAATCTTTTTTGCTTTTCCTAAAATAGAAGCAATACCATTTCTACTACTACCAATACTTTTGTAAAAATCTCTCGGGCCGTTCCACCATAAGTTTCCCAGGCGGCAAGCACTTCAAGTAACAAATCGTCGCTAACACCTCTAATCCTTCCATCTTCACCCTTAAATGAACTCAATTTTTTTCTTAATACTTCTAGTTCCATAAATTCCTCCCAGTTTTAATATGACAAAAAATTATCATATTTTTGTTTTGATAAAATTTTTATCGATGGGATTAAAACTATTCAAGACGTGTAGTTCTGGATGATTTACGAACAATTGTGGAGCTTCAAGTAAAAACTTCAAAATCCCTGGGACACAAACTATAGGAATTGATGAACATGCCGTACGAAAAAATAAAAAACGTGGGTATCGTGAGTTTGCCACGATCTTTGTTGAGTACTCCCATAAAAGAGTACGTGAATCCGTTTTCAGTCGCTCGCCCAGTGAATTACTCGCCGATGAAAGATTAATCTCATTCCAGGACGAGAAAAATGTTAAAAATGTCATTATAGATCTTTCTAAGAACTACCGTAAACTCGCGGGAATTGTTTCCCAATGCTCGAATAATTGCTGATCGATTTCATGATTAGACTCTTTTAATAACATTCTGGACAATTATAGAAAGTTAAGTACTGGAGATGCAGGAAAAATCCTATCCGAAAACTACTCCTCAAAAAAAATCGAGACCTAGAACCTTATGTTAGGGCGCGTACTAGATAGTTGGTTGGATCAAAAATCCTCTCGTCAAAGAGGTTTATCATTTAAAGAATCCATGCATCGATTTTATCGAATCAAAGGAAAGAATTTTGCTCGAAAAATTTTCATAAAAATTACTGATCAGATGGCATCAAAAATCCCAGAAATAAAAACACTCAGAGAAACAATTCATAATTGGCGAGAAGCGATTCTGATGTTTTTTGAAACAGTTTTAACCAATGGAAGAACAGAAGGGTTTAACCGAGTAGCAAAACTCATTCAAAGAAATGCCTACGGATTTAGGAATATTGAGAATTACAGGCGACGGTTAATTTACAAAACCTCTTAAAACTCGCCAAATTTTCAATTTTGGGCGAACGAACCCTTCCCATTTTGTGAAGGCGGGAATGGCATTGCCTTCAATTTAAAATTTTGTTAATTTTTGAATGGTTAACGACGATAACGATTCACATCAAGCGTTTGAAAATCGAAAAACTCTTTGATTCAGATCACTTCGAGTGGCTACCCACTGTCAAACTAGTAGATCCAAAAATAATAGCAGATGTTTCACGTAGTGAGATTACCGCTAACCACTTTGCAAAAATATTTAAAGCAGATAAAAACAGAAACCAAAGAACATAAACTTCGACGAAAACTACTGCTTAAAAACTCGTTTAAATTAGATCCACATACTGAGAATTAATCTATGAAAGGTTTAAAAAACATCCTTCTTTTAATTGAAGAGATCTATTTAACTAAGGAAGCAATAAATAAGGCATACCAATGCGGAAATGCTCATCACGCTAAAAAGATTTTAACCAAGCTTACCGATGCGCTTGCCTTGACCAAAATTCCAGAACTTAAAACTTTACGAAAAACTTTGTTAAGTTGGTTAAATGAGATCTTGAATTATTTTGAAAATAGACTTACAAATGCTCGAACTGAAGGATTTAATAACGTTGCTAAGCAGGTTCAAAAACGTGCTTACGGTTTTAAAAATTTTAATAATTATCGATTGAAGTTGTTATATGTCTGTAGGTGATATGTGCGATGTGCTCCACCATTAAGGGAGAAGAACCACCGTGTATCCGAGAATCAAGGGTTCGTTCTACATGAAAATGGGGTGACCGACGGGGCTCGAACCCGCGACAACCAGAACCACAATCTGGCGCTCTACCAACTGAACTACGGTCACCATTTAAAGATTTGCGAAAGAATTTATATAGGTTCACTACCGGTATCGTCAACCGGAATCTTGTTCTTACCGCTATTTAGGTAGCCAGACGCACTCCATAAGTGGTTGATTGCTTGGCAAGTCATAGTTTTTTGGCAAGATGTCTTTAGAATATAATGATGAAAAATAGATCTTAGAATCAAATTTCAAACTCTCATCAAAATCGTAACTAGTATCGACAATAGTCACCTCATAAGGGTTAAGCGTAACTGATTTTACGACCTCTTTAACATCTAAAATTTTACCTTTTTTCACGTATCCATAGCGTGACTTAATTACACACTTAACGGCGGTTTCACAATTATTAGTGAAAACTTCACTGGCTTTAAATTTAGAAGCTTTAGACATTTCAAAATTAGTACCTTTAGTTTTCAAATGGCGCGCACACTGGCCGGGTGTTCGATACATTAAAACTTCATCTACCGCACTCTTTTCATTGGCCGTACAAGCTGGGATCTTAACCTCTTTACCAATATATTCGTCACCTGTTTTGCGATCTTGTAATCTAATTTTAACATTTGCCTCTTCGTAACTGCCTAAACGTCGAGAGAAAATTGCATCCTCTTTATTTACACCTATAAAATTAACTTCATTGGTGTCTGAAATAATAAAATCGTACGAGTAACCTTTATTAATTTTACCAAAATCAACTGGAATGCCTGATGGCTGGTAAAATTTAATTGGATACATACATTTTAAATCAGAACTTAAAGAGACAGTCCCCTTATTACCGCCCACTTTACTTAGTTTAGCTTGAATATAAACCATCTTTAAAAGACCGCTTGATTCATCAAAAAGTTTACGTGGGTTAGAAATATAGACACTAAACTCTTGCTCTTTAATTTTACTAATACTGAAGGCATCTTTAGGCAGAATCTCTAAATTCCAGTTGCCACTTAATTTTACTTTTAAAATAAACTCTTCTTGTTTAAGTGTTATGGAACTTGGCCCATTATTTTCAACAAAAGTAATAAGCTCGCGCCATCCATCAATTAAGTCATCAATGGGAGCATCAGACTCATCAATCACTTCACTCATTAAAGGACCACGAGAGGCACATTTAACAGATAGGATTGAAACCAATAAAAGCATAATAATGAGTTTTATATTCATCTATTTAAGTATGCATGTCACAAATTTATCCGGCAACCAAAAAAGCGTTTGTTACCCTTCCCAACCAAAGCGGGAGTTGTATAATTCTTGATAGCGTTCTTCAGATATAAAGTGGGCCCGTCTCATCCGATTTAAAATGGAGTTAATCGTGCGACTAGCATAGCGAGTGAGATGTCGATTGCGGTAGGAGTTACTATATTTTTTTGGATTAGGCAGTAACATAGCTAGAAAAGCACTCTCCCGTCCATTCAGCGCGTAAGGCGACTTTTTAAAATAGTAGTAGCTAGCATTGTAAATACCGTAAATTCCTTCACCATATTCAATGACATTGAGATAATTTTCAAGAATTTTACTTTTAGTTATATGTTTTTCTAGCTCCATAGCAAGGAGAATCTCTTTCCCTTTTCGCATTAAGGTTTTTTCACGAGATAAAAAGACATTTTTAATAAGCTGTTGAGTAATAGTACTACCACCTCGTAAATATTGGCCCGATTCGATGGTCTCATTAATAGCATCTTTCAAGGCTTCAACATCAATTCCATTGTGACTATAAAAGGTCCAATCTTCACTAACCACAAAGGCACCGGTTATTTCACGATTTAGTCCTTTAATGTTCACCCACTCTTTAGGTTTAGTGGTAGTAAATTCGTAATCAATCTCCTCCTCATCTTTATTATAACGAGATAAAATATAGTGATCTTTAAGAATGGCCACTGATCGATAGGTCACAACAAAGCTGACTACCGTGTAGATACAATAGAAAATAGCAAAAAAGAGAAGCGCATACTTTAAGCTTCGTATTTTTATTTTTTTCAGGAGATTAAGAATAAGGTTGTAAATATTTTTTAAGCGATTCATTAAAATTTTTATCAGTTAAATATATATCCTTGTAACCAGTATAACTCTTATAATGATTTGTAATAGTATTAATTTCTTCCGGTCGTAACGGCCGCTCAACGACGGCTGGACGCCCCTTAATTAATGAGAAGGGTGGAAATTTTTTACCCGGACTCACTAAAGATCCAGCCGCGACTAGTGAGCTGTGACCAATTTCAGCACCATCAAGAATTAGTGCTTGCATTCCAATTAAGCAAGAGTCATTAATGGTACAACCATGTAACGTTACGCTATGACCAATACTAATATTATTACCAATGATCAGAGCATCTTTGGCCGTCACATGCAGCATACTTAAATCCTGTACATTAGTATTTTCTCCCACCACAATCTCGTTAACGTCGCCGCGAAGTACACAATTAAACCAGATATTGGAATGTTTTTTAAGCGTCACTCGTCCAATGATAAAGGCACCGGGAGAGATAAAAACACCCTCTTCGATAGTTGGTTTGAAATCCAAATAGTTAAAAACTGTGTTTGACATTTGTAGGGCTCTCTATAAATACTAAGATGTTATTAATAGTATAAAGTAGTCAAATTGAAAAATTTTTATCAAAAAAAAGTCATTTTAATTACCGGAGCAACTAGCGGAATTGGAGCTGATTTAGCTAAGCTGCTAACCTCCTTAGGTAGCACTGTCATTGCAATCGGCCTCAAAGAGCCGTTGATGCAAGAGCTAAAAGCTGACTGTGTGGCAAATGAGGGTAAACTGATCGGACACCTCTGTGATGTTACTGATCTAGCTAAGATGGAAAAAATTGCTGAAATGGTTCAAGCAGAGGTGGGTACACCCGACATTATTATTGCTAACGCGGGACTTGGTGGCGTTAATCCAGCCGATACTTTTGATTATGAGATTGACCACAAGATCATGAGTGTAAACTACTTTGGAATGGTTAACACCTTTGGGCCCTATCTCAAAAAACTGATCGAAAAACGTAACGGTCAATTAGTGGGAATCGCAAGTCTTGCGGGATTTAGAGGCATGCCGATGGCCTGTTCTTATAGCGCTTCGAAGTCAGCGCAGATAAAACTACTTGAAAGCTGGCGAGTCGATCTTAAAAAACATAATATAAAGGTAAACTGTATATGCCCTGGCTTTATTAAAACTCCTATGACTAATCACGAAGAGTTTCCGTTACCCTTCATGGTCGATGTGCGCGATTCATCTTGGCATATTTTAAAAGCAATCTATCAGAATCGATCCCTTTATCTCTATCCATTTCCAATGAAATTAGTAACTTATCTAAACAGAATGCTGCCTAACTGGCTTTTTGATTTTATCTTACCGATCGTCATGAAAAAGAAAAATGGCAAAGAGACTAAACCAAAAATTTTCTAATCGTAGAGAAGTTCAGGCGTCACTGTGAGATTGATTGGCATACCTCGTCCATCTTGGAGATGCACAATTGCTGCGTGTCCAAAAGTTGTTTCGCGCTTAGGATTTAAAAGAAGAGTCTTCTTCTCCTCTTTTTTTCTAAAAACATTTGTGCTGATTATGATCTTGGATTTATCTGAATCTTCTGGTACTTTAGCCGAAACTTCAAATTCGATTCCATTTTTTAGCTTTAATGTAGTTGACTCACCTTCCAGCATAATAACTGAAGAGTAGATTTCGTTAACTAAAAACAGACTATTATCCACGCCATCTTTTTGAACTAAATTCAACGTAAGTTTAATTTTTCCAAATGAAACAGCTGGATAAAAGCTTAAAAAAATAAGTAAAAAAATGGGTGAATAGAAAATTTTTTTCATAATAATAAAATCAGTATATAAATTATTAAAAATAAAATCTACTATTTCCTTAAAAAATTTTTGGAGAATTTTTGAAAGAGTTGAAACTAAAAAAAATTTGGCTGGCGATTGGTTTGGTTGCTGTTGGTGCCATTTGGTATCTTTCTCTGATGTACTCTCCACCTGAAATTATCAATGAAGTTCCAATGGAAGATAAAGGGAGCCATTTTTTTGGATATCTAGCCGTTAGTTTTTGGTTTTTCCAAATTTATGAACCACACTATTTTAAATTTGTGACCCTATCGTTTATTGTTATGGGAGTTTTGATTGAATTTATCCAAGGGAGCCTAGGCTATAGATCTTTTGAATATTTTGATATGGTTGCTAATTCCATAGG
>JAXLVO010000002.1:0-141748 GCA_046328975.1 Bacteriovoracaceae bacterium | reverse complement strand
AGGAGTTGACGGTAATGTCACTACAGCAAGTGATTATCCAACACTAGCTATTTGTGGTATTGTAGCAGATGATATCAATGACCCGGTATACTATACTCTCGTAGAAGCTTCTAAAACTTATATTACATTAGGATATGCCTATACACCAACAAGTAAAGCATCTTTAGTGAAAAGAAATGGTGATATTGTTTCAACTGGAGTAGTTTTATCAATGAAGGGTTCAGTAAGAATAAACGGCTGGTAATATTATTTTAAATTAATCTTTCCAAACACAGACAGTACCTTTACCCTGTTTTTTCGCTTGATACATCATATTGTCAGCTTTCTCAATAATCTCTTTTACACTGTTGGTATTATTTGATGCCATAGAAAGACCAATTGATATTGAGATTTGAATTTTCTTTTCACGATCAATATGAAAATTTTTCTTCATAACTCCATTTAAAATTCTTTCGGCTATCTTTTTAGCTGTTTCAAAGCTTACATCTTCTACAATTACAATAAACTCATCACCACCATAGCGGTAAATTAGATCTGTTTCTCTTAAAATTTTTCTAAACTCTTTGGCCAAATAGTTAAGAATCAGACTACCTACAATATGACCTTTGTTATCATTAACTGATTTAAAATTATCAATATCAATAAACATCAGTGCAAAATTACCTTCACCAGAATTAGCTTTATAAACTAATTGATCTAGATCTATAAAAAGTTTTCTCTGATTGTAGAGCCCCGTTACATCATCAGTATAAACTAATGAATAGAGATTATCGTTGTGCTCGTTAAAATGGTTAACATTTTCAATAAATTGAATTGATTTTTTGATTGACTCAGGCAAAGTCTCTTTTTCATTAGGGAAATGGAGTAAATCACGCACTCCAAAACGTAAAGCTTTAATGGCCAAAGAATAGTTGGGAGCAAAATTAATCAAAATAATTTCAATATTGGCTTTCTGTTTTTTAATTGCACCTAAAAGCTCTACCACTGGACCTAAATAGCCTACAGCACCAATTAAAGCAATATCAGTCTCCACTAATCTATCAAGCGGAAATTTTTCCCAAGATTCACAGACATGCGAATTTCCCATAATGACATTATCCATTTTACTAACAATGTCACTCACTTCCAGTGTCAGATCATGTGACAATCCAAAAACACCTACAGTGTATTTTTTTTCTCCCACGTGACTATTCCTTCTCTAAAGTATTGTCTAAACTGACTTCAATCTTTTTAATTTTTTTTCATCTTCAAAATCAATCTCTTCTACTTCTAAGACTTCAATGGCTTCTCTTAATGTCTTAATGGCTTTCTCTAGTTTGTTTTCAAGTAGATATTTCTCTTCAACTACTTTTTTATCTTTAGAACTAATAGTATCCATATCAAATTCAAGAATATCAATTCTGCGTTTTAGTTCTAAGATCTTTTTATCACGTGATTCAATTTGCGAACTAGCATCTAGCTTTAACATTTCAACTTGATTCTCTAAAAATTTTTCCCGTTCTTGAATCTTATTTAAATCGATTAATACTTTTTGATTGAGTCGTTCAAACTCTTTTTTAAGTATCGAATTTTTCTCTTTATAAACATCTTTTTTCTCTTCGACTACTCTTAAATTATTTTTAAGTGAATCAATCTCATCACTTGACCGTTTCTTAATAATTTTAATCTCAATTTTCATTTCATCAAGCTCAGCAGCAAGTCGATTTTTTTCACTAGTCACCACACTTAACTCATTTTCCAGATTCAATATTTGTTCTTTTTGTTTTTCACGTTCTTCTTTTAAAATTTTAGAATTGCTCTGTAAATGAGATAGATCCACCATTTGTGACACCTGCTCATTCTCAATCATTGTTTCAAACATCTTACTTCGATTATTATTACTTGCTACGAATTGTGTAGCATCAGGAACTCGCTTAATATCTTCTGCCCCATCTGGAATTGCTTTATTACTACTTTTAACTATTTTCTGTTCAGAAACTGGTCTATCGTTTTCAACACTAAAGCTCTCATCACCATTTTTATCTGCATCTAGCTCTAAAAGTTTTTGATCGTCGTTTTTAGAATTAAGATCTGGCATTTCCAAATCTTCACTTTTAGGTAATTTAATTTCATCGTTTTTAGCTAGATTTAAGTTGGTATGTTTACCAGAATTAGCATCAGGGACTACGCCACTAACCGCAGAGACTTCTAAAGAGTCCCTTAATTCTGGATAATCTAAATCTTCCGCACTAGGCATATTACTTTGACTTCGTATTTCACCTGCATCGGCACGTGCTTCTAAGACCACGCCACTATCAGTTGGTACACTTTGGGTTAATACTTCTCGAGTTGAGTCTTCTACAATTGATACAACGTTATCTGGAATCTCATCATTTAGATTTACTTCATTTCGTTCTTCAAGTTCATTTGCAACCTCAATCTGAGGAGTTGGAGCATTTTTACCTTCAGAACCTTCTAATTCAAAACCTTCAGAATTTTCATTAATTGTAACCAAGGTTGGACCAGTCTGTTCCTTAATTTTTTCAGGTTCATTCTTGGCCTCGTTAACGGAAAATTCTAGTTCAAATGGTTCCTCAACGGTGTTGTTGGCTGCTGTAGTATTTTTTGAATTGGTGTCCAAAGTTACCTCGTCGTTACTAGCTAATAATGCAAATTTTTTTTCTAACTTATCATCTAGGTTTTTTTTTAAAGTACTCTCTTGTGCCGTTAAGGCCCGATTTTGGAGCCCCTGCTGTTTTAAAATTGTCTCAATACTTTTTTTATCACTCATTTTTGACAAACCACAATATTTCTATCTTGTTACTCACTCTATATTGTACAGAAACTCCCAATATCCATATATTCTAGGCAATTATTAACACATTAAATAAATATAAAGTTGAAAAAAAGAATTTTAGACACTAAAATAGGAGTATGGTGAAAATAAAACTATCAAGTATATTTACCTCTTTTTTGCTCATATTTAAACTTGAAGCTGATGATAATCTCTACCCTACATTTGCCTATCAGTTGGATAATTTTTTTGCCCATCATCTATTAGTGGCCGAGAAATCTACTCACCAATTACATCTCTTTGAAAATAAAAGCGGTAGACCTCAGCTAGTAAAATCATATTTAATGGCAACTGGAAAATACACCGGAAATAAATCCTCTCAAGGTGATCTTAAGACACCCGAGGGTCTTTATAAAATTTCCGATTTTTTCTCCTCTGAAAAACTTCTTAACAAATATGGAAATGAGGGAAAAATTTATGGTGCAGGTGCATTTGTTCTAAATTATCCCAACAATTACGATCAAATATTTGGTAAAACCGGAAGTGGCATTTGGCTCCATTCAACGGATGATGATTCTAGAGTGGCAAAAGGGTTAGATTCTAAAGGTTGTGTAGTTATCCAAAATAACGACATCAAAGATGTATCACAATACATCGAAATCGATATTACCCCATTTATTATTGTTCAAGATTTAACCTTGCTTCCTCAAAAAACTTGGGAACTGAACAAAAATTCTATTTTAGAAACAATGAACAAGTGGAAAAGCGCTTGGCAAGGTAAAAAATTTGATGACTATATTTCCTTTTATGATAATAAGCTTTTTAAAGACTCCGTAAGAGGTAATTACAGTCAATTTAAAAATTATAAAAAGTCTATTTTTAGTCTACCTGGAACTCCTAGAATTGAATTTTCCAACATTAATGTTTTAAGTTTCAAAGATTATACCGTCATTAATTTCATTCAAAGTTATAAATCTAACACCATTGATGATGCCGGAAAAAAGACACTCTATTTAAAACTAGATGAAAACTATAACTGGAAGATTATTTCAGAAGTATTTGAAAAGTTAGGCCAGAAACCAAATAACGAAATGGCATTTACTCCACAAATGCGATACTTTAAAAAGACTAATTAATGATTGAGCAACCCTCTAAAGATCTCACCTTTATTGTTTTTGATAACCAAAAGTCTGCAAAGTTTATTAAATTTAACAAAAAAAAATTTTATACATTTTTTGTTACAATTCCTTTTGTTTTTTTTCTTACTGTTTTTATTTTAATTAATATTATCCATTTTATCAGTAAAAAACCGACCATGTTGGCCAAAAAACAGAGTAACGAAGTTTTAACTCTTCAGAATCGTAATAAAGAGATGGCTTTAGAAATGAAAAAGATTCTCAAAGAGAACGAGGAGCTACTCCAAAAAATAACGGCTATTTCAACAATGTCCAAAGTTGAACAGATGCAACCAGCGCCAATCCCAGTACCCGACTTAACTGCTAATCAGCCATCAACATTACCTCTTCCTCAATATGTCAAAACTATTCCAAATTCAAAGAACTTAACCAATAATTCGTTTTTAAAAACTAAAGATATGGATGTTAAGTTGGATGCTAGAAGTATCTCATTAGTTTTTAGTTTCATTAATACTCATCCTCAAAATGAGAAGATTAGTGGTTATTTCATTGTTACAATGCAGTCAAAAAGTGGCATTCTCTTTTACCCGCAAAATATTTTTAACAAAGAGAGTGGATCAGCTCAATTTTCTCAAGGTGAATCTTTCATGATTTCAAGACTTCGTCCGGTGGATGCCAACTTTAGTAAAATCACAGAAAACATCAAAGATCTAACTTTTAAAATTTATGTATTCAATCGCACGGGTGATCTATTATTGACTGAATCATTTCAAAAACCTTAAAAACTATGGAAAATATTGTAGATATCCAGGAAAAAAATTTTAGCTATATTAGCAAAAATTCTGTTATAAAAGGTGACATTACACTCAGTGGAACGACTCACCTTTATGGCAAAATTCAAGGTAAAATTTTTCAAACCTCTTCTACTGATGTTCTAATTATTGAACCATCTGGACAAATTGATGGTGAAGTTGAATCAACTGGTTCAATTATCGTCTATGGAAAACTCGCTGGAAATGTCATTTGTAAAAATAGATTTGTCTGTGAACCTGATTCATTAGTTGAAGGTGAAATTCGCTCAGAAAACTTAGTTATCTATCCCGGGGCTCGAGTTAATTCTGAATTTCACTCATTATAAATATTTTTTGTAATCTAACACGACCACTTTACCTAGTGTTTTCAACGAATCTAAAAGCTTAACATCTCCAACAACTACAATTTTCTGCTTCTCATAAGAAAAAAGGTTTTTAATCGAGTCCACCATAGCATCTTTTGAAATTCGTCTTATATTATCAGGAAAATTGTAAAGCTCATCATAAGATCTATTCATATGATCAAAGTAGATGATATTTTTTATAAAATCACCATTTTGTTCATATCCAAATAAATAACCTCCGCCAAGTACTTTACTAGCTGAAACTCATCTTCTAAAAATTTACCACGAGAGACATCATCTAAAACCAGTTTTATAGTATTAAACGCCTCTTTAATCGTCTCATTTTTAGTAAAGGTGGATATACCAGATCTTCCATAATTTTTTTGAGCTGAAGCATAGGCACTGGCTGAATAGGTAAGACCTCGTTTAACTCGCAACTCTTGCATTAGTTTAGAAGAGAAGCCACCACCTAAAAAGGAGGCACTTAATTGCATCAGATTCTCTTCACTAGCTTCACTTTTAGTCAAAAACTGACCAATCCTAATTTGAGCTTGATTAGCATTAGGCACTGGAACTAGATAGATAATCTGCTCACCACTTTCTTCATTTTTCTTAATCTCAACTGTCCGCTTAAACATCTCTTTTTTGCTCATGCCGCTCCATCCACAATCATCAAGTAAAACTTTTTTAACTACATCAAGAGTATCTGGGCCAACTAAATAGACTCTTTTTGAAACTTGTCTATTAAAATAGTCCAATTTCTGACGAAGATGACTTTGCATGATTTTTTTAATAGTAGCTTTGTACCCTTCAGTTGGTCTAACAATCGGAGTATTCTCTAACGAGACCTCTCGAAAAATTCGATTAGCAAGTGCAGAATGGTTTATAACTATACCGTCTAATGCACTTAATGAATGCTCCTTGTAATTTTTAATCTCATTATTAGGATAATTTGCATTATTGAAGAGGTGACAAACCATTTGCATAGTTGGAACAACATCTTTTACTAGACCAGAAACTTCCATTGATGAGTATTCATGAGTAACCTGAGTATCAATACTAGCACCATAGAAATCCAAAGTGTCACTAATCTGCTTCTGTGAATATTTATTTGATCCACTAGTAAGAAGATTAAACATCATCTCAGTTTCACCCATAAAGGCAGGATTATCACTAAGAGCACCATCGGCAAAATAGACGGTTAATGCGTAAGTGGGAAATCGATTATCTTTTATCCAAACAACCTCTAAGTCATCCCATACAAATTTTTCAATTTTTTCTGATAGTGAAGCATAGCTATTCAGACTTAATATGATTAAAAGAAAGAAAAATAAAAATCTATTTTGCATGTTTATTCCAAACTGAAACAAAGAGACCTCCGTTAATATTATTAAATAACTCCCTACAAACATTGGCCACCTCGTTGGGAGTAATGGACTCTATAATTTCAAACTCTTTTTTGTAAAAATCAGTATTATTAAAATTGACTTCATAAGCACCTAAAAAGCTTGCAAGACCTGCGTTAGTTTCAAGTTTTTTAAAAAAACTAACCATATATTTATTTTTCGTTTTTATAATTTCGCGTTCATTGATGGCATCTCTACAAGCACTTTTCAAATATTTAGTTAAACTATTTTTAACTACGTTTAAATCTTTGCCTTTTAATAATTCGCCGGAAATAAAAAAAGTTCCACTTTTATTTAAAGAATAGTTACTGACATCAACACTTTGAAGTAGAGGTGCTTCATTCTTAACCATTTTTTGAATTAAATAGGAACTCTCTCCGCCTGCCAAAATATCACCCAGAAGATCTAAAACAAATCCTTTTCTATCACCTATTTTGACAGAGGGAAACGCATAAGCAAAAATCGGTTCCGGAGCCTCACCTTTTATTTTTACATCTCTTTTATATTTGCCTTGATGTCTAAAAAGTTTAGGATCAGATCTTGATATAATAGTTGGTTCCACTTGAGGCGAAGCCGAAATACCACCATAAAATTTTTCAATGCTGTTTAAAACATCACCCGCTTCAAAATCACCTACCACGACTAAGATCGCATTATTAGGCGCATAGTAATCTTTAAAAAATTTATATACTTGATCACGAGTAACACTTTTTAAATCTTCAACAGATCCAATAACCGATCCACCGTAAGGTGTATTAACATAAACCTCTTCTAACATTTTTTGAAATAACTGTCCTTTGGCCGAATTCTCATAACGTAATTTACGCTCTTCTAAAATCACACTTCGTTCTTTTTCAAAAGCTTCAGGTTCCAAAAGTAGGTTTTGCATTCTGTCGGCTTCTACTTCAATAATTTGATCCATCACTTTTATGGGAAGTACTTCATGATAGACAGTTAAATCAAGCGTAGTATAGGCATTATTATGCCCACCATTTCCCTCAATAACTTTATCAAATGAACCCGGTGGATATTTCTTAGTACCTTTAAACATTAAGTGTTCTAAAAAATGAGCTGAACCAGTAATTCCCTTTTGTTCATAGACGGCACCAACTTTATAAAATGTATAATATGAAAAAATTGGAAGGTGGTGATTTTCCATTAAAATAACCGTCAAGCCATTAGGTAAAACCTTTTTAACTACGGATAGATTAAGTTCAATTTCATTTAAATTATTGCTTATTTTTCGATTAGCTTTTGAACCATAATTCACTTCATTTTCACTATTGTTTTTTGCTTTAGGTCCGGCACATGTTATGAAGAAAAAACTTAGCAGAATAATTAAAATAGTATCTAACACAGTTATCTCCTGGTATCCTAAGACTTGAATGAATGTGTATTCTAGGATAAAAGAATTTTACGATTATGCAACATTTATCCCAAAATCAAGTTCTCATTTTAGGCTCAGGCACTAGTACTGGAGTACCAATGTCTGTTTGTGAGTGTGCAGTTTGCACCTCGACTAATCCTAAAAACAAACGATTACGCACAAGTATTTTTCTCAAAACTAAAAAAGGAAAACAGGTACTTATTGATACAACTCCTGATTTTAGATACCAGTCACTTAAATATAAAATTAAACATATTGATTTTGTCATTATCACCCATGATCATGCTGATCATATTCACGGAATTGATGATCTACGTCCATTCTGTTTTCTAAGTAGTAAAAAAGTGATTCCCATTTATACTACACAAAAATGCGCAAACAATTTAAAAGAACGATTTCCCTACATTTTTCAAAAAGATAAACTTTACTCAACCGACCGTCCGGTTTTAGGTGGAGGTATCCCTAGTCTCGAATTAAAAATTATCGATGATTTTAGTAAACCTACTATTATTGAAAATGAAATTTTTGAATTTTTTGAGTTTCCCCATGGCTATGGAACCACATTAGGACTTATCCATGAAACGCTAGGATTTGTTACTGATATTCATGAATTTAATCCCAAGCAATTAAAAAAATTTAAAAATAAAAAACTTGATATCATGATTTTAGATTGTATTCGTAAAGGTACTCATGATACCCATTTAACATTAGAACGAGCTCTTCCCTATTTAGAAACAATTAATGCTAAATTTTCAGGCCTCATTCATATAGCTCATCAGTTAGATCACGAAGAATTAACCCAAGAATTAATTGAAAAATATGGTAATGAAAATATATTACCACTCTATGATGGTCAGACACTTTCTTACAAATCTTTTTGATTGTACTCTGACTTGCTACCACTTATAATTTATTTATGACTGGAAAACCGTTATTAGACAAAGTACTTATCATAATAAACCTTTTAGGTTTTATCTCAACCTTGGGCATTTTTTCTTATACCGAATTTATCTACAAACGACCAATGCCAAAAGAAGAGGAAGAGAAAGCAAAACTGCATGCTCAATTAAAAAAACAGGTATCTATTCCTTATTTTAAACTTGAATCAATGGTTCTAAATTTATTGCCAGACAATGATCGCCTCCGCTTTTTAGAGGTGGAAATGAATATTGAACCAACAGAAGAGAGTTATATTAAACTACTTGAGAGTCACAAAATTTATATCTTAGATATTATTGTGAATAATGCTGGAAAACTCAAAGCTGAAGAGATCAACTCCATTTCCGGAAAAATTCTATTTGAAAATAGAATAAAAACAAAGATCAACGAAGAACTACAGGCTCAAGTGATTAAAAAGATCTATTTTTTGAAATTTATCGTAGAATAAAAATTAATGTTCCATTAACTCATCGTCATCATTGTAAGCGTTACCAGAACCATCTGGAAGCTTAGTGGTAATGCCCGCATGAGCAGGATCATAAATACTATAATTATCTTTCTCTTCAGGCAGTGTTGCTAAAAATTTTAGGTACTCATCTTTAGTTATTTTACCATCGGCCACTAACTGGTCGATCATTCTTACATCAAATTTTTTATCGTCTAAAGCAAGTTTTAATCTCATATCAAATAACTCTCCAACAATTTTTAGTAGTTCTTACTATCACAGGGTGGCACTAATGCCAATACTTTGGATCATTTTTCTTATTACTCTCATCGTCATT
This sequence comes from Bacteriovoracaceae bacterium, assembly GCA_046328975.1. GTDB lineage: Bacteria > Bdellovibrionota > Bacteriovoracia > Bacteriovoracales > Bacteriovoracaceae > JAXLVO01. The sequence continues at coordinate 132,169 of JAXLVO010000002.1, read as the reverse complement.
TTCAACAATTTTAAGATGACTACGTCGTTTAGGTGCTTCACGCTTCTTCCATTTAAAAGGCGCATTAAAAGAGAGCAGTGATCGATCCATAATAAAAACAAACAACACTGCGCACAGAATAGAGAAAAGATGTGATAATGAAATAATTTTATGCGGACTAAAGATGCTCAAATAGAATTCCATAAAACCTAAAATGAGACAAAAATATTTGGCCTTAAGCGGAAATATGCCCATCAATAACATCGGGCGAGTTGGGTAAAAAATTGCGTATAAAATTAATAACGAATAGTTAAATCCTTGGAGTCCACTAAATGCAACTGGAACAAAAAGATTAATAAAAAAATAGTTTATTCCAAGAAAAAAGAGTCCAGTCCCCACAGTTACTGTTAAATAGAGTAATAGATAACGCTTAAAACCTAAAATGTACTCTAATTCTGAACCAATCCACCAGACAATGAGTGAACTAAAAATAAAATCTAACAGTTGATTATGATAAAGTGGATAAGTTACAAGTTGAAAAATAAATCCGCTATAAAAATTGGGAGGAAATAGACCAATAATTGTCTCAAGCGCAAAACCACCGGTAAGTTTAAGAATTGCATCTAATACATAAGAGGCAGTAGTCGCAATAACAATAATCTTATTTAGTTTTGAAATAGGCGGAAAAACAAACTGATTCATAGTTACTAAATGCTAACCTAGCTCCTCTGATAATTCAATTAAAACTCCTCCGGTTGATTTAGGATGGATAAAATTGATTAGCTTATTATTTGCACCCTTAACTGGGTTCTCATAAATAAGTGTATAGCCCTTCGCTTTCAATTCTGCTGATTTTGCCTTAATGTCTGTAACTTTAAAACAGAGATGGTGAATGCCCTCACCTTTTTTAGCAATGTATTGAGCAATCGGACTCTGATCAGAGGTAGGCTCTAATAACTCTAAATGAGCATGCTCTTCAATCGTGGCAAAAGCTGTTTTAACTTTTTGTTCGGGTACAATTTCTCGGCGATCTTCAAAATGAATTCCCAGATCACGATAAATTTTAACTTTCTCTTCAATATTTTTAACAGCAATTGCAATATGGTCAAGCTGACAATCTTTTAACATATAACACCTTTTATTTTGATTATATTAGAGTAGATCAGGAGCGGCAACTGCATCTTTGCAATCAGGGGCAGATGGATCAAACGGAATAGCTGCTTGGGCATCAGGTGGAACACAAATACCATTTTTACAAGTAGCATAGGTCTGTTTATTGTAGCAACGAATAGCACAAGTCACTTTACCTAAAGCATCGAGTCCGGTTTTAACTTTTAAACAGGTTTTTACGCTATATTCTCGACACCACTCTGTAGCAACACATTGAGCACCCGCTGGTTTAGAACATAGCACAGCAGGGGTAGAAGTTAAATCTTGAACAGCACACGTTTTGGTCGATTGATTACAGCAGAGACTGGCGCACTCATAATCAGTGGCACACGATTTTCCCGTACCAAGATTTCCAAAGGCTAAAGCGGTATCGGCACATTTAGAAACTAAATCTTTAGACCAACAGCGATTATTATAGCAGCATTCACTTTTATCGCAGGTTTTACTTGAATTACATGATTTCATTGCCGAATAGAGTACCTCTTGATCATTTGTATTTTTTAGACTCGCTCTAGTTAACTGTAACTTTAGTGTTTTAGTAGAAGTAAGAATTGTCTCTGTTCCAGTTGAAGCATCGACGGTAATGACTTCAATTAAAGCTGTCACGTTACAAGAAGAGATCCCTTCATTTTCATAAGTATCATAATTAGTTACACGCAAATTACAACCATCCATATAGGTGGCCGTATTTCCAGTACTGACTTGAGTTTGAACAGTTCTACTCACTCCACTACTAGTAAACGGTATGGCGGTTGTACTTCCGGCATATTCTACATCTTTGCTCAAAGTAATTTTACCTGAACGTGGAAACATATATGAATTTGCACCGTAATCAATACTAGTACCAGAAAGGCTCTTCATGAAAACTCCCGTAGGTGGAGTTCCTTCCGCACTTAAGGTAATGGCAGCACTTGTTCCAATCTCCCATAGATCTTTAGAGAGTGCACGATATGGTCCAACATATTTATAGCCGGTTGGAGCAGAGTAATAAGGTGTTCCATTATCAGGAAGACATTTTTTCAGAATATTTTCGGAACTATCACTAGCTAATCCAATAGACCCTAAATCAATAAGAGGATCAGATGGAATTAAACTAATATCAGTGCTTGAATTGACATAACCGTTATCTTTAATTTTAGCAAAGGCATAAAGACATTTTTCTCCAGTAGTATCACAGAGACTGTTTTCTGAAGTTTTCGCAAAAGTAGGATCATAATCGAGTGATAAACCTCGACAATAGAGATTTCTGTCTCTTGAATCAGCTACTGGGGTTGCAGTGCTAGTGTAGTCGGAATAATCAAAAAGATCATAAAGTAATCGCATATTATCAAACGGCTTATCACCAAGATCGAGCATAAGCACTTCAACATCAGATTGTGGAATAATTCCAGGAGCGCGACCAATGGTTGCAGGTATGGTAATAGGTTCAAGTTCACGACCAAATTTAAATCTAACACTCACTAATTTATTTGCAAGTGAAGTAATATTAAGTCCACCTAAGTAGAGTTTACCCGAGTAATTTTTAGGTAAAGTTAATTTGCTAACATAGGCACCGGTAAAGGGATCAACTAAATTTCGAATTTCAGAAGTAGGTGCAATTTCACCTTCAATATTATATCGACTGTTTTCACTGTTTTGAATTACCTCATTATTATTGGAACTAGGCTCACGCTTGGTCCCTTTTTGAGTTGAATTACCCACCACTCTTTTACTTCCCCCTCCTCCCTGTTGCATACATGAAACTACCATGAATAGCAGAGTAAAAAGGGTCAATTGATAAATAGAGTTTTGCTGTCTCATACACTCTCTATTTCGTCTTAAATGATTATTAAATTTAATTTTAAACCTAATCTAACTTTTAACTAAGCCATTATTGCCACAGCTAAATTAGTCTTGTAATTTCACAAGGTTAGACGATCAAGAAATTTTATTGTGATCAATTGAGCGTAAACTAGGTTAGCCACTTCTTCTTTTTAAACCATAAGAAGATAGCTAAACTAAGCCCCAACATAATGGCCCAGACTACAATATACCCATAGTGCCAGTTAAGTTCTGGCATAAATTTAAAGTTCATTCCATAAACTCCCACTATGAAAGTGAGTGGCATAAAAAAAGCAGAAAAGATTGTTAAAAATCGCATAACTTCATTTGTCTGGAGTGAAGCCTCATTAATTTTATGAGATTGCATTGAAAGATATAAGTTTAAAAGGTTATTTAAATTTTCTAAAACATCATCTAAATAGAAATGGAGATCTTCAATTTTTTCTCGAGCATCCTGTAAAAGTGGATTATGTTCATGGTGAAAAACTGTAATTTTACTAAAAATATCCCCAGTCATTTTTATCAATCTTTTATACACACTCGATTTTCGTTTTAAATAGTAACACTCTTCAAGAATTTTAGTACCATGCTCATTCATAAAAACTTTAAGTTCTAATTCATCTACTCTATTTAAAATGGCATCAACCGGTTTTTCATAACTTAAAACAGCTACACGTAAAACATTAGCAAGAATGATAGGAATAATATCCTCTTCATATTCTGCAATAGGCTTCTCTTTCCAACTTTTTTTTATAGACTCTAAAAAAGGAAGTTCATTTCTATGAATGGTCAAAATAAAACCATGGCCAAAAAAAATCGCAATTTTCCGTGTAAGTTCTTGAGCCGTATCTGCTTCAGATGTTGCTCTCTCATCAGAAACTCTTAAAATAAGAAAATTGACATTTTCGATTTTTTCAAATTTGGGGAGATGCTCTGGATCCAAACAATCCTGTATAGATGTATGATGTAGGTTAAATTCATCGGCAAGTTTATCGAGCTCTTGGTGTGTTGGTGCAACCACATCTACCCACTGAAACTGACTACTGGTTGAACTTAAAACTACTTCATGCATGAGAGCCCTCCCTACTTTAAACTTTCAAACGTTCTGAGTTTTGGATTCTTTCTCACATTGGGAACGCTAAAGAGTCGACAATGAAATGAGATATAAACACCTGGGGCTGCAATTCCCGAGGCCATCAGTGCTTCATTCACATTCTGAATAGCATCGGAGTCGCTAAACTCTAGCGGTCTCATCGCGCCAGTAAAAATAATTGGAACGGTTAAAATAATCTTATTTTTCAAAAACTCTTTATAGCAAAATTCGGCACTCATCGCCATAGTGTCGGTTCCATGAATTACAATAATGGGAACCCTCTTACTTAATGCTGAATTAATTGTTTCATAAATTTTTTGGCGATCTTGGTCCGTTAAATAGAGCGAGTCCTTATTAAAGATACAGAGTGTCTCTACCTTAAGGTATGGTAAGCGGAGTCTATCAATAATCTCCTCTTCCACAATCGACCGTCGGTTGGAGAGGGAGCCCTCCTCTTCATCATAGGTCTTTTCGATAGTGCCGCCTGTAGTTATAATAAAAACTTCACGCGGGGCATTTAAATCCATAAAAATTCCTCGTGCGTCCTTGACTTCTATAGGGTAGAACCCATATTGAAATTTTAACATTGCAAAGTATTAAATTCAATCATTAATCAACCTTTAGGAGTGGTAACGATGACAACACGATCTGGTCAAATTAAAGTTCATTCACAGGACATTTTTCCTATTATTAAAAAGTGGCTCTATTCTGAGCATGATATTTTTATCCGTGAATTAGTAGCCAACGCGACGGATGCTATCACTAAACGAGCGACTTTAAGCCGTACCCAAAATTTAGAAGTGGCAGCACCTCAAATTAATATAACCATCAATAAAGAAGCTAAAACCATCACCATTAAAGATAACGGTATTGGTTTAAATGAAGCTGAAGTTGAGAAATATTTAGCACAACTCGCGTTCTCTGGAGCAGAAGAGTTTGTTAATAAAATGAAAGATCTCGGTAACAGCGCTAAAGAAGAGATCATTGGTAAATTTGGTCTAGGGTTTTATTCAGTTTTCATGGTGGCCGAAAAAGTTGTGGTAGAAAGTTTATCGATGAATTCACTTACCGATAAAGCGGCCAACCCTGCCGTTAAGTGGGAGTGTAAAGGTGATATTGACTATACCTTCAGCCCATCTGAAAAAAGTGATATTGGTACAAGCATTACCATTTTTGTAGATGAAGAAAATAAAGAGTTTTTAGAAGAGCATAAACTTAGAGCAACACTAGAAAGCTATTGTGGATTTATGCCATACCCTATTTATCTAGAAGAAGTTAAAGCAAAAACAGAAGATAAAAAAGAGGAAGAGGTGGTTGTGCCTGAACCAATTAACGACACTACTCCACTTTGGAAAAAAGATCCGACCACTTTAACTGACGAAGATTATAAAAACTTCTATAGAAAATTATACCCAATGGAAGCTGAACCACTTTTCTGGATTCACTTAAATGTAGATCACCCATTCACATTACAAGGGGTTCTATTCTTCCCTAAATTAAATCCCAATAAACCGGTTAATGAGTCGAACATTAAACTCTACTGTAAACAGGTTTTTGTTTCTGATAACGTGAAAAAAATTATCCCTGAATTCTTAAGCCTACTTAAAGGGGTTATTGATTCAACTGATATTCCACTTAACGTTTCACGATCATCGCTGCAAGGTGACCCGAACGTTAAAAAGATCTCAAATTACGTTATTAAAAAAGTGGCGGAAAGCTTAAAGAAACTTTTCAATAATGATCGCACTAAATATGAAACTATCTGGGAAGATATTGGTCTCTTTGTAAAATATGGTTCAATTTCTGATACTAAATTTGATGAGATGATGCGAGAGTTTGTTCTCTTTAAAAACTCTTCTGAAAAACTAGTTACTTTAACTGAGTACAGTGAACAGATTCCAGAGAGCTTCAAAGAGAAACTTAAAAATAAGGTGATCTACTTTGAAAACGCTAAAAGTGATCCAAGTCTAAAAAAACAGTTGCTACAAGAGAACATTCAAGTTATCCATACTGACAGCTATCTCGATCCCCACTTCATGCAACACGCAGAAGTAAAAAAACTCGGAGATAAAGAGACACGTTTTGTAGGTATTGACTCTGAGTTTGAAAATCTTTTAACTCAAGAGAATACTGATGCTAGTGATATTGAAATTCAAGATTTCTTCAAAGCTATTCTTAGCAAGACAGAAAAGAAAGAAGAAGATGAAAAAGCCTCTAAGCTGGATGCTTCAGGCTTAGACATTGAGATTAAAAAATATAAGAATAATACCTCTCCGGCCTACATTAAAGTCGATGAGCAGATGAAACGTTTTCAACAAATGACTAAGAGTATGGGAAACACTGGTTTTAGTATGCCAATTAAGAAAACACTGGTAGTAAACCCAGGTAGCCCACTTATTCAAAACGCACTCAAACTATGGCAAAAAGGTAACAAAGAGTTAGTCTCTAAAATTTGTCACCATGTTCAAGATTTGGCCCAAATTTCAAGCGAAGGGTTCAATGAAAAAGAGAAGGATCAATTTGTTATAAGAACACAAGAGCTTATTTCTGAACTTTCTAATTTTGCTATTTAATTAAGTTAAACTAATCAAAGGCGACCAAACTAGTTTAGGTTGGTCGCCTTTTTTATTTTTAGAATAGACTAGCGTTAAGGGCTTTATAAAGATCGACTCTTCCGCCTGACTGCATTTGCGATATAAATCTTTGAACCGGAGTTACGGTACCCATCAAACGGCTTTTTAGTTCTAATGGTCCTAAATTTGGTTCAACCGATAGAACTTCCGCTGCAACACCAACAGTAGTTGGACACGCCATCGAGGTACCAGAGTATGAAGCATATCGATTACCTGGAACAGTTGAGAGAATATTTGAACCAGGTGCTGCTAGATCCACATTTTTTTTGCCGTAATTTGAGAAGTAAGCTAAGCCTCCACTAGAGACTGTTGCTGCTACCACTAACAAATAAGGAGTTTCATACGAAGCTGGATAAGTTAAACGAGTGTCAATATTAGAGCTCTCATTTCCAGCAGCAGCCACCACTAAAACTCCATATTGTTTACCAATAAAATTAATGGCATCAAGTACTGCGTTTCCACCCTCATTGACCTGTTTACCGAAACTACAATTAATAATTTTAGCTCCATTTTTAGCAGCATAAATAAAAGCTTCCACAACGTTAACATCAGTTTCATCACCACTATCAGGAACAGTTCTTACTGCCATAATTTTTACATTAGAAGCAATTCCGGCAATTCCTATGCGATTATTCTGTTTAGCACCGATCGTTCCAGAAACGTGAGTACCATGTCCGGCCGTATCAGTTAAAACATTGGTTGGGCGCCCTTCTTGATCTCGATCAATAGTATTAATTCCATGAATATCATCGATATATCCATTATTATCATCATCGATTCCGTTGTCCGCTATCTCTTTTTTATTAGTCCAAATAACCTCTTTTAGATCTTCATGATTAACATCGATTCCAGTATCAACTACTGCAACAAGAATCTCCTGTTTTGGCATTCTATCTCGTGATCTATTGGTATAGCTTTGGTTAATTGAGATTCCATTTTGAGCAGCATCGTTAAATGACCAAACCTGGGAAGCTTTAGGATCATTAAATGGAGAAACCATAAAAGGCATTAATAGATTTAAATCCATTGCTCCTTTTTCAAACATTTTTCTTTTTGGTGCTCGATAGTTGTAGTCCACATACTCAAATTTATCTGTACGAATAAGTTCCTCTCTTAAAAACTTAAGATCTGCTTTATGCTCAGGCAGAATATAAAAGACTCGATCAAAGAGATTTTTTGTTCGCTTAATAGCAAAACTACTTTCAGGCATTTTGGTATTAGCTTTAAGTTTAACTAATAAGCCTGAATCTATAGTTGTAGCAAAAAGTGTTGAGGTTAAAGAAAAAAGTAAAAACGGTAGTATAAAATATTTCATTTTCAAAATCCTTTTTGAAAAGTGACCAATTAGAATGATATTTTATACTATGAATTTAATTAGGCTTTCTGTACTAATATAATCTTACATTAATAAACTGACTAGTTTAGTATGTTAACGACTCCGGATTCAAGATAGAGTGATTGGTCGGTTGAAAGTGTTCTACCAGGACCACTCTTTTTAGTGGAAGGAGTAGGACTAAAATAACCAAAAGTAGAGACACCTCCTTGAAATTCAGTAATATTACTAGCATTGGATGCTGGCATTCTACCAATAACACTGGAAGGTTTAAATTCAAAATCTTCTAAAACAATTTTTTGAATTGGACAGGAATAACTAGCCTCTCCCGACTTATTAGCATTATGAACAATTTGAGCAATATAGTTTTCACCATAATTTAAATTGGATTTATCTAAATTAAAGGTAATCTGATCACTTAAACTTAAGCTATCAAAACTTACCGGAAAACCAATACCATAAGTAGACTGGCTATATTGATTTACAATATCAGTACAGGTGTTAGATAAAATATTATCGTGAATATTTAAGGCCCAATAGGTATAAGCTGATCGTCCAAATTTATTTGAAGTTATTGAGACTTGCATTACTTCAGTCGTCTGTAGATATAGATTAGAACTATACTGTACGCTAATATTTGGAATGTTTGAATTAATCGTATACTGCTGTCTTAAAATATCGCTTCTATTTCCATTTAAATCTTCAGCCATAACAGAGAGACAGTAGTTACCATCTTCATCTCCAACTAAAACTGGAGGAATATTAAAATTATTTGATACCCACTGGATAGGTGTACAACAACCATTTTGCCCTAGACAATAATAGACTTTACCGGATTCACTTGAACTCATTTTTACATTGATACTTGAAGAGTAACTTCCAGCTGAGTGGTCTAAAGTAATCAGAGGTGGCGATGTATCTGAACTTGTCACTTGAGGAGAACTATTTGTAGTTGAACTATTTAGCGAAGTTGTATTGTCTGTTGTTTTATTCGTATTAGTTACACTATTTTGTTCTTCAGATTTCTTTTCAGAATCAGTACTTGAATTATTTGTTGTTGCACTCGTCACTTCGCTTTCATTACTACCAACTGAATCAACATTTGTTGCAACTATATCTCTAACGTTGCCTGAAGCTTCATTTCCACTGGAAGCACTACCGCTACTGCTTGAACCTGAAGATGAACCACCATCACTACTTTTTTCATAAACAGTCTCATTGGTTTTGGCCATTCTTTTACCTGACTCAGTAGCTGCGATTGTACTGTTAACTGCTTTATAGTTTTTACCAATATAAGTATTACTGCTATCAGGTGATCCTTCTGGCTTTTTAATAGTGTTAACTAATTTTTCCCAAAGACCTATTTTCTCTTCATTAGGCTTCTCGTCACCTTCAAAGTTAAAAAACTTAGATCGATTTTTGACTGAAGCCACTTTTCGTCTTTCATTTGATTGGGTATTATTTTCTTGATTATAATCAGATTGATCTAATTCTGATTGATTAACTGCACCTTCCTCTTCACTTGCACTTGTTACAGTTGAATCTTTTTTCACTACAGTAACTGAGTCATAAATTAAACTTGATGACACTAATATTAGTGCGACTGGAGCAGTTATAAGTAATAGTCGTTTTAGTGTAGTAAAGTTAATAAAAAATCCTTTAAATTCAAAGAGAACATCTCTTTATCGGACTATTTTACTCCACTAATTAGTTTTTTTTTTATTGGGTTTTATCTATTTTTTAAATAGTTAAATTTATTAACTAAATTACTCTCTAGATGATTTATTGAACAAAAAACTTTATAGATGTAGCTTAGTTAAAAACTACCACAAAAGTGGTCAAACTAATTTAAGAATGGAGCTTCTGGATAAGCTCATTAACATTTTTTACATTATATTTATTTAGGGTTTTATCAATTTCATATTTAAATTGCATTAAAAGTTCTGGGCCTTGATAAATAAAAGAGGTGTAGATTTGCATAGCATCTCCACCTAACTTCCAAAAATCTAAAAGCTCATCAAAGCTATCAACTCCACCTGTACCAATAAAAGCAAGATTTGGATGTTTTTTTAAATAGTGAAGTATAGTTTTACGAACTAATGTGGCCTTCTGTTTTAATAGTTTGCCAGAAACACCGCCAGCACCCATTGCTTCAATTTTCGTAGTATTGGTGGCAATAATTCCGGCCAACTTATATTTACTTACCACACTCACAATACTTTCAATTTCACTCTCTTCTAAATCCGGTGCTACTTTTAAAAAAAGTGGTTTAGGTGCTTTTTCTCTCACACTATCAAGTGAGGCTAAAAGTTTTTCTAGCAGATCGATATTCTGAAAACTTCTCAAATTAGTCGTATTAGGGGAAGAGATATTTATGACAAGGTAATCAGCAATGTGAGCAAAATAGTGATAAAGAAATTGATAATCTTTATGTGTATCTTCTAATGGTGTCACTTGATTTTTACCTAAATTAACGCCAATTGGTTTTTGAAAGTAGTTAGACATTTTATAGAGTTCAATATTTTTGAGCAATTTCTCAGCACCATCATTATTAAATCCCATTGAGTTTCTAAGTGATGCTTCATTTACATACCTAAAGAGACGTGGCTTCTCATTTCCACTTTGCGGTTTAGGTGTTACCGTACCAACCTCAATTGCCCCAAAAAGTAGTTGAGCAAAAAATGGGAGACATTTACCATTCTTATCTAGTCCAGCTGCAAGCCCTATAGGAAAAGACCATTTAAGTTGACCAACATTACATTCATATTTTTTATCACACGGATAGGGATGTTGGAATAACTTTGCTCCTATCGGAAATTTCGACATCAAGTTGATTGTCTGATCATGGACAAATTCTGGATCACTTTGAAAGGCTATATGTTTGAATAAAGAGTAGAAGTTCATTTATATTTAGTATAACTGAACAAAATCACCTTCGGCAACTGAACCGCCTGAATTTAAAACAGCGATACAGCCATCTGGTCCAAAGTATTCAACAATTTCCAGCGTGCCTTTAACTTCGCCTTTTGAAACTCCCAATAGCGCACCTGTTTCAGGATCGTAAATATCTTCACCTTCAGTTAAGACTTTCAACACGTCTCCCATATTAAGTCCACTACTTCTACCGGCATTAATATAGATCTTACTTCCAACAATTTTAGCCACTCTTCCCATCCAATCAATTTTAGCCGAGGCTTGAACTATTTTAGGAATAGCTTTTCGAATAGCAACTTGAACGGCATAGCGAAGAAGTTCTTGTCTATAGGTTAGCTGCTCTTCACGATCATTCATATAAAAACGGTAGTTACTGTCATCAGCTGAACCAAGCAGTGTTTCATTATAGATCTCTTTACCACTTGATACATCAAAAATTCGTAACTCTACTTTTGAATCAGTAAACGATTTAGTTTCTCGGACAAAGCCAATCTCATCTGATTTTTCGCGAACTCTAGCATGAACAATTCGTCCAAAGAGAACAAAATTAATTCCTTCGGTCTTAGCTTTTTTGCTCATCTGAGATAACTTTAAACCACCACCTGCGAAGATCTCTTTAGATGTTCCAAACAGCTCTTCACCTTTTTGATCAATTACAAACTCGCCGGTTCTGACCAACTCACTTCGAAGCGATTCAGTTGCAACAATACCTAGATCGTCATGGCCATATGGTGCTTCATTAAAGAGTGGCAGTAATGCCATCTTTTTTCTAATAACGGGATAATCTGTTAATGATTGAGGTCTTACACCTGTACCGTCATGATTGCGCATAATGGGAGCTGATGAGCAGCTAACTAAAATACCAAGTATAAAAATGATTTGTAATAAAGCTCTCATTGATTTCACTCAGCTGGTTTAACCTCAGTTCCATTTTGAGTCAATTTAGGTTCAATTGCAAGTGTGACAGGATTTTCCTGACTGACTACTTTAATCAAGTACTCGCCTTGATCAATGAAATTACTATTATTTAAACTCACTAAATCTTTTTTAAATTGATCCTTATCTCCAGAAAACTCAATGATTAATTCAACATCACCTAAAGTAAAACTACGCACACTAACACTACTACGGTATTTAAGTGTTTTTTGTAAAATGATATCTTTTATTTTATCTAAAGCCGAAAAATTACGATAGTTTTGGACTATGAGACTTTCCCGTTCCTCACCTCGGTTAGAACTACTAATTTGATCTTTGAACTCTTTTAAATTTTTTAAAGGCATGCGATAGAAAGTGGTGGCAATCTTAGAACTTAAATCATTGTTAACTTCAAAATTTTCTTTAATAATATTTTTGTCAAAAGCATAGATTGGTTGGTTGTTCGATAGATCAACCACCAGTCCACGCATTTCAAAAGTAAACTCACGAGTCATCTTAGCTCTGTTTTCAGAATACCCTAAAGCTTTAACCCCAATTTTAAGCCAAGCTATTGATGAAGAGTCATTATAATTATTTACATTACTTGAATTGATTACAATAATTTCACGGAAGGTATTTGAACCGTTCTGTTTTAAATAATCACTCCACGATTTAGTCACAACTTTTGCAATCTCCTCTAAATCTTTTACACCATAAATAGTCGTATCGGCATTTAAATCAAAATCAATTGAAATATAGAGTTTATCAAAAGAACTTTTTTGAGTAGTTCCTGAAAATTCATCATAAATTTTAAAAACATTATTAACTTTAACCTTAGCCTCAAGAATCATTGAACGACTAAGTGGTTGATTGGGATCTTTATTTAATTCTTTAACCGAAAAGGTCTGAATAATTTTGGCTATTCCGCCAAAATTTTTATATTCACGATTACGAGCCTCTTTTAACTTTTGTTGATATTCAGTTTTTTGAGCCTCTGTTTGTTTAGGATCTCCTTCGTGATAGGTTTTCATTAATGAATTTTGGATAGGTTTAAAAGATCGTTCAAAATCAGTCTCATATTTTTTCCAAAACTCTTCACTATTTAAATTAAGTTTAACCAAGGCTTTATTAAAAATATCTTTAAAAGCTGAGTGGATTAGCTGATCTTTGATATTGATTATTGACTCATTCTCTTCTGAAAAATATTGCCCATTTCCTGTTATAACTTCAGTTTTCTCCTCCGCTAACAAAGAGAAACTTAACCAACATAAACTTACTAAAAGAATCTTTTTAATCATACAAATTTACCTTTTTACTTACATTCGATAAGAGGCACCCTCTTCCACTTTGCCATCTACAATAAACTTAACTCCATTGTTTTTTATAATCTCATTAAGTTTAAAAGCTAAATGGGGTGTTGGCGTGACATTAAATTCATCACTAAGTGGAATACGAACTCGGCCCAATTCATTTTCAATAATAATATGAGCCGGTGTTGATCCACGTGAGCTTAGTAGAACTTGCTTTATTTTTTCAAGAGATCCATCACGCATCTCTTTAGCTTGTAGATGGATACGAATCATTTTGACTTTCTCATCTGCCTCTTCTTTTAATTTTCTAATTTTATTAACAATGAGTTTTTTAGGCTCTTCAGTTAAGTTGATATATCCATGCATAACTACAATCTCTTCCACATTAAGCAGGCTTGAATATTCTTGAAAGGTCTTTGGAAAAACCACTCCTTCAATTTTCCCACTCAAATCCTCTAAAGAGAGGAAACACATTTTATCGCCTTTCTTAGTTAAAAGATCTTTTTTCTGCGTAATCATGCCGGCCAAAATCACATCACGCTTATCATTACCTTGTAGTTCGCTGATCCCACTAATTGGCATACTCGATAACTCATTAATCATATGAGCCACTTTATCAAGCGGATGACCTGAAACGTAGATACCTAAAAGCTCTCGTTCATATTGAAGTTTCTCTTTACTCTCAAAATCATCAATTGGATTAATGTTTAAAACATTTTGTGTACCATTCTTTTTAGCTTCAGCATTAATCACATCAAAGAGTCCAAACTGTCCACTCATCTTCTCTTCTTGGAGTTTAGCTCCATAACTCATAATGAGTTCAAGATTTTCTAACATGGTTTTGCGATTCATCTTATCGCATTTTTCAAGTGCTCCCACTTTAATCAACGACTCTAGCACACGTTTATTAAGCGCTTTCAGATCAACTCGTTCAACAAAATCGATAATACCACGGTAAGGGCCATTTTCGGCTCGCTCTTTAACAATTGCCATCACAGCTCCTTGACCAACATTTTTAACTGCACCTAAAGCAAAACGAATTTTCTCCTTGCCCTCATCATTTACTACGTTAAAGTTCCAGTTTGATTCATTAATATCTGGCGGAAGAACATCGATATCAAACTCTTTTGCATCCTGAATAAGCGCTGTGACTTTATCCGCGTTACCCATCTCGGTACCTAACATCGCTGCATAGAATATGCCAGGATGATAACATTTTAAATAGGCTGTCTGAAATGCAATTAGTGCATAGGCAACAGCATGTGATTTATTAAAGCCATATTCAGCAAATTTCGCCATTAAATCGTAGAGTTCAGCCGCTTTATTGGCATCCAGATTTTTTTTAGCAGCTCCTTCACAAAAGATTTTTTTATGCTCTTCCATTACAGCGAACTGTTTTTTCCCCATGGCGCTTTCTTAGAATATCGGCTTGGCTTTAACGAATATCCCGCCACTATTCGCGCTATATTCATTACCTGCTCTTGGTAAACAATAATTCCGTAAGTATCACGCAGAACTGGCTCAAGTTCACGGAAAGGAAAACTCATCTCTTTTCGACCATGTTTGATTTCAATGAAATCATCCACCATGCCTGAGCCTAGCGGACCTGGACGATAGAGTGCATTGATCGCGGTAATATCTTCCAGATTATCTGGACGTAATTTTTTACAGAGCTCTTTCATCCCACTCGACTCTAGCTGGAAAATCCCAGTGGTACGACCGGTACTAATAAATTTATAAACATTTTTATCCTGAAGATCGATAGCATCGATATCAAAATTAGGATCAAGATTTTCGCGAATTAATTTAACAGCGTTGTCAATTACCGTTAGAGTTTTTAACCCTAAGAAGTCAAACTTCACTAACCCAATTTTTTCACTAAAGTCTTTATCAAATTGAACAACCCGCTCACCTTCACGGCCTCTAAAGAGTGGACAATAATTCACTAGTGGTTCATTAGTGATAATAACCCCTGCTGCGTGAATAGATGCATGCCGGAGCAAGCCTTCGAGTTTACGAGAGATTTTAATAATATGTTTTATTTTCGGATCACTCTCTTCTAATTCAACTAATTTAGGTTCCATTTCAAGCGCTCGTTCGAGCGTAATACCTAGTTCATCGGGAATAAGTTTAGATAGAATATCAGCTTCACTAAACGATAATCCCATCACCCGCGAAACATCTTTAATCACCGCTTTCGCTTGGAGTTTTCCAAAAGTTATAATCTGGCCAACACGCTCTTCACCATATTTTTTTGTAACGTAATCAATTACTTCCTGACGACGATCCTGACAAAAGTCGATATCAAAGTCTGGAAGACTAATTCTTTCTGGATTAATAAATCGCTCGAAGAGTAAGTTAAAAGGGATAGGATCCACGTTAGTAATTTGAAGTGAGTAAGCAACTAGAGAACCAGCACCCGAACCACGACCAGGTCCCACTGGAATCCCTTGAGTTTTAGACCAGACAATGAAGTCCGAGACGATGAGAAAGTATCCATCAAATCCCATTCGAATAATCATTTCGATTTCGTTATTAAGCCGCTCTTCGTAAATCTTTTTGGTTTTCGTTTCAAAATCAGGCGCTTCACGAAGTTTGGCAAAGTGCGGCCCCATAAATCGATTAGCTAAACCCTCTCGACTCACACGTGTAAAAAACTCTTTTTGGGTTTCACCGGTACTAATCTCAAAGGTAGGCAGATGGTAGATCTGATTACCATTACTATCTTTCCATTTAAAATCGACGTTACACTTATCGGCTATCTCAAGTGTATTATCACAGGCATCTGGAGCATAATGGAAAGCAGCTCGCACCTCTTCTGGGGACTTAAAGTAGAACTCCTGTGTAGTCAACTTCATCCGTTTTTCATCGGCGTAAGTTTTTTGCGTTTGAATACAAAGCAGAATCTCTTGTGCAGCTGAGTCGTCTTTGGTTAAGTAGTGAGCATCACAAGTTGCCACCAGTTTAACATTGTTATTGCGAGCATAATCAATAATTTTTTTATTAGCGATCTGCTGTTCAGGCAGACCATTTTCTTGAATCTCTAAATAGAGATCATCATGAAAAATATTACGGAGTTTTTCAATCGCTCGAATAGCACGATCATCTTGGTTAGTAAAAAAGTTGTACCCAACTTCTCCTTTTAGACAAGCGGTCGCTGCGATCAAGCCTTCAGAATGCTCTTCAAGAATGCTATAATCAATTCTTGGTTTATAATAGAAGCCCTCCATGTAGGCTTTCGAAATGAGTTTACATAAATTTTGGTAACCGGTCTGATTTTTACAGAGTAAAATCAAATGGTGAATATGGTGGCGTCCCTCTTCTTCATCTTGTGAATCGAGTACTTGACTCGCTTTTAATGATTTTTTTTCAAAACGAGAACCTGAAGTTATGTAAACTTCTGAACCCAAAATAGCTTTAACTCCGGCCGCTTTGGCTCTCGTATAAAAATCAATTGCTCCAAACATGTTCCCATGGTCGGTTATAGCGACCGCTGGCATATTAAACTCTTTCGCCTTTTTAAGCATATCAGGAATTCGAATCGCACCATCAAGAAGCGAATACATTGAGTGCAAATGGAGGTGAACAAAACTATTGGGGTGGGTCTCTTTATAACTCATTTAAGCTCTTTCCTAGAATAAAATTTCATATCTGAATTTGTATCAAAATTCCGCTAAAAAGTAACAGAATAATTAAAAATAATATGTAACTAATTGTCATTCCAAAAGCTTGAAATACTTGACATTTATGCTGTTGGTATACTATTGGTAATAAATGAATTTCGAACTCGATCAAACTACGCCATTTTACTCACTTAAGAGCGCTAAATGCCTCCAAAAAAACTCTATACATATACTAGGTTTTGGTTTTGATGGCACAACATCATTTCGCCCTGGTGCGAGATTTGCGCCGAACGCGATTCGCGAAGCTAGTTTTGGTCTCGAAACTTATTCACCCTATCTCGATCGCGATTTAGATGATCGTACCATTGTAGATCTGGGGAATATCCCGATGTACCCATCGAAATGGCATATCATGAACGATATGTTTAACGAGCTAGTTAGTGAATATAATTTTAAAAACGATAATATTCAGTTGTTAACCTTGGGTGGAGAACATTCAATCTCTTATGGCCCCATTGTAAAATATTTAAAAGATTATCCCGGATTAGTGTTAATCCATTTAGATGCCCACACTGATTTTCGCGATGGCTATCTAGAAGAGAAATACTCACACGCTGCGATTATTAAACGAGTCTACGAAAAATTCGACGAAAAAAATGCGTTAATCCAATATGGAATTCGTTCCGGACAAAAAGAAGAGTTCGTTTTTCTAAAAGAAAAAGGCCATTTAAAAAGTTCACTTGGCGACTGCTTAAGTGCCATCGACGCTCTCGAAAAAGATCGTCCAGTCTATTTAACGTTGGATCTAGATTTCTTCGATCCAGGATTCTTCCCCGGAACCGGTACACCTGAAGCTGGCGGCGAAGATTTCCACGGCTTTATGAAAATCTTAAAGGCCCTAAAAAACAAAAATCTCGTCGGCGCCGATGTCGTAGAACTTTCACCACAAATCGATCCAACTCAAAACTCGAATTGTTTTGCCTCGAAAGTGGTTCGCGAAATTTTACTCACATTAAATTTCAAATAGCGGCTAATTTAAATAGCGCCTCATCGTTTTTTCTCCTAATTTATTAATCGCAAGTTGCAAATTGTGCTGTTTACAGAGAATTTTGAGATTACTTTTAATCGTCCGTCCGCCCGTACAAAATGGGACGATGTGGTGATCGACTTCTAAATGGGTTTTGGCGGAACATCTTCTGCCGTCAGGGGAAATATATTGGCACTGATAGCTCGCCTCTTTTAGTAAATCTCGTTTTAGTTGTTTAGGGACATAGCGAGTAGTTGTGTTGGCCGTTTTTTCAGCGTTAACTATTTTTTTATCATTTTTAACCGTTTTAATTTCGTCTGATTTTTCTTTGATTAATAGTTTAATTAACTTGAAGTGGATCATCAATGTCCATCTCTTTAGTTAACTTTTTTAGTTCCTGAAAAGTTTTATCGTCAATTTTTAAATTGTGAGTTTTGTTTTCAAGCAACTTCGTTTCAACTTTCAACTCTTCTTCCAAAATTTTTTCACTTTCACGAGTCGAACAGTTTTCTATCTTTTCAACCAGACTGATTTTTTGCATCTGACTTAATTTAACGCCAGTTTCTCTTTCATTTTTATTAATAGAAGAAAAGAGATCAACCGCATGAGTTAGTGATAACTTACCCGATTCAAGCTTCTCCTCAACCATTTTCACATCTTTCATAAGCCGCATACTCGCAATCCGCGCATAACTTTCCGCGCGCGAGTATTTTAATTTAATATGACAATATTCAAACAGTGATTTAAAGCCCAATTCTAAATGGAGTCGTCGATTTGATATTTCTCGCAAATGGCGTAGGACAATGATCGTATCATCTCGCTCATTCTTGACAGCAATTTCAATACTGTTTTGTAATTCTTCATTGTTGAGATTATTTAAATTACTCATTGGTAAATCCTCTTTTTTTTGTTGAATTTATTTATCAAAAAAAGAGAATCTCATCAATGGGAATTAAAAATTATTTTTCATTCATTCCATCAAACATTGTGTTTCCATTTACCATTTTTTCTGGAACAGATTGTACCACATCCCAATGTTCAACAATCTTACCTTTTTCAAATCTAAAAATATCAACTACAGCATTTCCAAGATCACTAGAATTAATTTTAAAATGAGAGTGTATCGCAACTAAATCACCATCCGCTAAAACTCTTTTCATTTCAACTTTAGCCTTGCTATTTTGTTTAAAAAATTCTTCAAAGTATTTAGTAAAAGCTAAAGCACCATTTGGAACATGCGGGTTATGTTGGATATATTTATTTCCAAAATATTTCTTGACGGCTTGTGTTGGTTGATGCTGGTTAAAGGCCATTTCATAAAACTCTATTGCAGATTTTTTATTCTCGTTTTGAATTGTATCTGCTTGTATCCCAGATGAGATCTATTTAGCTTATCGCAAAGAAGTTATGACATCCAAAGCTGGATCAGAGTTAATTCGTTTGGCCAGCTTAAAACTCGTTTAAAAGTACGGGCGCCCGTACTTTTTTCTTATTTAACCGCTTTCTTACTTAAATAATAAGGATAGTTCCCAGGGTAAATCGTAATCTTCTTCTGATCTACTTCATAAACTTTTTCGGCGAACTCGTTTAAAAAGTGGCGGTCGTGACTCACAAAAATCACTGTCCCTTCATATTTTTTAAGTGCTTCTAAGAGAACTTCACGTGATTTAATATCCAAGTGGTTGGTAGGCTCATCGAGCACTAGAAAATTATTTTTTTGAGCAAGTAGAACCGCTAGAATCAAGCGACTCTTCTCTCCCCCAGATAAAAACTTAATCTTCTTTTTAACGTCATCTCCACGAAATAAAAAGGCCGCTAACAAATTTCGTACAAAACCATCAGAGGCTTCGCTTAACTCATTTCGAACTTGGTCAAAAACGGTATTTTCTGGTTTTAAAACGTCTAAGGAGAACTGACTAAAGTAACCAAGCTTAGTACTAGGTCCTATTTTTACTGAACCTTCCGTCGGATCAGTCTGCTGGCATAATACTTTTAAAAAAGTTGATTTTCCCGCACCATTAACTCCCACTACGGCGATTCTTTCTAAACGCTTAATCGTTACCGATAAATTGCTAAAAATTTTCTTCTCTTCATTTTTTGAATTAAACCAACTCTTGCCTAGATTTTCAATGATTGCAACATCATCCCCACCACGAGGAGGATTCACAAATTCAAAATCAATCGTCTCTTCTTCCACTGGAAGAACAACCCTTTCAATCTTATCAATTTTTTTCACCCGTGACTGAACCTGAGCTGCATGCGAAGCCCTAGCTTTAAATCTCGCTATAAACTCTTCCTCTTTTTGAAGCATACTCTGTTGGCGATCAAATTCTGCGCGAATCTGTTCGCGGCGAATCTCACGCTCTTTCATATAGAAATCATAGTTGCCGCTATAAACCGTTCCTTCACCCATTGATAATTCTAAAATTTTATTGGCTATCGCATTCATAAAATCGCGATCGTGGGTGGTCATCAAAATGGCACCTTTAAAGTTGATCAACCAATTTTCTAACCACATAATGGTTTCTAGATCGAGATAGTTGGTTGGCTCATCCATGATAATAAGGTCAGGATTTGTCACCAGCACTTTGGCGAGCGCAATTCGCATTTTCCAGCCACCGCTAAAATCTTGAGTTAATTTTCCATGCTCAGCTGGAGCGATCCCAAGACCGGTTAAAATCTCTTGCGCGCGCGACTCCAAATCATACCCACCCATCTTTTCAAAGTCGGTCTGGTCGTCACCCATTTTGATTAAAATATCATTCATTTCGTCGTCAGATAATGACTCCGAGTTTTCTAATTTTTTTTCATACTCTTTTAAACGATTTTTGAGTTCGCGAACTTTGGCGTCACCTTCAACCACCTCTTCTAAGGCCGTTCGCCCTTTCATCTCCCCGACATTTTGAGAAAAGTAAGAGACACGCAGTTTTTCAGGAAAACTAATTTGACCACTATCATAACTCTCTTCACCAATTAAAATTCGAAAGAGTGTGGTTTTACCAGCACCATTTGGACCAACCAGACCCATTTTTTCGCCCGGATTGATTTGAAAAGTAATATTAGAATAGAGTGGCTCACCACCAATGGTTTTAGAAAGATTGGAAACATTTAACATTGAATTTTATCCTTAAAGTGTTTCCAATCTTTCTAACATAGAACAGACTAAACTGAAACTATCTTAAGCGGCTTTTTTGTTACCAGATTTACCTTTACCAGTTTTAAGTGCCTCTGCTTGAGTCGCCAAGCTAGCAGCTTTTTTCTCATCGCTTGCCTGTTTACTAATACTTACTTCGGCATTATTAAAGGCCTTCCAAAAGTTAGCGGTTGCCTGCCCTTCGGTTGGTCCAATGCCTTGTAATTGTGGATACTCTTCGCAGTATGCTATATGGTGGGTTCCTTTAGCGTTCATCTTAAATTTTAGTACTACTTTTTCGATATCCATTGTCTGACTCCTTTATTTTAGACTAATTTTGTCTACTATTTAATTATCGGTCAGGTTTGTGAAAAGTTAAAATTTATTCAATTTCTAAACAGAATCAGATACTTAGTGACTAATTGCGATAATTAATATTGAGGCTAGTAATTAAGCGAAACTTCATGGTCCCAAACAACCCCCACTCGATAAAAATCATTATTGAGGTTTCCTTCACAATTTCTAGATATGTAACGAATTTTTCCCCAAGTTTGTGTAGAGCCATTTTTTTCTAATAATACTACTATTCTATCACCAAGGAAAAACCGTCCAACCTCTGCCCTATTTATCTTTAAGGAGATTCCAAATTTAGATAGATCAAAAGCTTTGCGGTTATAACAAATAGGATCACTGTCACTATTAATATTTATATAAAAATCAAAAGTTATATTTGGATTACTATCTTTAAAGTTGATTCTGGAACTCTTTCGATACTCTTCTGCTAAAAAAAAGTCAGGGATCTCTACGACTAATCTACTCACCGATTGTTCCAATACCTTTGCTTTAAAAATAGTATTTCTAAACTCACCATAAAAATAGATAAGCTCGTTAGGTAAAAAATGAAAATCATTATTAATTGATTCTATTTCCAAAACATTTGTAAGTTTATTAATTTTTAAAAGTGATCCTTTTGATTTAGCTCTATCACTACTACCATTTTGCCATAGTAGTAATTTGCTATGATCACGAATCATTGAAAGTAGATAATTAAAAACAAGATCATCATGACTAACCTTCATAAGATTGGGAATTTGCATAAGAAACTCCTAAGGCTAAGGTTTTAATGAAATGAAAATTTTTTGGTACTTTAATGAAATATATGAGCGGTAACTCATATACTGTTAACTATTTTTGATTATAGTTTCTAATGAATTTTTTGAGAATTACTCTAATCTCCTTTTGAAAAAAATAGTTATAGTGTCAAAAAATTAGACAAGCTAAAGGGTTGATGCTGCGTAACAGGATGGGAAAATTTGATTTATTGAGGCAAAAAAGGTAGATTTTAATACTATTTCAGCTAAGCACCCTTCTAAGGAACAAGTATGAATCTAAGTGAGATTGAAAAGATTTATTATAGTGATCTAACTACACTTCTTGAACAGGCTCACGCCATTCACGTCAAACATTTTCCTAAACGTGAAATACAAGGATCTTCACTTATCTCAATTAAAACCGGTGGATGCCCAGAAAATTGTAGTTACTGTCCGCAAAGTGGTCACTACAAAACAGGTTTAAGTAGTACTAAATTAATGGCAACCGATGAAGTAATTGCTGAGGCCAAAAATGCTAAACAAAAAGGTGCCACACGACTCTGTATGGGAGCAGCTTGGAGAGAAGTTAAAGATGGTCCTGAATTTGATCGTGTCTGTGAAATGGTAACGGCAGTAAAAAACGAGGGACTTGAAGTTTGCTGTACCCTTGGAATGCTTACAATTACTCAAGCAAAACGCTTAAAAGATGCCGGACTCCACGCGTACAACCACAATATTGATACCTCGGAAGAGCACTACTCCAAAATTATTCAGACACGTGAATTTAGTGATCGTATGCAAACAATTAGTAATGTTCGTGAAGCAGGCATCACTGTCTGTACCGGTGGAATTTTAGGCCTAGGCGAAAGTGAACAAGATAGAATTAAATTTATTTTAACTTTAACTAACATGGATCCCAAACCTGAAAGTATTACAGTTAATACGCTTGTTCCAATTAAAGGAACTCCTTTAGAAAATGCTAAACCCGTGCCGGCTTTAGAAATTTTAAGAGTAGTTGCAACACTTAGAATAGCTAATCCCAACTCCTCAATCCGCTTAAGCGCAGGACGTTTACAAATGGAAGATGCTACTCAATTCCTATGTTACTACGCTGGAGCAAACTCCATATTTCTAGGCGAAAAATTACTAACTTCACCCAATCCGGGGTTAAGTGATGATTACCAACTATTAGAAAAATGTGGGTACAAGTTTTCCGAAGGAACAACTAGTGCAGACACTGATCGATAAAATAGATGAAATTAAACAACATGGAACTTTTAGAACGCTAGAGATTCCGGTTGGTTTTGATTTTAGTTCAAATGATTATTTAGGACTTAGTCAAAATCTCAACATCAAAAAAAAATTAGCTGATTTTTTATTATCGTCCAATACGAGGCTTGGCTCAACTGGATCACGACTCATTTCAGGACAGAACAAATATTATGTTGAAACAGAAAAATTTATTAGCGAACTTTTCACAAGTGAATCGGCGCTTATTTTTGGTTCTGGTTATTTGGCCAATCTAGGTGTAATGCTAGCTTTAGGTGGATCAGAAGCTGAATTTTTTTCAGATGAGCTTAATCACGCCAGTATTATCGATGGAATAAAACTGAGTCGAACTCAAGTTAATATTTTTAAACATAATGATCTAAGCCACTTAGAAAACTTATTAAAAAAATCTAATGTAAAACGTAAAATTATTGTCACAGAATCTATTTTTAGTATGGATGGAGACAGTGCAAACATCAAAGCACTAGTTGAACTTGCTGAAAAATTTGATGCGTTTTTAGTATTAGATGAGGCCCATGCAACTGGCATCAAAGGTGAATTGGGTTTAGGTGAAAGCAAAAGATTTCATAAAAAATATGAAAAACTGATCAGCGTTCATACCTGTAGCAAAGCACTCGGTACTTACGGTGCATTTGTTATATCCAATAAACTCATCCGCGATCTCATGATTAATTGTTCTCGTTCATTTATCTACTCAACTGGCCTTCCACCGGTTATTGTATTAAACATTCGCTATAGTTTAGAAGAGCTCTTAAATAATTATCACTTAGTTGAAACAATAAATGAAAATAGCCATTGGTTTAAACAAAAACTCAATCTATCTAGCTTAAACAATAATTCCAGTAATATAGTTCCCATCATTGTGGGTAATGAAAAAAAAGTTATGCAAGTAGCAAGTCATATGAAAGAAAAAGGGTTTCATGTTCGTGGCATAAGATATCCTACAGTTGCAAAAGGCAGTGAGCGCTTACGAGTTACCATTAAAGCATTTCATACTAAAGAGTTAATTAGTACATTTATAAATCATTTGATAGAGTCTCTTAATGAATAATGCTAGCTATTTTGTAACAGGTACTGATACTAATGTCGGTAAAACTATTGTTTCTGCTATTTTATGTACAAAGCTAAATTATAGTTACTGGAAACCGATTCAATCAGGGTTAAGTGAAGGGACCGATACTAAATTAGTTGAAACTATTATTGGTAAAGAAAAAATTATTCCAGAACTCTATCGTTTACAAAAACCGGCCGCACCTTTAATTGCAGCACAAGCTGAAAATATTAAAATCGATTTTCAAAAAATTATTACTAATTATCAAAATATTAAAGACCCAGTTATTGTTGAAGGGGCCGGTGGACTCATGGTCCCTATTACTCAGAACAGATTAATCATTGATTTAATAAAATCGCTCAAACTCTCAACTATTTTAGTAGCGCGAACTACTCTGGGAACAATCAACCATACACTTTTATCTATTGAAGCTTTAAAAAAACAGGGAATAACGATTGCAGGAATTATTTTTAATAAAACCAGTGAAACAGATGATCCACAAGTCGAAGAGACCATTAGTACATTTGCTCAAACTCCTATTTTAGGCAAAATCCCAACTCTATCAAACTTAGATTATACTTCACTTTTAACTGCATCTAAAAATATAACTTTATGAAAATCTGGCGCCCTTACACTCAAATGTACAATTATAAAGCTGACGCTTTTTTAAAAGTTGAAAAAGCTAAGGGTTCCTATCTATATTTTAAAAATGGTAGAACATGTCTTGATGGTATTTCAAGCTGGTGGTTAATAACTCATGGCCACTGCCACCCTAAAATAGTTGAAGCTGTTCAAAAACAGAGTGAAAAAATTGACCAGATAATTTTTGCTAATTTTGCACATGATCCATCCGAACAGTTAGCAGAAGAATTGCGTAATATTTTACCTAAAAAACTCGACACACTCTTTTTTTCAGATAATGGATCAACCGCTGTTGAAGTATCTATCAAAATGGCGCTTCAATATTGGCAACAGAGTGGTTCTCCTAAAAAAAATAGAATTTTGGCCTTTGATAATGCTTATCATGGCGACACTTGTGGAGCTATGAGTGTTTCGGGAAAGAGTCAATTTAATAAGCCCTATGAAAAGTTACAATTTAATGTTTTACGAATCAAGCAGGGACACTATCAGCACCAAGCTGAAGAGATTTGGCTAAATGATTTTAAACAACAATTAGAAAAGCATCATGAATCAATCGCTGCAATTATTATAGAACCACTCATTCAAGGTGCGGGAGGAATGATTGTTTGGCCCATTAAAGTTTTAAAAAAAATTGTAAGTCTATGTAAAATTCATAATGTGTTAGTGATATTTGACGAAGTGATGACTGGTTTTGGCCGAACTGGTTCGATGTTTGCTTACGAACAAATTAACTATGTTCCCGATTTTCTCTGTCTCTCAAAAGGGTTAACCGGAGGTTTTTTGCCGATGGCATTAACGGTTACTCAAAATAAAATATATAAAGCATTTCTCTCTAAAGATCCTTTTAAAATGCTTTTCCATGGCCATAGTTTTACCGCAAACCCTATTGCCTGTAGTGCGGCCGTGGCAAATTTAAAAATCTATAAAGAAGAGAAAACATTACTTAAAATTAAAAATATCGAACTGGCCCATTTAAAAAGTTTACAAAAAATCAAAAAGAGATTAGGTGAAATGGTGAAAGATATTCGCGTTCAAGGTTCGATTGGTGTACTTGAATTAGCAATTGAAACTCCTTATGGTGGATCATTTTCAAAAAAATTTTCTCAAGCATTATTAAGTTCTGATCTTTTGATTAGACCACTCGGTAACGTCGTCTACTTAATGCCACCTTTTGGGACAACTCCCACTGAAATTGAAGAGTGTTGGAATAAAATTGAACAAGCTTGTCATGATTTTCAGTGAGCATGATATTTCTGATTGACTTCAATCGATTCTATTTTTTTAGATTTAGAAAACTTTTTTTGTAACTGAATTAAATTTACGTTACTCTCTTTTTTTAGCACAACTAAAAACATATCACTTCCAAGCGACTTAATCTCTTGCCATTTATAAGGTGATAACTCTTTTTCTAAATCTTTTTGAATAGAACCTTTTTTCATTATAACAATATAACTTTTATCAAGGCTTCCTAAACTGTTACCTGCGACTAAAAGTTCGGTATAAAGGATAAGTAGAATTACTCCAAAAAAATATTTCATAATGCTCCTATTGAACGGTGGCCGTCACACCAGTTGGTGTATTGATATAAGTTAAAGAGCCATAGGCATCTACCACTTTACCTGAAACAGTTTTGCCACTTAAACTAGTAACACTATCTCCCCCATTTATAATAGCGTTAACAGTATCAGTTACTGTATAATTAGGATTAAAGGCACGTATTAGAGCCGCAAGTCCTGCTACATGAGGTGCAGCCATGGATGTTCCATTTAAACTTTTATAATTATTTGTACTCAAAGTTAAACCTTTAATTACAAAATTAAAAAGTGCAACTCCATTATCCACGACACTACTGTTACTCTGAAAGATAAAACCAATACTACAATTACTTTGTCCCTTACAAGGATCAAGATCATATTCAACTGTAGTGGCCGTTCCACTGGTTCCTAATTCACTTAAAGATGCAGCTAACGATGAACTGCTTGCGGCATATGGTTCACTATTTACATTCCACCTAGCTATCCCCAGATAGTCATTGTTTTTTTGTAAATCAAAAAATATTTCAAATTCAAATTTAGCAGCATCATAATTTCCAGGAGTACTACCAAAATTTTTCCAGATTCTTTGATCTAAATTATTGGCATACGTTCCGTCGGCACACCAGTTATTAGGTAGTGTTAATAGAGCAGGATAAGATGGTGCCACACAAGAACTGCCGGATCCAGCTGCAACATATTTCCAAACAGTAGTAGTGGGAGTTTGAGTCCATCCAGTTGAAAAATTATCCGTCTGAATTGAACTCCATGTTCCATTAGTGCTATTATAAATATTGGTTCCAGGAGCCCCTACATCAACACTAGTTGCTCCATAGTTAGAAAAGGTTGCCAGTGAATAGGCTTGATCAACTGCCGCTACACAGACGATTCCACTTAAATTAAAGGAGCAAGGCCACATGGGTGTAGTATCATTATTAGCTCCATCATTCCCGGCCGAAACCACCACAACGATTCCATCATTAATGGCATTGGTTACAGCTGTTTTATAAGCAGTATCTTCTGTTCCTGTTCCACCTAAACTCATATTAATAACCTTTGCACCATTGTATCTAGCAAAGTTTATTCCATTAATAACTGAAGCGGTGGTTAACTCACCTACCACGTTGGCCACTCTAACTGCCATAATTTTCACATTCCAACAGACACCTACTCCACCAATTGAATTATTTCCAACTGCACCAATGGTTCCAGCAATATGAGTACCATGCCCATTTAAATCCATTGGCGTTTTATCACTATCCACAAAATCATATCCAAAATTACAGCTCCCCAAAAAAAGATTATTCTGATCACGACAGTTAGTTCCATCCCACATATTAGCACTTAAATCCTCATGATTATAATTGACCCCAGAATCTAAAACCGCAACGATAATCGAATTACAGTTAGTGTTCAAATCCCAAGCATTAATCAGATTCATATCCTTTCCGCTACTACCTGGATTATTGGTAGAATAGGTGGCTCCAGTTATACTTTGAGCACTATTTTTTAGCGCCCAAGCCTCGGAAAATTTAGGATCATTGGGAGTAGTTGATTGTAAATGATAAATGTAATTAGGCTGAGCATATTCAACATTAGGATTTCGTTCATACTCTTCTATTGCTTCACTCATATCTTTGCCTGAACGAAGTTTCACTTTAACCGAACTACTTTTTGATTTCATTTTAACTAGAAGTTCACCCTTAACAAATTCGTCCGCCAAAATTGAAGTTGAAAAAATAAAAATGAGTAATAAAATTTTTATCATGGAACAACCACCTGAGTGGCCGTAGATGCACTAGAGCTAGCATTTAAACTAGAATAGGCCACCACTTTTATATACCAGGTTCCAGTAGTAAGTTGAATGGTTTTGGAGGTGGGAGCACTTGATCCTGAAACATAAGGGACATCAGTACAGCTACTTAAATTGACGGTAAAAGTGGAGCTAGTTCCACTACACACTTTATAACCACCATTAATTGAATTAACTTTTGCTTCATGATTGGCGGTCCAACTTACCAATACATTTCTCGTTGTTGTAGGGGTTCCAGAAGAAGTAGATGTCGTTTCACCACCACCTCCTCCACCACAACTGATTAGAAAAAGTAAAACTAACAATTTTTTAGTCATGAAAAAGTTTCTTAAGTGTGCTTAAATCATCCTCAGCAAAAGGCTCGCTCAGTTCAATTCCAGCGCGATAAGATTTCTTTAATTTATCACTTCCAGTTTCTTTATAGTTAACTCTAGCAAAATGTTTAATCTTACCTATAACCATTTTCTTTAAGGTATAGTCACCAATTTTACGAATAAACAGCGTATCCTCTTCTTTCAATCCAGAAGGATGTTCTCTTGATAACTCAAGAGAAAAACCATTACGTGAAAAATCGAATCCTTTTAACGAGTGGTAACGCGGATTTGTTTTATTCTGATAATAGACACCAAATTCTACTAAAGGTGCATTTTGACTTTTAAAAGTAAAGCGTTGCTCTTGACGTTTATCATCCATAATTTACCTACTTCCAAAAATACTAGTTCCAATCCTAATATAATTTGATCCAAGTTTAACCGCTTCTAAATAGTCTTGGCTCATACCAAATGAGAGTTCTAAACTTACGTTAAACTCTTGATCCAGCTCTTTTTTTAGATTGATCAATTTATGAAAACAGATTTTTGCGTCTTTAAGATAGTTATCAGAGCGAATTTTTCCAATGGTCATTAATCCTTTTAGTTTAAACTTATCTGGGTATTTTTTGGCAAGTTTTAAAGCATCAGTTATATTTCTAAGATCAGCTAAATCAAAACCTGATTTTTCATTTTCATTAGAAGTATTAATCTGTAAAAAGAGGTCAATGGGCGTTACCACCTTATCTTTATATTTATGCAGTTCATTGATTAGTTTAACTGAATCAATTGAGTGAATACTTTTGAGTCTTGGTACCTTTAAGAGATCTTTCACTTTATTAGTTTGCAAATGTCCAATAAAGTGCCAATTGAGATGTTTAAATTCGTCACCGGCAAGCTCATCCGCTTTATCAAGCAGATCCTTAACTTTATTTTCACCAAAATCATACTGCTTAAATTCATAAGCAATTCGTACATATTCACTCGGAAAAGTTTTAGAAACAGCAATCAGCTTAGTATTATCAGCGTGAACTGCTATCAGATCATTTCTTACTTTTTCCAAGTTCTGCTTAATGTGGTTACGGCAATCTTCAGTTGTCATCGGAGCTAACATCTACCTTTGAGCTTTTACCCTCTTTTTTCTTAAGTCTGATACTAGCAGTTACTTCAAAATCATATTTTTCTAAAATACGATCAATCTCTTTATTGAGATCAATGTTCGACAGGTATTTTTTAAATTCACTTTTAACTGAACTGATGAAGTCCTCTTTTGAGTTTTTGGCCATCGAAAGCAGACCATTTAAAATATCTTTAGGAAGTGGTAAATCAGCGAGTAGACCTTTAACCGCATCTTCCGTCATGAAAGCTGCTCCCACGCCCGCAGTTAAAACTTTTTTTAAGACTTCCGTTATCTTTAAATCACTCTCTTTGTCTGACTTTCCGCTCATTTTAGTACCTTGGTTTTCGATCAAAGTGGTGAGCCGCTCTGATTTGTCTGACTGTTCCGGATTGGCTTCTCATAACGATAGAGTAAGTTACTGCACCCCAAGGTTTAAATTTCACACCTTTTAAGAAGCTACCGTCAGTTACCCCAGTTGCGATGAACATTACGTTACCACGAGCTAAATCATCTAGGGTTAAAACTTTATTGATATCTTTAAGACCCATTTTTTTAGCGCGCGCGATCTCATCATCATTTCTAAATTTTAAAATCCCTTGGAACTCTCCACCAACACAACGAAGAGCTGCGGCAGCAATTACACCTTCAGGGGCACCACCTGTTCCAAATAGAACGTCTATACCAGAATCAGGCTTAGTCGTAGCTAAAGCCGCTGCAACGTCACCATCACCAATTAAATAGATTCGAGCTCCAGCCTCTCTAACTTCTTGAAGAAGTTCTTTATGTCTGGGACGATCCAACATGATCGCTGTTAAATCTTGTACTCGACATTTTTTAGCTTGAGCAATTCTTCGTAAATTTTCAGTCGCACTTTCTCGAATATCAATTACACCTTTGCAATCAGGACCTACTGCAATCTTTTGCATATATGTATCTGGTGCTCTAAAGAGTCCCCCCTCTTCAGCTACGGCCATAACTGAAATTGAGTTATTTCCACCTTGAGCACAGATCGTCGTTCCTTCTAATGGATCTACCGCGATCTCTAATTTAGGACCATTACCAGTCCCCACTTTTTCTCCAATGAAAAGCATCGGAGCCTCATCGCGCTCACCTTCACCAATCACGACTGTTCCGTCGCACTCAATTGAATCGAGCATCGATCTCATGGCGTCAACTGAGGCTTGATCGGCTGCTTTCTCATCCCCTCTACCCATAAGTCTAGCGGCTCCAATAGCGGCCATTTCAGTAACACGAATAAATTCTAATGCTAAATTTCGATTCATAGTGGACTCCTTAAATGTTATACTAACCGCATTTTAGTTTTCAAATTTTGAAAATTAAAATTGCCAACGGTTTATGCCGGGCATTTGCTTGAAAAGCAAATTGCAACTGGTATTAAGGAAATAGCTTAACCATTTACAGGTCAAAAACCAAGAATTATTTTAACTGACGGATAAAGAAGTCGCGCACATTCGCTGCTAAATTTACTTCTGGAATCAGTGCTAAAACTTCGCTAGCTAACGTCACTTTTCGTTGATCGAGACTATCATCAATCGCGAATAAAAATTCATCTTCGGTAATAAGCGGGGTGTCCACATCCCGTTTTGACACAACTCGACCAGTTTTAACACCAGTTCCGTCACTCCATTCGATAAAATTTTCCATCACAATCACTTGCAGTTTGGAAAACTCACCATCTCCATGTTGCCAAATAAAAACTTCGAAGGGGCCATCCGCTCGCAGCCAATATTTTAAATTAGAGGGGGTATCAACATCAAAATGGGTAATGGAGTGGTCAACACCGAAAACAAAATTTTTTTAGACTTAAAAATTCGAGAATCTTCTTTTGCAGACTCTTGCTAAATTCAATTCCCATACGAGACTTTGTCACCCACTTACTTCACCTTCAATATTTAAACTTTTTTCCATGCCAGTGGAGCTCTCCTGACAGTGTCTCTTGGACCATATAATTATGAATGCCATCTTTTAAGTGCTAATTGCATTCCACTATGAGAATATCTTTAACTTCGTATACGTGATATGATTATTACCTGATTTTTTGCATCGGGCGAAAAATCATAAAACAGAACGGAAAACTTGGAAGAACTTTCTTTTTTCACGAAGAGCAGCATCGTTTTTTATCAAATTAAATTGTCTATGCATGTTGATTCCTAAAATTTTTGTGTAATCATTAATGCCATTTCTAGAGGATTAATAGTAAAAAATTATATCTGGGTAATTTTAGGCAAATAATTTAGTAGCTGAGTAAACTAATATGAAAACACACTCATTTTATGAAGAGTTCGACAACTTGCCTAACCGTCTAACCAATGTTTGGGTTTTTCTCATTCAATTATTATTGGTTGTCTCTCTTTAACTACCCTGATATCCCTTTTGCTAAAGCTAATCAATCAACTTTAAATTGGCTCTCAGGTTGGACCTTTGGAGTGGCTGGTATTAGATTTTTTGATGGTTATATTGCTCGCAAAAGAAATCTCATCACCATGTTCGGATCATTTTTGGATCCCATTGCCGATAAATTTTTAGTGGTCTCATCACTAGTGGTTCTCCTCTATTTAGGTCGAGTGGATGTTTTTGTAGTTATTATTTTAGTACTCAGAGAACTCTATATGACATCTTTACGTTTACTTGCTCAAAACGAAGGATTAAGTGTTCCAGTGAACAACATCGGAAAATTTAAAACAGCAACCCAAATGGCGGGTATTCCCTTTCTTATGACCAATGATTCACTTTTTGGGATTTCACTACCAGTTTTAGGTGAAATTCTACTTTTTATGCAACTTTTCTATCTATTTTTTCTTCTGTTGTTTATTCACTTAGTCTTTTAAAAAAAATTAAAATTAAACGAATGCAAAAACATGAGAATAAAAACCATGAATAATCAACTCACTTATATTTTAGTGACAGTTAGCGGTCCCGATAGACCAGGTATTACCTCCAATTTAATGAAAGTTTTAAAAGATAATCAGATTGAAATTTATGATATCGAACAAACGGTAACTCACGGTTGTTATCTTTAA
The DNA here is from genome assembly GCA_046328975.1 of Bacteriovoracaceae bacterium. Classification (GTDB taxonomy): domain Bacteria; phylum Bdellovibrionota; class Bacteriovoracia; order Bacteriovoracales; family Bacteriovoracaceae; genus JAXLVO01. Next base: position 99,310 of record JAXLVO010000002.1, on the reverse strand, counting down.
GTTTCATGGTTAGTATAAAGTGAAAAAAGAAAATAGTGGGTTTTAAAGATCTTCTCTTGAAGAAACACATGGGACTCAATTTAGATTTTCAGCTGGTTGAAAAAAGTGACCACTCAAACGTTGAAATTGAAAAATTTATTCTGACCTGTGTTTCTGTTCAAAATATTTCTACAGAGTTTATTCATGATGTTTCAACGCTCCTATCAATAGAATCAACATTCATCGAATTGATAATGTTTCTAATGAAGGGTTTAATACATTAGAGATCGCTACCACCACTAATAAAAAAGAGATCATCGGTGATAAACTCAAAAAAGAGTTAATGAAACTTGGTCAACTACACTTTGTGGACCTAGCTTTCTTAAAAGATGATATTTTTAGACGCTCAAAACGGTTAATTGTTTTTGATATGGATTCTACACTTATTCAGATGGAAGTCATTGATGAACTAGCGGCGGCTTACAATGTAGGAGACAAAGTAAAAAAGATTACAGAAAGAGCCATGAATGGAGAGATCGATTTTAACCACTCACTCATGGAACGTGTGGGACTACTTAAAGGTTTAAATTCTAACGTACTTCAAGGTATTTTAGAACGCTTACCCCTAACACCTGGAACTGAAGATTTTATTAAAACAGTTAAAAAATTAGGCTATAAAACGGCCATCGTCTCCGGGGGATTCACCCATTTTGCTAATGCACTTAAAGAAAAACTTGGAATCGATTATGCTTTTGCTAACGAACTCGATATCGAAGATAAAATTCTTACCGGAAAAGTAAAAGGAACTATTATCAATGCTGAACAAAAGGCATTACTAGTTGATCTCATTGCTCAAAAAGAGGGAATCTCGTTAGAACAAGTAGTGGCGATCGGAGACGGAGCTAACGATCTTCCAATGCTAGCTAAAGCTGGAATGGGTATTGCTTTTCATGCTAAAGAGATTGTAAAACAGAAAGCATCATACCACTTAAGTCATGGACCAATGACATCCATACTCTATTTCTTAGGAATTCCAGGAACTCATCTTAAATAACAGACAACTTCTGTCGGATTATCCATTATAAAAAAAAGTTTATTCTATAAGAAATTTCAAGCTATAATTTTAGGCAAATGCAATAACAACTTATTCAGGGATTGAATATGAAAATAATTTTTTTATTACTTCTTTTATCATGCTCACTTTTCGCTAAAAATCCAGGAAATGTTATTTTAGTAACTTTTGACGGTGTCCGATGGCAAGAATTTTTTAACGGGACAGATAGTAAGTTAACTAAGAAAAAAGAGATTCTCTTTAAAACGCTTTGGAGTAAATACGCAAATAATGGTTTAATTCTGGGTGATAAAAATAAAGGTAGTATTTTAAAGACAGGTAATCCTGTAAACATCAGCCTACCAGAATACCAAGCCATGATGTCTGGAGTAATTACTAATTGTAGTGGGAATAGCTGTGGTCGTATTACTGAAGAGACTCTTATGGAACAGCTTCAGCGAGATTTGAGTTTAAGTTACTTTGATATAGCAGTAATTGCATCGTGGGAACCAATTAAAAATAGTGTGGCAACTGCTGAAGGCAAATTTCTCATTAACACTGGAAAAAACCCTCTTATTGATCCTCAATTTCAAGAGGAGCATAACCCAATCAATGCCCTTCAAAAATCGGATGGTCCACTCTGGTTTAGTGCACGTAAAGATAAATATACCTTTATGCACGCTAAAACCTATATCAAAAATCATAAACCACGCTTTTTTTATCTCTCATTTGATGATTCCGATGAGTGGGGACATTTAGGTCAATACGGAAAATATTGTGAAACACTTAAAATCTATGACCAATGGATTGATGAATTAATTACTTTTGTTCAAGCTATTCCTAACTATGGTGAAAACACAACTTTTATTTTTACAACTGATCATGGACGTGGTGATGGACTCCTATGGACGAATCATGGTCCAATGATTAAAGGATCAGAAAATATTTGGGCCTTCATCTATGGACCTAATACACCTAAACTTGGCTCAATTATTAATCAGACCCCTTACAGTCACTTAAACTTCTTTGAGACCATTGAATCTTTTATCACTGGAGAATATCCACAAATGTTTAGAGCTCCAGCTATTGTTGAGGCGTTTAAGAATGAGCATGCTCATGCTTCCGACCTTGCTCACTTTAGCCACTAATATTGGTCTCAACTAAAAGTATTGAATAGTCATGCAACTCTTGTGAAATTCAATACTTAATATTTGCCTATTGATTGGACCCCAATTTCACCTGATAATTTTATAGAGAACATTTATTGCTTACTCGGAGTCTCATATGAAAATTCTCTATACGGTGCTCTTAACCCTATTGAGTATGAATAGTTATAGTATGTTAATTGATCCAATTACTGTAATTGGACCAGTTGAACTTGGTCAAGTGTGCGCTTTATCCATCGCAGGACAGACCGCAACGGGGAGTTGTAAACCAGATCCACGTGACTCAAGTAGACCTGTGACTTGTGAAGCAGGTGCCACCATGGAGATGTCTAAAGAGTACTATTTTGATGTTAATAATGTTTGGAGTTATGATACCTATGTCTTTAAAGATGAAACTCCAGCGGTGATTAGCTTTTTAGCAAAGTTCAATGGTAATAACAAAAACTACTATGCTTCCAATAACATTACAGTTTCACGATGTGTACATGTTGGTGGATATGAGTCTGAAGCATGTGTTCGCTATGCTAATAAAAAAACTTCTTGTCAAAATAATTATGACTGCGGTGATGATCGCTATTGCAAAGCCTGCTATGGCAATGGCTCTCAAGCGCCTAATAATACTTCATGCTGCGAAGGAACTCTTCCGGTTGGAACATCTGCACCTTATACCTGTGAAACACCTAGTTTATCATATGAAACCAGTGGAGAAATTCGTTACAAAATTGAAAATGATTTTTCAAAAGGGCAAGGCTGTAAACTAATTATGGAACCAGCTAGTCTAAATGCTATCACCAACAGTTATCTTGATGTAACAGCTGCAACCTGGTTAGGTACTGGTGGTGAAAATAACGACTATTTTACACGTAAAAAATTCTATAACCGAGTTGTAGCTAAAACCAATCGTCTCTTAAGTGAAGAACAAGCTAAAGCAACGGTCGTAATTAATGCCTCTATGGCAAAACTCGCCGTGCCTCAGCCTTCGCCTAATACTGAACCTGTACCTTTTGGTGAATTAAAAAGAAAAGATAACGTATCTTTATACAGAGAGAAAGCCACTAATACTAATATTCAAGATGAACAGAAACAATCATTTATTTTACTACGTGAACAGATTCTGTCTCAAGCCTACTATCGCGAAAAGGCTTTCCCTATTTATCGTCAAGCCTCTGGCCCCTTTACTCCAGACGCTATGTGGAGCTACTCCGATGCTCCTCAAAAGTTTGGAGATGATTACAATTTCAAGCATCTCTCAAATATGATTTTACAAAATCTTTTTTGGCCATCAAATGGAGAGGGTGGATTTAGCTCCGACTCTTTTTATGTTAAAACAAGTCAATCCGATGATGGGGATGATAATTGGTTGTACGCTCACTCTAATGATGAAGATGACTGGAATGAACACCATCCTTACGACACTGATGCCGCATCGGATGCCCTTTGCCACCATAACTATAACCTGGGAAACCACTACGATCCTGACGATTTTCAATGTGAAAAGACGCTGATAAATATCTCACTAGATACTAATCATTCTGAATCTATTTGGGGTTCTAATTATAACTACCAACCTCGTAAAACTTTTTTTAATTTAGCTGGATCTCTTTTCATTAAAGATCCATTTTTCACAGTAGATATCCCAACTAATACTAATGAAGATATGTGGGGTTACAGTTCAAGTTCTAAATGGGATGGACCAACCCTAAAATCACAAGTCTATGCCAGTATCACAGAATATATTAATGATAATCTCTTGGAAGATAATAGTGTTGATCAATCAGCTAGAACCAAAGGGACTTCTACACTAGATTGCCAAGTAAGTGGACATCCAGCATTTACACTGACTTTTAAAAAATATAAGTGGGATGGACTCTATATTCCTAAAATTCTTCAATATACTGATCTTGATAATAAGAGTCGCAAAAGTGAAATTGAGGCGAAACTTTGTGAAACTGCTGCCAGACTTAGAGTAAAAGCACTTGGTATGGTTATTGCTTCAGGCCTAGACAATGAATACAATGCTCGAGCTGGTAGAATGTCGCATAGACATGTTTTTATTAATGATATAGGAACTGCCTTTAATAGTTTCTCAAAGTATCTTGAGTCACTGGTTGAGGTTTATAAATTAGAAGTAGACTGTATAAATTCTCGATTTATTAATTTAGCAGATCAACTAGCTAAACCAGACGAGACGGTTCTGGATGAAGCTGATATAGGTAAAACCAAATTTGCAAGTCTTGGAACCAAAAAAATTTCAAATGATAAAACCAAAAAAGATTCAGCTGCAGTAAAAGCCGAAGTTAATACATGTAAAGGAGATAATTGTACTCAAGCGGTGGATAATAAAATTGATTTATCAGCCAATGCACTAAGTTCACTTAGTGGAAATTTAAATAGTAATGTTACAACCAAAAATGCGACAGCTAAAACTGGGTTAACCGCTAGCAGTGATGGCTGGAGTAGAACGGCCATCAGTAACAAAAGTGGTAAAACTAATCAGGAAAAATTTATAGAAAAATTTGGTGATAATGAAAAAACCAGAGCTTATTTAGATAAAGTCAAAAATGATTTTATAAAACAAAATGAATTTGCAAATATTAAAAGTACTATGGGTGGCTCAAGTGCCAGCACAAGTTCACCATCGTCCACTGCTTCCAGCAGTACAACCAATAACGCCGGAGCCACCAATACTACAAACTCAACGCCACCTTCAAACTCAACAAGTTCAAGTAATAGTTCAGTAAATATACCTAGTGACGATAATGGCATCGACTTCTCACTTGAAAATATAGGTAATAGTGGAGGAAACGCTAATGAGGTTCCTGCTAATGATGTAAGACAAAAAATTTCAGCTCAAGATTACCAGCAGATTCAGACCGATATTAAATCGGGTAAATTTAATTCTAACAGTGATGATTCTCTCTTCCTAAAACTCTCAAAAGCATATAACCGATCAGCTTATCCAATATTTTTTGTACCTAAATTTTTACAAGAAGCAAATACGAAAAGAGTTGAAGGTAGTTACGAACCATCCTCTCTAAAAACTAAAGAGAAAAAGTAGTATGCAGACTGAAAAACCTAAAAAAGATGGAAAAACTAAAGTTGATGAACACATTTTTAGAGGCGCTTATAACTACTTTCAAAATGATGTGAACTACTGTACCGAAACCTTTAATGTTTATAGGGGTGTCACTACCTACACCTATACCTTTAAAGCTGAAATTCTCTCCCGAATGGAAAACGGGGAATTTCTTAAAATTGTGGTTGAATACGTACTCGATACTAGTTACTCTCCACTGGATGTCTCCATTACACGCTATTTAGGTAATCAAATTATTAAAGAAGTTTTTGCTGTAAACCAAAAAGAGAACAAACTTAGATACAGTTTTGAACATAATGGCGAGATATCGAAGCAAGAAATTGATGTTCCAGCAAAATTTCAAATTGCTACTCCTGCCATCTGTACCTCTGCGCTTAGTTATTTAAGTAAAAAATATGATCCCACTACACTTAACCGTTATGTGCTTTTGGTCAGTCCTAATGATTTTAAATATGTGGGTGAAGTTATAAAAAAGAATATTTTCATGCGTGCAAAAGGAAACATTGGCGACGAAATTATAGTGACTGACAAAAAGCTTAAAGCTTCGGCTTTCTATATGTACGAGTCCGATGATATAGATAAATCAGAAGAGATCCCTATCTGCCTCTATTTAAGTAAACATATTAGCATTCCCTATTTAATTGAAAGTGGAAATAATACAAAAATTGAAGTCAAATATTTCAATAAACTCAAAACTAAGCGCTTTGAAGATCTCTATCAAGAAGAAAGTGATGAGGAAGTTTAGAGAAGCTTTAAGATTAAATCTGTCTCGGCTAAACTTTGACAACTCAAAATATAACCATTATGTATTTCCTGAGTTGAAAGAGTGTAAGAATGGTCACGAATTTCTTTAATTTTACCCTGAACTAATTGACATTTACACTTTCCACAACTACCTGACCGACAACCATAATCAATTTTCACGTTTAAATTCAGTAAATTATCTAATAAGGAAAGTTTATTATCTATAACTACTTCTCTATTTTCAATTTTAACTTTAAGCATATTTTTTATCCCAACTATCTAAAAGTGGTTCAATGATTTTAAACCAAAGGGGTGGAACCAGCGAAATAAATGTGGTGGTAAGATATCCATAAGGCATTTCCGGCGACTTAGGATAGGGCTTTAGCTCCCAATAAGGAAGTGTTCCATTCTCATGATGGTGTGAGTGTCTGGTTAATGAGTAGAGAATCAATCCACTAACTCGTTTATTACTATTCCATGAGTGGTGAGGTAAGACACGACTATCTTCCTTTCTTAATATTCCATAATGTTCTACATAGTTAATAACCTCTAAAACAAATTTTGCAAAAACTCCTTGTAAAACATAGATGACCACCCCTTTCCAACCAGCAATACGATAAAAAAGAACTACCCAAAAAAATATCATAATGTAGCCAGTTAGCATTAGATTATTGAAAGAAACAATGCCTAAGTTTTTTATTCGCAATCTTTTTAATTCCAATTTCCAGGCACTCAGATGTCCTTTCACCGTAGATTTAATAAAAAATGTATAAACATTCTCTCCCCTTAACGCTGTGGCTGGATCAGCGGGAGTTGCCACTTTTTCATGATGGCCATAAACATGCTCAATTGAAAAATCAGGATTTAAGGAAAGAGATAAAATCCAACGCCCAATCGTTCGTGAAAAAAGATCTGATCTATGAATTAATTCATGCGCTGAATTTGTTCCATATCCAGCAACAATTAACCCTACACCCAATATTGCACCGATATAATCTAAAAGTGTGTAGCCATTTTTTGTTGAATCAACTAGCAAATAGACTAAAATCGAAAGAAGTGGAAACGAGATAAAAAGTGGTAGATTTAAATAGAACTTATTTTTTATAGGACCAATTTGACTAAAATCATTACCTAAAAGCGCATCACCTATTACCATAATTGCACTTAAAAAAATTAGTCCGAACCATAAAGCGTGATTTCCAAAATAGAATGGAATCATCATAATAACCACGATTAATGGAGTTACATAATACTTTAAGATACTATTATTCATTATCTACTCTCCTAAACTACTCTTTAAAGCTTTTATATATTCATGCAAATCATTTTTACTCGATTTACTAGGGATAATCAGTTGGCGAACCAAAAAACCAATAAGTGCATTAAAAAAAATCTCAGCTTTAACATCTGTTGAGAGGTTAAGTTCAGTTTTAATATTTAAAACATAATTCTCTAAAATTTGGTGAAAGTTGGAATTTTTAGATTTATTTTTATTTCGTTGGAAATCAATTAGCAAAATAAGCAGCATTTTAAAATAGTCCTCTTTCTCTTCAATAAATTCGCTAAATTTTTGCCACCTATTTTGACTAGTACCTGAAGAATTAAGTAGGCTTTTACCGTAGTCAATATCCTGAGTAGAGAGCTCCATCATCATTTTTTCAAATAAATCCTCTTTATCTACAAAATAGTGATAGAGCGTTCCAGTTGAAACCTTAAGTTTTTTAGAGAGGTCGCGCATTGATGTGCCTTGAAAACCAAAATGGTAGAAAAATTCAAAAGATCGCATTAAAAGCTCACTTCTCATTACACTATGGTTAACTATTTTGGGCATTTCGCATCTCGTTTTATTTATAACAAACGTTCGAAAATAAATAATATGTTTAAAAGCAATTGTCAAAGTAAAATAGTTTCGCATTAAGCCACTATACCTTAGCAATTTTATCTACATTATGGTCTTAAAATTTCTTAATTAATCTCTACTCAGTTCCGAAGTGAATTTAACCTTAACACCAAAAGATAAAATTATGGATAGTTTTGAAATTGAGTTAAAACAGGATTTTTTAAACGAATCGGAAGATCTACTGGTCAATGCTGAAAATGCATTCTTACGACTAGAATCAGAGCGCTCTAATCCTGAACTATTAAATGAAATTTTTAGATTGGCCCATAACTTAAAGGGTACATCGAAAGCTGTGGGATTTGATCAACTGGCAGAACTTACTCACGTAGCTGAAAATTTAATTTTAAAATTAAAAGAGGGCTCACTCCAAGCTTCCGATTCAATTGTTTCAACCCTACTTGAATTTAAAGATAAAATAAATGAAATGGTCAATGGCCTTAAACACAATTTAAATGCTAATTTTGATATAGCTTTACTGAAAAAGAAAATTGAAGCTGAAATTGCTGGAAAAAGTTTAAATATTGTAGCAACGGACGGTGAATCAATTCCGACCGAAACAGCTTTTGAACCAGAATCTAAAGTAATAGCTTCAGAAAATGTACCAGTTACACCCGAGATTCAAATTAATTCAGCCGCCTTAGATTCGTTAAAAGAAATCGGACTGGATTTACCGGGAAATTGCCAACCATTAGAAACAGCACCGCTTGAAGAAAAAACAGTTACAACTCAAGCCAACGCCAAAACACAACAACCATCGGAAAACGAAGAGAGTATCAGAGTAAAACTTTCTCGAATTGATAAAATAAATGATGTAATTGGAGAGCTAGTAATTCTACAAACTGTAATTCATCAAAGAAGATTTGAGTTTATTCAAGATGACTTATCCAATAAATCAATTGGTATGATGGGGAAACTTTTTAAAGAGGTTCAAGAGTTGGCTATGTCGCTTAGGCTATTACCTTTGAAACCTACCTTTCAAAAAATGACAAGAATTGTAAGAGATACTTCAAAATTACTAGGAAAAGAGATTAATCTTAATCTGATTGGTGAAGATACTGAAGTAGATAAAACTGTTCTCGAAAAAATAGCTGATCCATTAGTTCATACCGTTAGGAACGCTGTTGATCATGGGATAGAAATGCCGGATGAGCGAGTAGCTAAAGGAAAAGATAAAAAAGGCAATGTTGAACTATATGCTTATCACGAAGGAAGTAATTTAGTTATTCAAGTTACTGATGATGGTAAGGGTATTGATTCTGAAGTAATTAGAAAAAAAGCTATAGAAAAAAATATTATAAAAAGTAATTCGAATCTGTCAGACCATGAGCTTAGATTATTAATTTTTCATCCTGGTTTCTCCACTAAAGAAAAAGTTACAGAAGTATCTGGTCGTGGAGTTGGCATGGATGTGGTTAAAACTAATGTAGAAGCCCTAGGTGGAGAGGTGAAGCTAATGAGTAAAGTTGGACAAGGATCAACTTTAAAAATTATTCTGCCTCTAACTTTGGCCGTCATTCAGGGTATTGTCATAAAAGCTGAAAAAGAAAAATTTGTTCTACCCTTAACTCAGGTTTTTGAAATATCAAGAGTAAAAACTCAAGATGTTGAATCTTTCTCAGGTATAGCAAGTCTTTTTAGATTAAGAGGTGAAGTACTCCCTCTCTTTTTTATTAATAAAAAAATTGGTAAAAAAGTTGATACCACTTTAAATGCTTATACTGTGATCATCGTTCGTGGACTTCACTATGCCTTTGGAGTAGCTGTCGATGACATTTTAAATCAACAACAAATTGTGATTAAGCCAATCGGAGATGATATTAAGGGTAAAAAGGGTATTATAGGATCCGCCATTATGGCCGATGGAATGCCTTCGTTTATTCTAGATCTCTATGAGCTTTTTAAAGATGATATTAAAGAAAGTAAAGGACATCAAAAATTCAGAGAGAGAAATATTAAAGTAGCATAAGGAAGTATTGTATGAATAAAGAGAACTTGGAAGATGGAAAAAAAGAATCCAAAACTACAAATGAAAGGTATCTTCAGTTTAGTTTAGGTAAGGAGACTTACGCTATTCAATTGCTGGCAGTTAAAGAGGTTATCCCACCTCCCGATACTACCCCACTACCTAATTCTCCTAGCTATTATATAGGTATTATGAATTTAAGAGGACAAATTATTTCTATTATTGATTTAAGAAAAAAACTCAATATAGTCCCACAAAAAGAGCATTTAGAAGAAGCTGTTATTATTGTTCAAGTGGGAACCGTAGGAATTGGGTTAATTGTAGATTCAATCAACAAAGTGCTCAATATTGCATCCAACTCCATCTCAGAAGTACCGGAAGTTAGTTCACAAGTAAATGCTAAATACATTGAAGGAGTTTATCAAGAAGAGAAAAATCTCACAATTCTCCTCGATATAGAAAGTATACTAAATTTAAATGAAATAAAAAATATACAAAATAAAGCGGCTTAGGGAGCTATGTTATGAACCGATTTAGTTTAAAGGTAAAACTTATTTTTTCTTTTCTATTAGCAAGCCTAATTCCCATGATGGTCATTGGGTTTTATTCTTACAATCAAGGTGCTAAGGCATTAGAAAACGAAGCGATTGAAAAGTTGGAAGCCGTTAAAAGTCTGAAAAAAGAGGCTATCCTTAGATATTTTACACTGCTTGGAGATCAAGTAACCACACTGTCTCATGATCTTATGATAGTGGATGCCATGGAAGGATTAACCGAGGGATTTAAAAATTTTTCAAGTGACTTAAATGTAACCGCGACAGATAAAACAGCTCATATGACAAATGTCAAAGACTACTATTTAAATCAATTTGGAGTAAAATATAAAAATGATAATGGTAAAGAGATAGATGCTGTAAATTTTTTAAATCAACTATCACCTAATGAGGTTGCACTTCAAAATTACTATATTGCAACCAATCCTAATCCACTTGGAAAAAAAGAGACCTTGGATGCCTCTAATGATAACTCTCGTTATTCTAAGTTACATGCTAAATTTCATCCAACCATTAGAGGAATCCTACAAAAATTTGGTTATTATGATATTTTCTTAGTCGATATTAACAGTGGCAACGTTGTCTATACAGTATTTAAAGAGTTAGACTTTACCACTAACCTTTTAACTGGTCCTTACAAAGACACTAATTTAGCCGAAGCCTACAAAAAAGCCGTCAATTTAACCGACAAAGAATCTTTTGTTTTAGTTGATTATAAGAAATATGCACCTTCTTATGATGCTCCAGCTGCATTCATTGCAGCTCCTATTTGGAAAGATGATAAAAAAATTGGAATTCTCATTTTTCAAACTCCAATTGATCGATTAAATATTATTATGAACGAACGCTCTGGTATGGGAGAACATGGGGAAACCTATCTAGTTGGTGAAGATAGGCTAATGAGAAGTGACTCTTTTTTAGATAATAAAAACTTTAGTGTTGTGTCCTCTTTTAAATCACCTGAAACTGGTACGATAAATAGCTTTTCAGTAGAGCAAGCTTTAAGTGGAAAATCGGGAGACCATATAAGCAAAAACTATCTAGGTCATGATGTAATATCAGCTTATATGCCAATTGATATTTCTGGTTTGAAATGGGCGCTTGTTGCAGAACTCTCCAAAGGAGAAGCATTAAATTCGATTGAAGTCATGAAAAAATCAATCTTATTAACTATTGGGATAAGCTGTCTACTAATTTTTATTTTTTCATTATTACTTTCGAATTCATTATCTAAAAAAATTCAATCTATTGCACTTAAACTTATCAGCAGCTCTAAAGAGGTTGCTGGATCCAGCGATAGTATTTCTAGTAGTAGCTCTCAACTAAGCGAAGCTGCCACGGAAGCTGCCTCATCCTTACAAGAGACGGTATCTTCCATTGATGAAATTAGTTCAATGGTTCAGCGAAACGCTGATTCTGCCAGTAATTCCACTCAAATTTCAGCCAAGTCCAGTGATGCTGCCAGCAGAGGTAAAAAGACGGTTGAATCAATGGTAAAATCAATTGGCGAAATTTCAGACAGTAATGAAGAAATAGCAACTGAAATGAAAAAAAACAATGAGGATATTTCTAAAATCGTACAGGTAATTTCAGAAATTGGTGAAAAAACTAAAGTTATTAATGATATTGTTTTCCAAACAAAACTGCTCTCATTTAATGCTTCCGTCGAAGCTGCTAGGGCAGGAGAACATGGAAAAGGCTTTGCAGTTGTTGCTGAAGAGGTAGGAAATCTTGCTGCAATGTCAGGAAAAGCCGCACTCGAGATCACTGAGATGCTAGGAAGTTCAATTAAGCAGGTAACTGACATTGTCGAATCAACTAAAAGAAAAGTGGAAATTCTGGTTACTACTAGCAAACAAAAAGTTGAGATAGGAACTAAAACAGCACATGAGTGTGGTGAAGCACTTGATGAGATTCTTCAAAATGTTACTTCAGTTAATGAAATGGTAAGAGAGATTGCTTCAGCTTCGGCAGAACAATCAACTGGAGTTCAAGAGGTGACAAAAGCAATGCAACAACTAGATCAAACTACACATCAAAACACTTCCGTTGCTCAAGAGACGTCAGCTATGGCACGAAAATTAAAAAATCAAGCCGACAATCTTAATGGATCAGTTAACGAATTGATTGCCGTAATTTCTGGTAGTGGCAAGGTTAACTTACCAAATATTAACCACACTATTACTCAAAAACCCGTAGAAAATCACAAACATGATAATAAAGTTATTAAACTACCTAAGAAAAAATCCTCTGAAACTATTGCTCACAAACCAGGAATAAAAGTTTCGGGACTCGATACAGAGATCCCTAGTGAATCTGATTCAAGATTTGAAGATTTATAATATAATTTTAGCACTCGACTGAGGAGAAAAATTTTGAACCCTCTAAAAAAACATGTTCACGCTAGCTGGGATATAAACACTTTATCAGATCATATCTCACAAATTATTGAAAAAGAGAGCGGGAACGTTTTGGGAAAAAATCAAAGCTCGATGGTTATCAATCGTTTAAAAAAAAGATTAATTGATTTAGGAGACTTATCACCCGATGAATATTTCAACCATTTAAATAAAAATCACCAAAGCGAAGTCTCCTATTTGATTTCTCTAATGACAACTCATCATACTTTTTTCTTTAGAGAGTTTAGTCATTTTGAATATTTACTTAAAAATCTTGATAATATAGTTAATAATTTAAAGTCAAGAAATGAAACCAAGCTGAAAATATTATCAGCGGCTTGCAGTAGAGGCCAAGAGGTCTATTCTCTTGCGATGTTTTTCAACTATCATCTAAAGAACTTCCCTGGAATTACTTTTGAAATCATTGGAACAGATATTGATCCAGAAAGTGTTAAAATTGCTAACAATGGAGTCTATTCTTACAGTGAAGTAAAATCAATTCCTCAAATGTACTTACAAGACAATTGGCAAAGAGGAACCGGTGAGATTTCACGTTTTGCCAAGGTTAAATCAAATTTAAAAAATCACTGTAATTTTAAAACAATGAATCTGCTAAAAACAGAAGAGGTTTTAACTGGCCAAAAGTTTGATATTATTCTATGCCGAAACGTTTTTATTTATTTTGATTTATCAGATGTCGAAAAAATCGTAGGTAACTTTAGAAAATATTTACATAAAAATGCACTTTTCATTACAGGTTTAAGTGAATCTTTAAAGTCAATTGATATTCAAAAACAGACACTTGCACCTAGTATCTATTGTTTTGATTCTGAGGCAAAAGTTATACCAATTAATAAAAACATAATCGAACAACAATCAAAAAACACAATTACTTCTCTTATTCCTAAACCTATCAAGATTCTTGCAGTTGATGATAGTACAAGTATTTTAAGCTTATTAACAAAGATATTCAGCAATGACCCTGATTTTCAATTAGTTGGAACTGCTAAAAATGGATTAGAAGCACAAGAATTTTTAGCTAAAAACAAGGTTGATGCTATGACTTTAGATATTCATATGCCTCAGATGGATGGGGTTGAATATCTTAAGAAAAACTACAAAAAAGGGCATCCACATGTAATCGTTGTTTCAAGTGCAAGTCGAGAAGACACTAGATATGCTCAAGAAACACTAAAAAACGGTGCCTGTGATTTCGTAGAAAAACCCGCATTAAACAATATTACCGAACGAGCTGATGAGATTAAAAATAAAATCAAAATGGCATTTTTAAACTCAGGAGCCACTGTAACCAAACTGGATAAATCTTTTGCTAAAAGCTTTGAAATTAAAAATGCAAAGGATAAAGCCAGATTCATGGTGGCTAGCTATAGCGATAAAAATAAAGTCATTAACACTCTTAATGATCTCCGTGGAGAACAACCTCCAACATTTATTTTTTTTGAAGGTAATTCAAACTTTCTTGACATCATCAAAAACGAAATGACATCTATAAAAAACTTAATAGTATACGAAGAGAATATGACCTTTAACTGTAATACCGTTTATCTCTGTGATTTTAAAAAACACTTTGAACAAATTACCAAAAAATTCAACAGCAAAAAGATTAGTAATTCAATTTTTGGAATTGTTTCTGCGTCAGTAGAAAAGGTATTAATTCAAAGTAATTTAGGTCAAATACTTATTGAGGATACAGAATCGATTAATCAACAAATTAAAGAGGTGGCAACTGATGTCTTTCCATGGACTAGTTTTTCTCATATTGCCACTGAGTTTTTAGCAAAAGATGAATAAAGATGGCAATAAAGAAACTTATCACTAACACCAGCTCAGTATCCAAATTCACCATTGGTGCAAATGAGGGAATTTTTGTTTTTGAAAGTAACGGAAATATTCATTGTCTTCACCTGATTAATCCAGAAGATTCCGAATTACAAAAGCTCAATCAATTTGATAACATTAAAAACTTAAAATACATTGGAGATGAAAATATTTATAAAAAAGTATTTTCAAAATGTACCTGGCAACAAGCAACTAGAACTGTTTTTTCCAACGATCCTAAACAAATAATTTTCCATTCACAAACAGGAAAAATACGGTTTGAAAAAATAACTAACAACAAATCCCCTAGTATTAAAAATGTTTTAATTGTAGACGATAGCAAAACCATTCAAAAACTTTTATCTAAAATCATTGAGAAATCACCTAAATTAAAACTAATTGGGACAGCTAACTGCCCATCAGAAGCTAAAAAAATCATTGAAACCAACCAAGTCGACTTAATTACGCTTGATATTCACATGCCGGAAATGAATGGTGTGGAATTTTTAAAATCATATTTAGGTGCAAAAAACATTCCCACCGTAATGATAAGTTCAGTTAGTATAAGCGAAGGTCCCTTAGTTATGGAAGCTCTATCGTCAGGAGCCTATACTTATATTCAAAAACCGTCTATCGAACAGCTAGATCAAGCTTCAAGCGATATAATAGAAAAACTAGAAGAGTTAGCAAAAAATGGTCCTAGAAAAAAAGAATTCTTATCCTATAAATCCAACTTAAAATTCGATCATTTTGAAGGGTTAATTGCCATTGGTTCCTCAACCGGTGGAACACAAGCACTTCAAGAAATTTTCACAACGCTACCTGATTCAATACCGCCAATTGTTGTTGTCCAACATATTCCAGCAGTATTCTCTAAAGCGCTAGCTGATCGATTAAATACACTTTGTACATTTACGGTAAAGGAAGCTGAAGATGGTGAATTTTTAAAGAAAGATACCATTTATATAGCCCCAGGTGGAAAGCAGATGAAACTATTAAAAAGAGGAAGTGAAAAAAGAATTGCTATTACAGATGATCCACCAGTGAATAGATTTCAACCATCTGTTGATTATCTTTTTAACTCAATTTCAGAATTAGAAGTAAAAAATCTAATAGGCATTATTCTAACAGGAATGGGAAAAGATGGAGCAAAAGGTCTTTTGGAGTTAAAAAATTCTGGAGCTTATACTATCGCTCAAGATGAAGAATCCAGTATCGTTTTTGGTATGCCTAAAGAAGCAATAGCAATAAATGCCGCGATAAAAGTTGTTTCACTTCAAGAAATGTCTGCTAATATAGTATCAGAATTTAACAATTTTAAAAAAAATAAAGCTGCTTGAGGTTAAAAAATGGGTGATTTTGAAACGGAATTCAAAAAAGAGACTATTGAAGAAATCCATGACAATCTTAATTCTTACCAAGACATTATTAGAGAACTAGAAAGAGGCAATGACTTCAAAGAGGTTTTCAATGAACTATTTAGATTAATTCACAATATTAAAGGTAATGCTAAATCTGCTAATTTTGATGCATTATCTGAAGTGGTTCATTTACTCGAAAATAAACTTACACAATTCAAAGAAAATAAAATCGTATATTGTGAAAATTTTCTTAATTTATTAAATTCCTCACTCTCTGCTTTTTTAGATGCAGTTGATAAACTAAAAAGTAATTTAAATGCTTCTTTAGATTTTAATGAAATAAAAAATGAACTTTTAAATTTTGAAAACAAAAAAACAGACAAAACCAATCTATCTTTTTTAGTGATAGATGATGAGATTGAAATTACAGAAATAATTGAATCCTATCTAAAAGAAGATTTCAAATGCAGTGTAACCAAAGCCTTTGATAGTACTAATGCTTTAGCTTTGTGTGGACGACAGCACTTTGACTTAATAATAACTGATTATCGAATGCCTAAATTAGATGGCCAAACATTAATTCAATCGTTACGCTTTGGCAGTTCAACCAATAAGGATACATCCATAATTTTTGCTTCCGCTTTTAAACCCAATCTAAAACCGGAAACTGAAGTTTGGAAAAATGTTTTTATTTTAGACAAACCTTTTACCAAAAAAAATCTTGAATTCCTTGTAAAGTGTGCACTTAAACTTAAAACTAAATAGTAAATTATGAATATTTAAGTTTGTGCAAACTCCTCCCTCTCGGTAACGCTCAGCGCGCAAATAAGTTAAATATGTATAACTTGTAACAATTTCCTAAACTAAGTATATCTCTAGACAACAAGAGTTGTGTTATTCTAAAAGTTACCTGGTGATGGTATAATCTTAGGAGTTTTATCAGTGAAAACCGCTTTAATTAAAATTTTCTCTTTAGTGTTTATTTTTAACTATTTCACCGCTATCAGCTTTGCTACACCAGCACAAGTAGTAATTATCCGACATGCCGAAAAACCAGAGCTAGGAAGAGATCTTAGCACAATAGGATGGGAACGCGCTCAAAATTTACCAATTTTTTTTAAAAATAATAGCATTGTTGCATTTTATGGTGATCCTGTTGGAATTTATGGATTTGCCCCACAATCAAACGATGGATCACTTAGAGGAATTCAAACTGTATCATTTTTAGCCGAACAATTAAAACTTAAAGTAAATTCAAATTACACTAAAAATGAATATGCTAAGATGGTAAAAAAAATTATGGCAAATAAAGAATATGAAGGTAAAACCGTTGTCATCTGCTGGCAACACTCATTTTTAGTTAGATTAGCACTTGAGTTTGGTGCCAAAGGAATGATTCCGGACGAATGGAATGATAATGTTTATAATCGTGCCTGGATTCTTCGCTTTTATAAAAATAGTGTAAAAGAATTTTTTGATGTTCCTCAACTACTTCTTCGAGACGATACATAAAAATAGCTCATAGGAATTAAAGAAAATAAACAAGCCAATACCAGTCCATTAAACTTTAAAGTTGCAAGAGTTGAGCCTAAAACCATTCCAGGGTCTGTCATCAAATTAAAAAGTGCGAAATCTCGAATTTTATCTGGTTTTTCTCCAATATTAAGTTGTCCAACTAATAAAAGCGATGATTGGAAAATTACAGCCATAAACAAAAAAAGCATTTCTTTAGTTAAAACAAAAGAGATTAGTGAAATTGCTGCTAAAATTGGCGAATAAATATCTACTTTTTTTCTGTTAATAAATTTTAAAATAGTAACAACTATTAACTGTCCAACAATGAAAGCTACCGACACCATTAAAAGGAACTTTTGAATTGAAAGATTAGAAGGAAAATAGATATAAAAATAGCACGAGGTAGCTGAAAGCAACATACCGTAAAAAAACTTAGCATAAAAAAGAGTTAAATAATTTCGAAAAAGCTTTACTTTTTCTTTTAAATAACTAGCAAGTGGAATCAAAAAACTATTATTATCTTCATAATTTTCAAACAGATTCATTTTATATATCACAAAATGAAGTGCAATATTAATAATAATAAAAACTGTACCATTAACTTTTAAAATGTTTGAAAATTCAAAATAGTTATTTAAAATTGTTACATAACTAGGGCCAATAACAATTCCAACGGCAAAAACAGAATTAAACAGGGCAATTTTTTTCGATTTATCAACTATCGCTTGATTCAAGGTCACTAATCTAAACAGTAAAGGTAATGAGAGTCCCGCAAAAACTCCTTCAATAAACCTAGAATAAATAAAATGAGTTAATGTTGTAGAGAGTCCCATTAATATAAGACTTAATCCAAAGCAGACCTCAAAAAATGTATAAGATAAAGATTTACGTGACAACTTAGCGTTAGCAATTATTAAAAATTGACCTAAAACTATTCCCAAAAAATAGGCACTAAAAGGAAATCCTGAATTCTCTTTAATATAAAAATTAAGAACAGGAATTATTCCACTAGCAAATGTACCATGAAGAAAACAATTAACCAGAAGAAATAAAAGTATTATTAGATTCATTTCTAATTATCTATCAGAAAAAACAGTCAACTCCCCAATTTCCCTGATTAATTCTTAGGAAGTTTACCTTTGAAAAATCTTTATTAAAATAGAAAGTAATAAATTTATAATCACGAAGTAAGGCAGAATCACTTTCAGTATAACGAAAAAAAGTTAAGCTATTACTAAATTCACTAGCAACTTTAGTATCTTTTGCAATCTCTACAATAGTCTCTCTATTGGTTCCAACTTTATCTTTATAGATTTTTTTTACGCTATTATTTTTCATTGTACTAACCATTTTTAAAATTTCACTTTTTAGCGCAATACTCTTTTTTGAAATTTCAATAAAAGTTGGAATTTCGCTAAAATGAAAGTTTTTATCAACCACTCTAAAACCAAGCCCTCTATACTTAGTCATTACGGCAAAATCACTAGTTCCATCTTCATTATCTAGATTAATAAATGAACAACTTTTAATACTTACAGTATTTATAGGCTCTCCCCCACCAAAAACCGGAATTGTTATATGTCTTGCTCCCGCAACTTTTTTAGCTTCAAGTGAAGTTGGATTAGCTAATGCCAATTGAGATAAGAAAAGAGAAAAAGAGAATGCTATAAATAATTTCATTTGAATTCATCCTAATTTTGAGTAAATGTAAAAGATGGCGCCTCATATCAAAAAACAGGTTTTAATGTCACAAAAAAAATAATTATAAGTAGATTTTACAGGAACTATTAGGGAATAATCATTGAAAAATCAACGTTTGGATACCGCTCTTTAAAATATGCCAATGCCGCAATATTAGATTTTTTTCGATATTTTTCTCTGCCTTCTTTCCAATTAACCTCTGATTTCCAATACTTTAATTTAGAAAAAAGGCCCAAGTTAGCTCGATCTAGTAAAAAAAATTCAGATCTTGGTGGAGTTCTCCCTTTAATTTCAATTGTTTGAAAAAAATCTTTAATAAGACTTAAGGGATTGAGTTCATCTACGGCATAGCTACCCTCTCCAAAATATGGAGCTAAAATATTATAAATAAGCTTGAAATTTCGATTAATATAATCCTGGTCATCGTCTTTAGAGAACAGATTTAGGTAAAGACCTGCTATTTTAAAAAGATCCATCCTATTATATTCGATAGCCATAAGCATAAGGGTATAATAATGAATAAACTCTTCATCAAAACTTTTAGTTGAACCAAAATCCAGTAAAATTATTCCTTTTTCATTAAAAAGATAGTTCCCATTTTGAGGGTCAGTATGAAGTTTTCTAAGTTCAAAAAATGAAAAAAGGAAATGTTCAAACAACAGAGTACCCAATCTATTTTTAGTCGCTTGTGAGAACTGTCTGCTCTCTTCAAAAGGAACACCTTCACAAAATTCTGTAGTTAAAATTGATTTAGTTGAAAACTCCTTAAATACTTTAGGAATCTTAATCTCTTCAAATCTATCGTTTGTTGCATCTCTAAATAAACACATTTCATTAGCTTCATTTATGTAATCAGTTTCATTAACTAGTGATCTTTTCATTTCGGTTAACACGGATTTGATATTTGGTTTATTGGGAACAAATAAATTAATGAGTTGGTCAATACCATCTAAATTCGAAAGATCTGATACAATTGCTTTATCAATACCAGGATACTGTACTTTAACCGCTACAACAGTTCCATCAGTTAAGGTTGCTTTATGAACTTGACCTATTGAAGCAGCTGCAATTGGCTTATAATCAAATGTTTTAAAAAGCTCTTCTGGTCGTTTTTTAAAATTCAATTTAAACATATATAGAAGATCAGCTTCTGACATTGCTGGGGCATCTTTTTGTAATGTTTTAAAAAGCTCTGTAATCTCTGGCGGTAAAAGCAAATCCTCAGTAATGGAAAGCATTTGCCCTACTTTCATAAGACCGCCTTTAAGTTCGCCCATTGTACCTATTATCTCTTTTGCCATTTTAAGTTTATAGGTCAATTCCTCAGCCTCTTTTAATTTATCTAAGGCCATATTGGTAGCAACTTTAGAAACTGATCCAGCCAGTTTTATAATTCGAGAAAATCGACTTGTTTTCATTCAATAAGTTTAATTTAATTTAGAATTTAAGGAAAGTTTATAGTGATCCCCTATTCATTTAATTATATTTATGATTAAAAAGCTTTGTTAATTTTACCATTTGGAGGAATTAAAAATGAAAACTACTTTGCTAAGTTTACTTACAATTCTTGTTATTAATTCAACATTTGCTAATCGAATTCCTATTCCAGGCCCTATAAATAGACCAATTCCAGTACCAGTCCCAGTTCCTCCGTCAAATCCTCCAGTTATAATATCACCATCAACACCTGAAACAGCACAGCCTATAGTGCTGTAAGAACTCCATTGCCTACTCACCTGGCTGTAACTTTACATGTTTACTTTGAACGTAGTAATATTGCTGCTGGATATAATGGTGAGAATTTAAAACCTGGTCAATGTGGTTGGTCTGAACGACCTATGAATAGTAGTGATCCAATTGATTTAATTTTAACCCAAATGCCAGAAGAGACGGCACCTACCGATGCAATTGAAACCTTATGGGTAGGCGAAATTAATGCAAAAGGTAGTATTGCTGCTGCGGCTTTGGTTCAGAATGATATTTATTTAGTTTTTCCTGCTTATATTTACAACAAAAGCTTTATCAAAGTTAAAAATAGCCAATTTACAATTAAACCAAGAAATATAAAATAAATCATTTATGGGATAGTGAAGCCAAAAAGTTAGCTATCCCGTTTGTCTTCTTCATTTTCTTTTCTATTTTATTAGCAATTATGGGTGGACTCCTTCGCTCACTACAATTTTTAATTTCACAACGTTCACAAGTTTTTGATACCTCTTTACATAAAATAACTGGATCGTTCCAAAAAGAAATTGTTTTTTTAAGCATATCATCTACTAATATCCCAATAGTAATACAGGTATTCATATTAGAATCTTGCTTTGATCGATATGCCACCGAAAAACATAAATACTCATCACTACTCCCTACAAAATTTGAACGTTGAATTCCTATTAAATTAGTTTCTTTAGACTCTAGCTCTTTAATAAGGGCTAGAGTAATCCAACGTTCACAATAATGTTCATTAAATGCGACACTGTGAGAGTTGTGACTTTTCGATAGATGAATCTCGTGTGCTATAAAGTTTTGATTAGTTTCGATTGATCGATTAAACTTCATTAAAAAAAGCTGATTGAGTTTAAAAAATTTTGGCAGAACTTGAGCTAACCTATAAAGAAAAGTCTGTTCATTGGTATGATATTTTTCAATCAATTCTTTAAAGGCTAAAACATTCCAAGTTTTATGAGCAAAAAACTGTTTAAGATCCATTACTATGTTTTGCTGATTAATTAATAGAGCACCGGCAAAATAAGCCGCTCTGTAATCAGATAAGACCTGTTCAAAAGAGGTAGCATTTTCAATTAAAAATGTCTCTTTTCTTTCTATTTCTTCATTTAAAACGTTATAACCAATCTCTTTTGCTAAAATAAAATTGAGATGTTCACTGGATAGAAGGTAATTCAAATAGAGTGTTCTGTTTTTTAAAATACTAATAATTGAATCCAGTCCGTCTATTCTATTAAAGTCAATTTTTTCAATTTTATAATGAAATTTTTCGATTAAAATAGTTTCTAAAAATTCTTGATTAATGATTGAATGACTTTCTTTTAAAAATTTATCTACTTTTTCTTCAATTTCTAAAAAATAATTGTTATGCATCTCTAAGTAGCTTCTTAAAGCAGCTTTGTAAAAATGTTCAATTTGAATATCATAAGTATGAGTCATCTCAATCAAAGTATTAATGAAAGCACTAAACTTTAAAGGCGCTTGTGAGAAAAAATCAAAAATTTGAAAACTTGAAATTCCAAAATGTTCTAGTGGAAATTCTTTTAAGATTCTCGATTCTAATAATAGTAGAAGCGGTCTGAGTTGATCATTTAATTCTAGTGAGACTAGCTTATCAAAATTCACATTCAAAGCCTGAGCAATTTTGACAATCTTTTCTGCTTTAGGATACTTTTTGCCCTTCTCAATTTCATTGAGATAAGAGACAGACAAACTTGAGAGATTTGATATCTCTTTTAAAGATAGCCCTTTCTTATTCCTAAACTCTCTTAATTTAAGGCCAAAAATAAATTTGAGGCCCTCTTTTGTCAGCTGCATATTTAACACACCAAATTAGCGAAAAATCAAAATTAGCGTAATTTCGCTATTGTAGCTTGACAGATCTAAACAATCCATCAGAATATTACTGTGAACTAAGAAACAGGTTAAGCAAAGGATAATTTTACATGGATAAAAAGTCGTTAAATCACAATGTTAGCATATTAAACGGTGCAGTATCCGTGATGGGCTCAAAACGTGTAGAGGAGCTTTTTCCTGAAAAATTAGTGAAACTTTTAAGCGAACTTCACACTGAATTTGAACCGCGAAGACAAGAACTACTTAAAAGCAGGAAGGTGCGTCAAAAAGAGTTTGATGCCGGAAAGGTACCTCAATTTGAAAATAAAAACTCGGAAGCCGCCTCAGGTAACTGGAAGGTCGCTCCAATTCCAGCTGATCTAAAATGCCGTCGAGTGGAAATAACTGGTCCCGTAAATTCTGCGAAGATGGTTATCAATATGCTTTCAAAAAATGATCAAGGTGTGCGAGCAGATTGCGCCATGCTGGACTTTGAAGACTCCATGAAACCAACCTGGAAAAATGTTACTGATGGTTACGTGAACGCCATCGCAGCTATCCGTGGTGACCTCTCATTTCAAGATGAAAAAAATCCGGCCAAAGTTTATAAGTTAGATATAAATAATATGGCCCACGTTATGTACCGAGTACGTGGCTTACATTTAAATGAATCAAATTTTTTAATTAATAATGAGAAAGTTTCGGGTGGTCTACTCGATCTTGCTACCCTTTTCTTTCATACCACTGATCTTTTCTTAAAACGCAACCAGACACCTAAATATTATGTTCCAAAATGTGAACATTATTTAGAGGCTCGCTACTGGAATGATCTATTCACAACATTAGAAAAAAAATTAAATTACCCAGTTCCAACCTTAAGAGCAACTTTCCTAATTGAAACTTTAGGTGGTGCTTTCCAGGTAGAAGAGATTCTTTATGAAATCCGAGAACATGCTGCTGGATTAAATGTTGGCCGTTGGGACAAAATGTTCAGCGATATTAAAGTTCTCAAAAATCACGCAGACAAAATCATGGAAGATAGAGCAAACTCTAAATATGAGTAAGCCTTGGATGGAAAATTACGCTAAACGTATCGTCAAAATCTGTCACGCTCGTGGCGCTTACGGTATGGGTGGAATGTCGGCCTTTACTCCAGGAAAAACACCTGAAATTCGTGAAGCTCAAACCCAAAAAGTTTTTCAAGATAAGCAGAATGAATTTAATTCTGGTCACGATGGATGTTGGGTCTCTCACCCTTACTTCATTACATATGCACTAAAAGCCTTTCCTAAAGAGAACCAACTTGATGTTAAGTTAGATAATTTTGATAAATACTCTGATCTTATTCCAAACTCTAAAGGGGATAAAACCCTTACCGGACTCCGAACCAATTTAAGAGTGGGAATTGCTTATCTACAAGGCTGGAACAACGGAATTGGTTGTGTCTCTTGGGATAACTTAATGGAAGATTTAGCAACCTTAGAAATTTCACGCGCGCAAGTGTGGCAGTGGATGAATAACATCGTACTTTTAAAAGAGGGCATGAAAGTTGATAAGGCACTCATACAAAAAATATTTGATGAAGAGTTAGAAAAAATTATTGAAGAAATTAAAGAAAACATGAAGAATGCTTCATCCGATGATTTACAAAAAACAATTAACGAATTTACTAAAGCCAAAGCAGATGCATTTACATTATTTACAAAAACAGAATTACCAGATTTTATTACTCTTGATTCTGAAATAGCCTAAATATTATTAATTTTAAAAAAAAAGGGGTTACTTATGAAAACAGCTGAAGAACTAAAAAAAGAGTGGGAAACTAGTCCTCGTTGGAAAGGTATTAAAAGAAATTATAAAGCTGAAGATGTTATAAAAATTCGTGGTTCATACGACGTAAAATACTCTATCGCTGAAATGGGAGCTCAAAGATTATGGGAACTCCTAAATAAGCAAGATTATATCAATGCTCTTGGTGCTTTAACCGGTAACCAAGCTGTTCAACAAGTTAAAGCAGGACTTCAAGCAATCTATTTATCTGGATGGCAAGTAGCTGCGGACGCTAACTTAAGTGGAAATATGTATCCAGACCAAAGTTTATATCCAGTAAATTCGGTGCCTGAAGTTGTAAAAAAAATCAATCGCGCTCTATTAAGAGCAGATCAAGTTGAATCAGCTGAAGGTAATGTAAAACGTCATTGGTTAGCACCAATCATGGCCGACGCCGAAGCTGGTTTCGGTGGAATTTTAAATGCACATGAACTTATGAAATCAATGATTGAAGCCGGTGCTTCAGGTGTTCACTTTGAAGACCAATTATCAAGTGAAAAAAAATGTGGTCACATGGGTGGAAAAGTACTACTTCCAACTCAGCAGTTCATTAAAATTTTAACCGCTGCTCGACTTGCTGCCGATGCTATGAACGTTCCAACATTATTAGTTGCGAGAACAGATGCAGATGCTGCCCAATTAATCACTTCTGATTTTGATGATAGAGATAAACCGTTTATTACAGGGGAAAGAACCGCTGAAGGTTTCTACAAAATTAAAGGTGGAACCGAGGCTGCTATTGCTCGAGGTCTATCTTATGCTCCATACGCTGATATCGTTTGGTGTGAAACTTCTAAACCTGATTTAAAAGAGGCAAAACTTTTTGCTGAAGGAATTCACAAAAAATTCCCAGGTAAAATGCTTGCCTATAACTGCTCACCATCATTTAACTGGAAAAAATATTTAGATGACGCTACTATTGCTAAATTCCAAAAAGAGTTAGGAGCTATGGGATACAAATTCCAATTCGTGACTCTAGCTGGTTTCCACGCGCTCAACAACAGTATGTTCGAACTTGCTTTAGACTACAAAGAAAGAGGCATGGCAGCTTACTCAACTTTACAAGAGAGAGAGTTTGCTAATGAAAAACATGGTTATACAGCGACTAAACACCAAAGAGAAGTAGGAGCTGGATACTTTGATTCAGTTAACTTAATTGTTTCTGGATCAGAATCATCAACTCTAGCATTAAAAGACTCTACAGAAAAAGAACAGTTCTAATTTATGACTATTTTAGGGGAGTATTACTACTCCCCTTTTTTCCTTTAGTTACAACACCTTTTTTCCGATCTGTTACTCAAATGTCACTTAAGAAAAAAACAATACTTATTTTTTTAATAATTTTCGGATTTCTTAATCTTACTTTTTTTGTTTTTTCAAAAACAATTCTTAAACCCGGTTTTTTAAAAATAGAATCGGTGGACGCTGAAAAAAATATTGAACGTGTCACTGAAACACTCAATATGCAAATTGAAAACCTCGCACTCAAGTTTTTTGATTGGTCTAATTGGGATGATTGTTACAACTATGTTGCTAATGGCAATGAAGAGTTCATTAAATCAAATTTAATTGATCCAGTCATACTCGATATGGATGTTAATCTCTTCTTTTTAAAAAATATAGATGGAACTTTTAGATTAGCAAAAGTTATTGATCATGAAAAACAAACTGTGATTGATATGTCAGAGAATCTAAAACAGTATTTTACTAATAATGAACACTATTTTAATTTTAAATATGATGAATATCAAAAAAATGGACTTATACTCTTACCTGAAATTGGACCAGTTTTTTTTACTTCACAAGCTGTTCTGACAAGTGAAAAAAAAGGACCATCCATGGGACAGCTTTTTGCTGCAAAAAAAGTTGATACAATCCTCATAGAAAAAATTAAAAAAGTAACCCATCTTGAACTCGAACTAAAACTTGCAGAAGAAGCTGCAAATGATAATTGGTATAAAAACATTGTTACAGAATTAGAAGAACCTAAAAAATTCAAAATGGTTCCCATTGATACTAAGACTATTGCAAGCATTATTCCGTTTGATGATATTTTTGGAATAAGAATTTTCTATTTAAAAATGACCATGGATCGCTCCATCTTGGCTCAAGGAACAAAGACTATTAATATCTTCTTACTGGCAACACTCCTTTCAAGTGTATTAACCGGAATAATCTATGTTTTCATTCTCTATCGTAGAGTTTTTATAAAGTAGTAGCTTAAATTTCACTTAAAAGAAAAGCCCTTCTTTGAATAAGATCAGATTTTCGTTTTTCTAATAACTCTTCAATATATTTTGCTGTATATTTGCTTACACCAAAACTGGTTGGAAGTTTATCATGAATTGATGCATTTAAAATTTGTTCTTGTTGTAAATAGGGTGCTATCTCTTGCGCAACTATATCTACATACTTAACAATTTGATCATCAGTAATGGTTTTTGTTAACAGATCAAAAAGTTTATTTTTAAATTTAGCATAAAGAAAATCATCTCTAGCTATTGTAAAATCAATTGGGTTTTCTAACGAATAAAGAAGTTGTTTTTTCAAAGTACCTCTAAAAAAGATAGAGTTATTAAGACCAAAATGTGGCTTTTTAAATAAGTCATCAAAATCCCATGCCATAAAATCAAAATAGATTTCATCTTTATTATTAGTTTTATTAGCATAATAAATTGATTCATCAGAGTAATCACCATTTCTAACTAATGTTTGAAAAGCCAACATAGTTAAATATTTATCAAAGTTCATTTTACTCATTAAATAATTGTAAAGCTTCTCACCTTTTAATTCTTTATGTGCGCCTGAATTAATCTCCAAACGAGTCAGTTTCTTAAACTCTTTTCTAAATGTTTTCATGGCAAGAGAAGTGAATTCCGCATGGTATTTTTCGTCTTTAACCATTGATAAATACCAAAGTTTTGCAATATAAGGCGAATTAAAATTATTTTTAATATAAGTTTGAGGTTTTTCAATTAACAGATAAAGGCCGTACAGTTCATTATTGATAAATACTGTTACATACTGATGTTGCAATGGAAAAATCCCGACATCTTTACCTAAATAGTATCCTAAATGTGAACTGATATAGCCTTGATCTTGCCATAAACTCGCAAGATTAAACTTCTTTCCAACAAACCCCTTACTAACTTGTCCATTAAAAACAATCTCTTTTTCTAACTCTATCGACAAACATTTTCTATAAGCTCTCAAACAGTTTTGACCTCTAGTAGCTAGTTCAGTTGCATTAATCCATTCTGAGTCATTAACTTTTACTTTGGCATTTAAAAACTGATGTTTTTTCTTCTGAGCCAATGCTTGGAAATCCTTATCTGAATCACTAAGTTGAATAAAAATTTGATTAGGAACATTAAGAATAGGCTCACTAAAAGCACTATTTACAACAAAAACTAAATTCACAATCGATAGAAAAATGATTTTTGACATATAGAGTAGCTCCATGAAATTTTTTAAACCATTTAATTACAGTAAGCCTACTGGATCGACATCCTAATTATGGCAGGTATGTAATTAATACTACAGTTGACCCAAAGAGTCATTAGTGGCTGTTTTCAAAGGGGGAATTTTAGATGAGTCCTCTCGCCAGAATTTACCATGAAAGGCTTTTTGCTTGGGATTAATGAGAATAAAACCCTCTTCATTATTCTCTAGATCTTGGATGAAATCCACGACAGCTTGTTGCACATAGAATGCCGTAAAGGGGTCGATAACCACTTTAAACTCTTTATCAATAATAAAATCTTCTATATCAATCCGGGTGAATCCAATGGCATAGGTAAATCCATCACACTTTTTACCATTGATCTGAATCCTTAATCCATAATCTTTTAACTTGTAATCGTTCTCAAGAATAAGCTTGATCTCTTGAGTGGCTCTAAAAGTGAATTGGATTTGAGGGCATTGAATTAAGTTTTTATCAATCTTAGCTGTTTCCATAATAAGAATAGATATAG
Organism: Bacteriovoracaceae bacterium; assembly: GCA_046328975.1. Taxonomy (GTDB): domain Bacteria; phylum Bdellovibrionota; class Bacteriovoracia; order Bacteriovoracales; family Bacteriovoracaceae; genus JAXLVO01. The sequence continues at coordinate 70,676 of JAXLVO010000002.1, read as the reverse complement.
TTTAAAAACTGAAAAATTACTACCAATAATTATTATTTTATAACTAAAAAACCCATTTAAAACCTTGCCGCTTCCAGAAATATAATGCTAGACGTAGCCTCAAATTTGGAGGAGCTCATGAGCAGGAATCTTTTTTCATCTTTCTTAATTTTCTCGATATTAAGCTCAAACTCATTTGCTTTAGAAACTGACCAGTATATTGTATGGAATTCAGACTTCACTTTAAAAGACTCTACTGAAGCACTAAACGAATACATGAATAAAAATATAGAAACTGTATTAGCATCAATTAATCAAAATCCAAGTAATCTAAATCCTGATAAATGTAACATTATTACCAACAAAATTATTAAGTCCTTTCAGACCATCACTCCGCCAGAAGATAAAATTGAAATTGAGATGCACACAAATGCTAAAGTCGACCTTTATCCAAAGGTTACCTCATTTTCTGAATATTATAAAAATTCTATTTATCGGTATATTTTAGTTTTGGTTTCAAAAGTATTTGCCTTTGTGTCTCCTTCTGTAAAAATTAATAATGTATATATTGGCGTTGACAAACTAGGTCACTTTATCTCTCAAGGAAAAGAGTATTTTGACCTCTACAAAAAAGAAATTGATGATAATAAATCAATTTATGAAGCCGAAGTTAAAGCCATTAATTTAGGTATTCAACAAGAGTATGGGAAATATGGTATATTTCTTTCGGGAGTCTTCTCTTTTGCTGACTTAGAAGCCAACTATCAAGGATTAAAGTTTTCTCGTTCGCTCTGTTTTGATTCAAATTCACCTTATATTAAATTTGACCTGACCGAAAATAAATGGATCCAGGTTAAAAAAATTGATATGAGAAGATTTGTAAATCCTAACTGGGATGAATCTTACAACAATTCTTACTTTAGTCCAGATGTTGCACCCAAAATTGTTCCGGTTATCAAAGCTAATTATTGTGAAATCTATAAGAGTAAAAAAATTCAAAACATAAGAGCTGCTTATGCTAAAATTGCCACCCCAAGTTTCTCAAAACTCTACTTATTAAAACAGATCTTAATAGGCGAAATTGTTAAACAAAACCAATACTCAATTGAGACTATTTGTACAGAGTCGATCTAGTGAGTAACTATTTTGATTTAAAATAGCTCCTGAAGCTGAAAGTATTTTTAGATAGTAGTAATTTAATGAAAAACCTTTTTGGGTAAATTGACTTAAATAATATGCTCTTTTACTAACTACCCAAGGCTCTTTTTGAGCCAAACAATACTTCATTAAATATGGCTTTACAGCTACAAATCGATACGAGAAGTAGGCTGAATTATAATAGGATTCATCCCAGTTGGGACTGATATACTGATTCATATCCACTTCATTTTTTAGCTTAAACTTTTTCGTTAAAGGATCTAATCCGATATGTTTTTCACAAAGATTTTTGGCAAATAAAAAGCCTTGAAAATTAGCTTCTAAATCCGCGAAAGAGAAAACCGCTGAAGAATATTTTCCCATAATACCATTTTCAGATTCAACACCCTTTAAAATAGCACTGATAGTTGCCTCATTATCATTAGCTCCACCCTCTAATGCCTTTAAATACTCATTATAATAGGTTAGTCCATAAAGAAAAAAATGGCTAAATTTATCGACACCAATATATATTCCATTCATATTAATGGTACGAGTAAGTGGCAAATAGTAAGGCCAAACTTCGGCACCATAGATACTCATTTTGTAAAAGGCTAACGAACTGATCGTTCGCGGTGGATAGATATCAATATCTTTGTTGATTTCTATCCAATGTTCAATTCTTCTAGGCAGTATAGGTCTAAAACGGTGAAACACTTTTTTTACAATAAAGCTACAATTAAGCGGCTCTGTCGTCATAGTATTTGGGGTTGCTTGATTAATGGATTTTAGTAGCTCTCTAATTTCACTATTAATATGCCGATTAATAATTGCACTCGACTCTCTAATTTCATGTCCCCAAGCTAGATATTGGTCAGTTTCAAGCGCATAAAGGCTTTTAATAAAAATTAGTGAAAAAAGTAGCGTTAATTTACAATAGCTCCTCATAGTAGCTCCCATAATCAAAATTTTTCTCTATATACCTGTCGCCTAGTTGAATTTCAATCAAAAATGTTTAATTAGCTATAGGCGTCAATCACTCTTTTAGATTACAATTTGGTAAGATCAAAAGAATTAATTAGGAAAAAAATATGGCAGAAATAAACACTAAAACAGATGTAGTGATAGTTGGTGCTGGACTAGCAGGAATGGTGGCCGCAATAGAGCTACTTGATCTAGGAAAAAAGGTTGTTTTATTTGATCGTGACAGCAAAGAGAATATGGGCGGTCTAGCTCGAGAATCTTTTGGTGGTATTACCATGATCGGAACCCCACAACAGCGCAAAAATAGCATAAAAGATTCCGCCGATCTTGCCTTTAATGATTGGATTACCTTTGGTGAAATTCCAGAGTCTGAAATTATCCCACGAAAATGGATTCGTGAATATGTGAACCGCTCTTATGAAGATATCTATTTGTGGTTAACTAATCGAGGAATAAAATTTTTCCCTGTAGTTCACTGGGTTGAGCGTGGTCTTTTTATTCCAGGAAATTCAGTACCAAGATTTCATATGGTTTGGGGAACAGGCTACTATTTAATCGAAGCCTTAAAAAACCATTTAAATAACCATCCTAAAAAAAATAATCTCCAGATATTTTTCAATCATAGTGTTGAAAATATTATCTTTACTAATGGAGCTGCCACTGGGGTTCAGGTTAAAAATGAAATTGAAAAAACTGATTTTGAACTATTGGGCGAAGCTGTCGTTTTGGCATCTGGTGGCTACTGTGGCGGCTCAATGAAAATGTTACGCGATAATTGGTATAAGGCGTGGGGAAATGCACCTGAATTTATTTTAAATGGAGCACACAAATTTGCTGATGGAAAAATGCATGTAGTGGTTAAAAATTTTGGTGGAAAAATTACTCACCTAGATAAACAGTGGAATTATGCTGCCGGAGTTCACCACCCCAAACCCAAAAAAGATCTCCATGGCCTAAGCTTAGTTCCACCCAAATCTGCTCTATGGGTGAACTATCAGGGAAAACGACTAGGCCCAACCCCTCTAATTACTGCTTTTGATACTCGCTACTTAGTTGAAAGAATTACCGCTGAAAAAAAACAGTACTCTTGGCAGATTCTCAATTGGAAAATTGCTAAAAAAGAGTTGGCGGTTTCGGGCGCTGAATATAATGATGCTATAAAAAATAGAAACTTTTTAGCTTTTGTAAAAAGTGTCCTTTTAGGTAATGAAAAACTAGTTAAAGATTTAACTACCAATTGTAAAGATTTTGTCGTTGCCAATTCAATTGAAGAACTAGTCAAAAAAATGAATAACTTAACTGGGAATAACGACGTTAGTAGTGAACTATTAACTTCTGAAATTCGAAAATATGATGAAAATATTGGACGTGGAAAAAAGTTTCATAATGATGACCAACTTCGGCGAATTACTCATGTTCGCGAGTATCGGGGAGATCGTGTAAGAACCTGCGCTTTTCAAAAAATTGAAGATAAAGATGCCATGCCTTTAATTGCAATTCGCGAATTTATATTGGCAAGAAAAAGTCTAGGCGGAATCATGACCAATCTAGAATCAAAAGTTTTAGATAATAACGAAAACCCGATAAAAGGACTTTTTGCAGTGGGAGAGACCGCTGGTTTTGGTGGTGGAGGAATTCACGGATTACGTTCGCTAGAAGGTACATTTTTAGGAAGTTGTGTTTTTACTGCCAGAATCGCAGCTCAAGCTATTGCTAAATCATAAAACAGAACAACTACAGCTAACTCTAGTTTTTTTTTTCGCTGAAGCAATTATTAAATTAACTTCATCCCGATGACAAGCACTATAAGAGAATTCACTACCATAAGCCCTACACATTATACTCAAAGTATCCGCTTCAAGCGTACTACAGCCAGAAACAAAAAAACATTTTACAGACTCAAAATTAAAGAGAGCTCCAGGTCTTGATGAATCAAACGTTCCAGTTTTAATCGCATTAGTTGAAGCATTTTCAAAAACAGCACAATTACAAACATTTGTAGCATAAACAAATGTCGTAAGATTAAAGATTAATATAGATAGTAAAATTTTAAGCATAACGAAAATATAGAAAAGATACCATCTTCTGTCAATTAAAGTGAAATTCCAAAACTAACAAAGACACCGGAACGCTCAAAAGTAGAATATTTACTATTGGGTAAGCTAGTACTTACTGATCGCAGAGTTCCTTTGTTATATTCAAAACTACGATAGACCACGTCAATATATGTTTGTATTGCTTCAACTCCTATTCCGGCCCCCCATCCACTACCTTTAATTCTATCACCTTCAGTAAAGGGATTACTGGAACGAAGTTTAGTATATGTAAGTTTATCTTGTACATAAGGTAAATACTCTCCTATCACTCTAACTGCTTTTAAGACATGCAGAATTACGGTTGGACCAGCAAAAATTCGTTTATGTGTATTGGAGTAAGTATCCATCTTTATTATTGATTGATTGGTTGGAAGATATTTAATTCGAGAACTTTCCCAGTTAATGGCACCAACTGCCCCAAATGAGAACATGGCCACATTTAACCCTAATCTCCCTTCAAAGCCAATACCTGGATCGGTAAAAAGAGTATTATGAGAAACTTCAGTAGTAGTATTAGTCGTGCTATTGGTATAAGTTTCTGTAATTGATCCTCGAGTAAGCGATACAAAAGGAGCTAATTCAAACATAGCAATCCCTGCATAAAGATCACTATTCCAAACTAGATTAAAAACAATAAATGTAAAAGTTATAAGTTTAATTTTGGAAATGTTCATCCCCAAAAGGCTAACATAAATAATAGCTACTTTAAATGAGGTCAAAATTTCTATTAAGAATTAAACTATTTAGATCAAGAATCTATTAATTTTGAACTGAAATATAAAAACGCTTTTTTGCAATAACGCCTTTGCCGTCTTGTTCATTCAAAATTTGAAAATAGACATAGTCTGAACAAGAGTTATCAGCTGAATTAATATAGTCGCAAGTTCCCGTCACAGTCACAGGAATATCAATTGAGGCTTCCTTTAGAGATTTAAAAACATAGGATTGAACTTTTTTAAAATCTGCTGACTCTTCATCTTTAAAATGTATTGGACCTTGAAGTGGACCACCCTGATATTGAACCCTTAGAGTAATCGGAAAATTAAATTTAAAAACATCTGATTCAGATAATTCTATATGAATTTTAAAAGTTTTTGTTTTCTTACCTAAATATCCAACATCAATCGGCGAATTACGTGTTCCATTGGCACTATTCTCAACCTCTTGATTATCAATTTTATTAATTAAATGAAATTTAGCACCAGCCACTCCATCAAGTCGTAAATTTCTCCCTTTAATAACTTTTAAGATAATCTCTTTTAATTCAGATGGCTCACGTAATCCTTTTCGACCTAAACTATCTACAAAAAGAAGATGCTCGGTCCAAATTACAGCACTTAAGGCCGGGTGATCTCTCGTTAATCGCATTGATTCTAAAACAAGATCTGTTACTTTATTTAAACCAAGACTAAATCCAAACTTAGAAATTGCCTGGTCTAAAATATCTTTTAACATTCCTCCGTAGGCTTCTCCATCATCATGAATCTCGTTGGTCATTCCAAAATGAGTATTATTTACGATTCTTAAAAGATTATCACCTTTAAAACGTTTACCTTTTGTTTCTGCCGTTATGATAATATGGGCGATAAAGTCAGCCATTCCTTCCGATAGTCCACCCGTTCCCTCTAAAACCAACTTATTACCCATAATACGATCCATGATTCCATGTCCCAGTTCATGCCAAATAGTGGTATTATCTCTTGCAAGATTTTGAGAAGTTGGTGAGTAAGTTGTAAAATAGATTTTATCATCAGTATAATAGGCATTGTCTCTTGAACCTATATCAGGATCATAAAGTACTGCAGTAAATGGTCTGGTTGAAAGTTCTGGATCAGTAAAACCACGAGGAATAAGTGATTCAAAAAGTGTATTAATTGCGTAATAAACTTGAATATCATCAAATCCATCATTGATATAAGATACAGGATCATGATCATCTAACCGTCGTGCCACTCTATTATATGCTTCCTCAGCTGAGAATAGAGGTTTTCCATAGAATGCTGTACTTGGAACCATTTCCACACCTCTATTAATCTTCCAAAATGGTATAAATAGATCCGCATATCGTGGTTCAAAATCTAAATCTTTTTTAAATTTCTCTACAGCTGCTGGATGAAGTGTAATCTTGGCAAATCGACCATCTAAAACCACTCCGTTTTTCCAACTATTATCAACCATGGGAAGTTTTCTTAAAATGGTATTTGCTTGTTTTTTAATTTTATCTAAAGACCAGTATCCCATTGTTCCAACTAAATTCATTTCACTCATTAAATTGTCATTTAATTCAGCCATATATGTTCTATTCTTTAAAGAGATAAATGGATCATTGTTGATTAAAGGTATTTTTGCTTTAATATATTTTAAAACTCTATCTTCCCTGCTAAAAATGGTACGATCATTTTCCATCTCTTCATAAATGGGATAAACTTTAGCCAATACGCTTAAATCACTAGGGTCAGAAGGTAAATCACCTCTAGGATATTCAACATATCTATAATTAACCACTCTAGATGTTTCTAGTGAAATTTTAATATAGTGAGTACCTCTCTTAGCTTTTACAACGACAAATCGATAAAGCCTTCCATTGTCCCACTGTTCACTTGAACTAAGTGAGTTAACAACAGCATCACTGGGGGTGCGTTTAACATAAGTTCTAGCAATCTCCGCAATGGATTTTTCACTTAATCGATTACTTGCTAGAGTTGATTTTTCTCTTATTCTTTTTAAATAGGCTTCTGAAGCTGCTCGTTCATTATTTGTTTGTAAATATGCCTCTATTTGAATAGTTTTACCAGTTTGAAGATCTGTCCAAATTCTAATTGATTTTCCCACAATTGGAATTTCTTCAAAAACTTGATCATATCTTTTATAATTACTATAGGCTAGTTTACGATCTTCTTGTAAAATAAAAGAGTCTTTTTCTAATTTAGACCCAGTTTTTTGTGAAAGTAGACTAAGAACGTGATCAAAAGAAGCATTAGAGTCCTCACTAGCAGTCCAACGAATTAGACTGTCTGAATAAACTGCAGAAATAAATAAGTAAGTAACAACTGAAATAAAAAAATGCATTAGTGTTGCCTCAATTATAAAAAGTGTTTCTACACTATTTTAAAATCTGGAACAATGCTTTAGCATCTTTTACAGGGATTCAATAAATTTTAGAGCTTTTTTTGGACACCTAAATTAAATTGGGATTTATTACTCTCCAGTGAATGTTGGTAACTTCCACTTAATGACCAATCACCAAGTGCTGGACCCAAATCTTTTTGACCATAAATAATAAAAGTACGTTCGCTACCTGGAACCCAAATAGGCATATCATTAATTCGACCAGCATAACCTGTTCTTACTTCATAACTTTGGCCACGAACTCCAGCTTCAACTTTAATCTGACCACCAAGATCTTCATTTCGTTTTCCATAAAGGCCATTAATAATAAGACTCAAATCTTTAGTTACTTTAGTTTCGCCTTCAATCTGCACAATCTTCATATTTTCAGAAATACCTAGTTGCTGAGTACTCAAATCAGTGAAAGTTAAATATTGCTGTGTTCCTGCTGAAATTTTAACGGCTGCAGTTTTAGCATTATTCCTTAATGTAACATGTCCACCAGCAGTACCAGAAAGTGCCCCGTCGATAAAATCACTAGAATTATTATTTTGTGATTGATTCCCACTTTTGGAACCACTACCTAATATTCCTTGTCCATTTACGTTTGCATCCATTCCTAATTCTACGTTGTCATTGGCTTTTAATTTTGGATTAACATTAATAGTGCTATTAACATATATATAAGAAGCACTTATATTAAAACTCTCTGGATTTTTTTTATTTATTCCTCCACCAGCAACGCCAATTGACCCACTAACAATATTACCATTTTTATCGCCCACATTTAAAACAGCACTTGCTCCTGATAATGTCTCATCCGCTTCAGTTTCACCATGAAAGACTTTAAAAGCTACAACAATTGGTACTCCTTTTTCAGTTACACCTTTTGCCAGTGAGTATTTTTCAGTATTCCCTTTGCTATTATAGGTTAAGGTTAAATTGGTTAAGTTGGAATGTGTATCAAAAGGGTCATTTTGAATTTTTCCAATAACCGTTTGAGCTTCTAACGCTTTACCTACGCTAGAGGGAACATTAGCCACTGGCTTCCCTTCTGTATTAAAGACTTTAAAACTAACTCCAACGTTTGGCATATCACTGGTTTGAGTGAGAGCGGCACCTGATGAAAGTCCATTATTACTGATAGCATTTGCATAATTAATAATTCTGATATCTTTAGCATTATTGGGATTTTGAGTTACCACTGTAGCATGACCTCCACCTAATGTTGCGTAACCTACTACATACGTTTTACCTACGCCCATTTTACTGAGTAGTTTTGACATACAAAGTGAAATATCTCTACAAACTCCAGCATCTGTACCGTTCTTAACAGCTGAAAGAATCTCTTCACAACTGACATTTTTAGAGTTGAGTGAATCATTTTTTGCCCGTGAATAGTCGTAATTATTAGCAAAAATTTGCCCAAATAGCTGAGTCATTTTTATTTTTTCATCAAAAGAATAGTTATCTTTTATATATGCTAATGTTTTACTACGTTCATTCCATGAATTAGCCTGAACAACATTATAAGCAAAATAGCTCATCTCTAGACTTTTGTTATCATAGTCTGACGAATTGTAATTCATATATTGATTATAGTCTTGCAATAGCTTCACGCGAGTTGATGTATCACTGGAATTGGTAAGCTTATATTGATTAAAAATAGTATTAAGAGTTTGATTATTAGATCCGTTATTATCTAGATAAGCTTGATACTGTAAAAAAAAATCGTTAACTGTCCACCAGCCAGATCGCTGATTATTAATTTTGGCAGTGTTGATTGGAGTACTATTAAAAGATCCTACAAAAGATAAAGTAAAATTACTTTTTCTAGCCTCCATTTTTTTTATTTCATTATATCTAGCACTTTTATCACAATTAGGTGAATCATCTTGCGCTAGTCTGTTTTTAAGTTCAGCATTGCTTAAAATTAATGATGCTTCATCTTTTTTTAGCTGATAGGCTCCTTTATAATCATCATTAATTTTTTTATCATTTATCTCAGTTATACTTGAAACCAAGGTTTTTATTTTATTATTTTGAGCATAGAGCTTATTTACGAAAACCAATATGAAAATTAAGGTAGAAATGCTTGATAATCTCATGAATTAACTATCGGAAATTTAAGCTTAAAATTGAACTTTACCTATAGATTTTTCTCTTTTGCATTTTTCATATTGACCCCAATAACGCACAGTGGTAAACGGTTTGATTTTAATGAACCAAATTGAGAATATTATCAATGAAGTTATTGTTCCAATTTTAAGCACATTATTACTGCTAAGTAGTTGCGGAAAACAAACGAGCGTCATATCTAAACATGAAATAATTCTAAAGAAAGTCATGCAATTTATGGTTCTGATGATCGTAAAGATCTGTTTCAAATTAAAGATCAGACCATTTTGAATTTATCAAAATATGTTGGTGTAAGTATTAACATTGATAAATTAAAGTATAGCAAAAGAAGAAAAAATTATCGTGTTAAATATATGACTTTAGATGAAGACCGTAATCTTTGTGAAGACAGAAGCAGCTAAATTTAAAAATCAGATTAATCCTGGATCTTGTACAGGCTTTTTACCTATCTGAGACCGTCTATATTACCATGGCCATTGTTTTACATCTGAATATATTAATAGTGACGAAATAGATAAAATTCAAGAAATTAATATTCGTAAGAAAAAAATTGTATTCAACTATTTTCAAAATAAAAATGGCACCAAAATTAAAATCCCTAAAAAGAATATCTATTCAATTAAAAAAATTCTAGATCTTAACTATAAGTATGGTTTTAGCGATTATGCTGTACTTGAACTTGACCGTCCATTTCCTCAAAAAGTCGATATTGCTTTCGAAAAGGTAACTAAATCTAAAATTGGAGATCGACTTGTCATGATAGGATCTCCACTAGGTTTACCTGTTAAAGTTACAGATAACGGAAAAATTATAAGTGAAATAGGTGAAGGCCGCTATGGTTCAGACTTAGATGCCTTTTCTGGTAATTCTGGTTCAATGGTCTACAATCTAGATACACAAGAGGTAGTGGGTTTATTAGAGAGAGGAACGGCAGATTTTGTAGAAGATACTGAAAAAAAATGTAAAAGATGGAACATTCAAAAAAAGGTTCCACCTTTTAGTCGTGGGGAGATTATTGAAAAAATCAGTAAAATTTTTGAAACGTCAACACTACCTAACTTACCAAGGTAATGAAAAGGTTTTAACCGTACTCATTGTTTTCATCGCTTCAATCACACCCTCTTTAATTCCAAGACCAGAATCTTTAACTCCACCAAATGGAGAATTTTCTATTCTATATCCCGGAACGGCGTTAACATTAACTGTTCCCGTTTTAATTCGTTTAATAATTTCTATAGCACCTTGAAGGTCATTAGTTACAACTCCACAAGATAAACCACAAAAAGAATCATTAGTTAGATGAATTGCATCTTCGATATCTTTATAAACCAGAACTGGAGAAAGTGGTCCAAATGATTCGGTACAAACCATTCGCGCTGTACGTGGGACATTGGTTATAATAGTTGGTTCCATCTGAGCTCCATTTCTTTTTCCACCATAAACCACAGTTGCCCCCTGAGCGACAGCTTCTTTTACTCGATTTTCTAAATCTATTGCAGAAGCTTCATCAATCACAGTTCCAACTTTAGTTTTAGGATCAGCCGGGTCACCAATTTTATATTCTTTAGTTTTTTCAATGAAAAGTTTTACAAAATCTTTTTCAATTTTTTCATGCACTAGAATTCTTTTAACGGCCGTACATCTTTGGCCTGAATTACGATAACTACCTTCGGCGGCAAGTGATGCTGCTAAATCCAAATCTGCATCCAGTAAAACAATTAAAGCTGCATTTCCACCAAGTTCAAGACATGTTTTTTTGTATCCAGCGATATTGGCGATATGCTTGCCTATGGCAACACTTCCAGTAAAACTAACTAGACAGATTCTCTCATCTCTAACCATTGGTTCAATAACCGATTCAATTGGACCTAACATTACACTTAACATCCAACCAGGTAACCCGGCTTCGTATAGAAGTTCGCAAAATTTTATTGCAGTTATAGGTGTTTTATCTGATGGTTTTAAAATAACTGGTGTTCCTGCTGCAATGGCCGGCGCCACTTTGTGCGCTACCTGATTTAATGGATGGTTAAAAGGGGTAATTGCGGCCATTAAATCAAGTGGCTCTCTTAAGGTAAATATTTTTCGATTTTTTCCCTGAGCAGAAATATCACAAGAAAAAATTTGTCCATCATCTCTTAAAGCTTCCATGGAGGAAAACATTAAAAAATCTGTAGTTCTCCCTAATTCATATCTTGTTTCATAATCACATAGGCCAGTTTCCATACGTATATATGTTGCAAATTCATCTGCACGTTTTTTTAAGAGTTCTCGCGCATTATTTAATACTTCATAACGTTGATAACGATTAAGAATTTTTCCTTTTTTTAACATTCTTGTGATTGCGGTCTCTAAGTGTTCTCTAGTTCCCATAGAAATGGTTCCCACAAGAGACTTATCATAAGGATAATGGACACGCATTTTTTGATTAGTGTTTACAGCTTCACCAGCTAAATACATAGGTAAATCGATAATCTTATTCATTTATTACTCCAAAGTTATTTTAATGTTGTACCATTACAAACAAAATCATAAATATCAAAACTTCTTGGATCTGATACCGCCTTCATTTTATATTCTTCAGTTAAAGGATGAATGCGACCAATGGAACCATCTCTTCATAGCGTGCTCCATGCGATCTAAGTGGTCGTTTTTAATCCACTTAAATCGTGATATTCAGGTGTTCTACCTAATACCACGTACGTGCAGCCAGTAAAAGATCGCCTATTCTATCTTGAGCAAGTTCTAATTTTTTTTCAGACATCTCTTTATTATGAACTTCCGTTATTCCCTCAATATTCATAATGAAATTTGCTACTTCATTTACTTTTGCTTTATCTTTGATATGAACAGTAACTGCGCCCCCTAAAGCTCCATGGTGAACAACATATGGATCAGTAATTGGACAAACCACTTTGACATCCTTTCCAAATTTTTTTTCTAAGATAGTTTCCAGGTAAATAATATTGGGTTTTCCACTAACATCATGTTTAGCATTCATACCATGATCAGCTGTAATTCCTACAATAGCTCCCATGTTTAAAAGTTCACCAATTTGAGAATCAATCTCTCGATAAAATTCTAAAGCTTCTGGGGCTTCTGGCATATATTTATGTTGAATATAGTCTGTCGTTGAAAGATAGAGAAAATCGGCTTTCTTCTCTTTTAAAAGCATCACGCCTGCTTTAATCACAAAAATACTTGCTTCAGCGCTGTAGATATCAGGATTAGCATCTCCCATCAACTGGGTTACATTATCAATACCATTCTCTTCAATCGTTGCCTTACTGGCAAATTCACTAGAAAAGGCTATCCCTTTTAGATCTTTTGATAAAATTTTTCGTAATTTATCTTTAGCTGTAACAAAACCAACTTTTCGACCAGCTTTAGCCGCAGCCGCGAGAATTGTTGGCACTCGTAAAAATTTGGGGTCATTCATCATGACCTCTTCACCGGTTTCTGGATTTAAGAAATAATTTCCACAAATTCCAGTTTTAAGAGGAGAAACACCCGTGCAAATCGAACAGTTGTTAACATTTGTAAATGAAGGAAGTGCACCACGTGCTAATCCATGATGTCCTTGCTTCGACATTTTTGCAATATTGGGCAGATAACCTTTTACAATTGCCGCACTCAAATATTCGTCCGCACATCCATCTATACAGATAACTACAATCGGAGTATTTGGTGGATTATAGCTTCGACCATTTACTTCAAACGTAACTTTTTTCGACATTAAAAAACTCCTTATTTTTTATAACCAATACTATTTTACCATAATTTACATTTTTCAAATTTTCATTAGACTTTAGAATAATATAAAAAGAGAGGAGAAAAAATATGTCACGAAATATTCCAGGGTGGAAAGATAAAGTATTACTAACACCAGGACCATTAACAACCAGTAGAACCGTTAAAATGGCGATGCTTAGAGATCTAGGTTCACGAGATTCAGAATTTGTAAATGTGGTAAAAGAGATTAGACAACGTTTACTCAAGGCTGGTGAAGTTGACGATTCAGATTACACCACCATAATCCTTCAAGGTGCTGGAACTTATTCGATTGAATCAGTTTTATCAGCTACCGTTCCTCAAAATGGTAAAGTGATTGTAATAATGAATGGAGCTTATGGAAGAAGAATTGGAGAACTTGCAACCTGTCTAAAAATTCCAGTTGTACCAATTGAATTTAATGAAGAAGATATGCCTGATGTAAAAAAAATTGAAGAGGTTATTGCAAGAGAAAAAGATGCCACTCACGTTTGTATGGTACATTGTGAAACCTCAACTGGTATGTTTAATCCGATTAAAGAGGTTGGAGCTTTAGTAAAAAAATATAATAAAAAATATTTTGTCGATGCTATGAGTAGCTTTGGTGCTACTAAAATTAACCTACGTGAATTTAATATTGATTATATAGTATCTAGTGCGAATAAATGCATTGAAGGTGTACCTGGTTTTGGTTTTATTCTTTGTAAAAAAGCTAGTTTAGAACAGACCAAAGGCTATGCTCGCAGTGTGAGCTTTGATCTCTATGCTCAGTGGAAAGGGTTAGATCTTAACGGCCAGTTTAGATTTACTCCACCCACTCACTCACTCAATGCTTTTTATCAAGCCCTTTTAGAGTTAGAAGCCGAAGGTGGTGTAGAAGCAAGAACTAAGCGCTATAGAGATAACTACACTACTCTATTAAATGGTATGCGTGAGTTAGGTTTTAAAGATTTCTTAAATCCTGATTACCAAGGCTGGATTATTACAGCTGTTCGTTATCCTAAAGACCCCAAATTTAACTTTGAGACCTTCTTTAGTAAGCTAAATGAACGAGGGTATGTAATCTATCCGGGCAAAGCCGCTAAAGCTGACTGCTTTCGCCTAGGTAATATTGGTCGTCTTTTTAAAGAGGACATGCTCGGAGCGTTAACTGCAGTTAAAGAGGTTATTCGTGAAATGGGCTTTGATCCTAGTAAATAAAGTGAAATATTTACAAGTATAATGTTCAAGTAGATAAACTCTTGTTAGACCTCTGATTATTACCCAAAAATCAGAGGAAATACTATATGTTACGTTTAATCAAAACCTTATCACTTGGAATCTGTTTAACAAGTTCATTCGCTTTTGCAGGAAAATCAGTCACTACTGGTGTTGGTGGGATTTGTGATCGTACTGAGGATGTTCAAGTTCAGATAATGAAAGAGCTTGGAATTCATAATTGCGCTGACGTTACTAAAGAGGATTTAACTCGAGTAACGGGACTATGGTTCTGTTACCTTTACGGAAATTTAAAACATGATAAAACTAGAATGACAGCACTTAAAGTTAATGATTTTGCTGGTCTTTACAACTTAAAATCACTTGATATTGAGTTTTCTGAAATAGCTGTGCTAGATAAAGAGATGTTTAAAGATTTAAGATCATTAGAGATTTTTGATCTATCCCATAATTATATCCAAACATTACCAGAAGATCTTTTTGCCCATAATAAAAATCTTAAACATATTGAATTTGATTCAAATATCTATTTTTCAATGGGAACACTTCCTGAAAAATTCTTCTATGGGCTTACCAAACTAGAAGGTGTTGATCTCGATGAATTAAAAATAAAGTATTTACCAAAAAATATTTTCCAAACGAATCTTTACTTAAATTCAATTGATCTTAAAGGTAACCAATTAACTAATATTGATGGATTATTTGATCATTTAAAATATCTTAAAAATCTACAATTAATGGGAAATCCTGTTTATAAAAAATAGAGTTATCCTCTATCCACACTGGTTTTTTTAATTGAAAAAAAATATGACCTAGTTAGATTTTCACCTCTACCTAGGTCAAGTTTCATTTTATATCTTATTTTTTTTAACTCTTCAGCATCGCTAACCGTTTTAGGAATAATTTCTAAATATTTTAATGATTCTAGCATTAGATACATGCATTTCTGTATGCCAACTTCATTATCACTTGCACTACATTTATAGGTTATCTCTTTCATCATTCGACAATAGTCAGCCACTTCCATAAAATTTAAAGTTGCGGCCGTACCATAAACTCTGTCTATAATTTGGCCATACTTTTCAAAGAGTGATTTATCTCGAAGTTTTGATTTTATTAATCCAAAAATAACGACTTTCAATTCTTTCTCTATAGCCCGAATTTCATCAGAAAACATTTGTAAGATTTCTTGATCCATAAGAGACGAGACTACTCCTGACTATCTTCAGTTTTTTTCTCTTTAACTGATTCCTTGCTCCCCTCTTTTTTGGATGTCTTCTTCTTAGCTTTTTTTCCTTTTTTCATTCTCATGAAAACTAAAAGTAAAACTAGTGCTCCAACAGCACCAAACAACATCATATCTTGGGAAGCACCTTCGCCATCTGCTGATTTCTTCTTAACTGCAACATTTCCGCCGGCATTGTCACCTACAAAAGTTGTGTCTTCGAATAGATCCTCTTTCTGGCCTTTAAGTTTAAAACTATTCGGATCTAATTTATCCTGTCTAATAACTCTTAGAGTTGCTACAACTTTGTCAAATACAGGTTGATAAGTCTCATAGAGATCCTTTGCAACAGAAAAAGTTACGGCAATACCTAAATCACTTTTAACCGTCGCAAGATATCTTGTATAAAAACCCGGAACTTCACTAGCTAAATGAAGTGAATCCACCCACTTTAATGAAGTAATGTCCGTGATTTTTGTATATTTACTTTCTGAAACTTGAGTCTGGCCACCTGGTAATGTATAAGTTTTTCTCTCTTTTAGATATTTTTCATACTCTTCAAGTGAGTCTTGTTCACCTCTGACTTTGGCAGCTAAAATAATGATTGCCTCTTTTTTTCTGTCCTTATTATCACTTTGGCACACCCATTCAGCACCTTCCAGCATACATTCCCAACCAGTAGGAAGCTCAAATTCAACGTACTGGCTGGTAAAACGTTTTGCAAAAATATTATTGGAAAAGATAATTAAGAAACAACTTACAAACCAATAATTCAACTTTTGCATTATCATAGTCCTTATTTAAGATTAAAATTATTCTTATATTATTTTAACGCAAAAGAGAAAGTGTGCAAGAATTTTTATACTAGATTAATAGACTCTGGCGATTAAGCCTTCTTTAATAGGAGTGGTTCCATAAAGCTCAAGAATTTTAACAATTGCAGTTGTAGCACTTACCTCAGTAATAACTCCGGTTGCAACTAAGGCATTTCCCCCTAGGTAATCATTATCAAAAAAATCAACTTTCATCCCTTTTTCAAAATCAGAAGCAAGCCCCTTATCAACTTTTACAAATCGCCCACGAGGGGAAACTTTTATCACATTAGCCTCTGATTCATACTCTTTGAACTTCTCAATTTTTGCTGATCTAAGTGATTTACCTGGAAGCGAAAAAACAAAATTAACTTTTGCAAATTGCCCTGAATCAGTAGAAGTTCCATAAACCGTCTGTCCACCACTTAATTCCACTCTGAAGCGGTCTTTAAGTGCAATATTAATTCCAAGATAAGGAGTAATCTCTTCACGATTTACGCTATTATAGAGATTGGTTGCACCTTTATTGATATAAGGTTTATTCCATGGATCATCACTAAATCCATCTGTTTTTAAAGAAAAAATTCCATTTACACCACCTAAAAAACCTACTGAGTTAAAAGCAATCCAAGCCAAATGAAGATCATATAAAATTTCATGCGACTGTTCACGGTTTGGAATATGATAAAAAACATAGGATCCCAAAATTAGATTATTGGTAAAATGGTAATCAATATTAGGTCCAACTTTAAAACTAACTCCGTCATCACCTAGTATAAGTGGGTCATCAGGATTACTTAAATTGCCGGGTTTATTAGTAAAAGTCATATAACGTGTTTCAAACTCGAAGGCATAGTCTAAATTTCCCATTGGTTCAAAATAGTATTTTAAACCAAAATTTACTGACTCTAATCCGAAAATAGATTGGTCTCGAACAGTACCACCACTTGATCGATCAACCACAGATTGATTATTTCTAATCCTAGCTCCTCCAAAAACTTCAAAGTTGCTACTTAAAAAATATTCAGTAACAAAAGCCATCTGCATTCTTTTAAATGA
Organism: Bacteriovoracaceae bacterium; assembly: GCA_046328975.1. Classification (GTDB taxonomy): domain Bacteria; phylum Bdellovibrionota; class Bacteriovoracia; order Bacteriovoracales; family Bacteriovoracaceae; genus JAXLVO01. The sequence continues at coordinate 53,148 of JAXLVO010000002.1, read as the reverse complement.
TTCCTGACCAGTTTGATCAACTGCATTTCCATTAAAGTCAAAATGACCTGTTGTTTGAAAATAGTCCATGAGAAAATTAAAACGAGCTGCTTTAGCTTCAGCACTTTGGGCCCGCGGAAAATAGACTCGATCGGTTGAGAGTGCCCATAACGAAGGAGCAAAAAATAAAATAAAAATGGTTACAATTAAACTATTCATTCAATTATTAGATTAACTGAATTAATTGAAGTAGAAAACCATTAATTTTAAGCTGACACTTTTAAGCTATTTTTTTGAAATTTCTGGATTGGATCGGGTAAGAAGACTTCTGTTATCCAGTAATCTCCTTCTAAACGAAAATTACACTTACCACCCTCTTTTTCACAAAGATAGAAAATTGATTTTAATCCTAGTCCATTCTCAGAATCTTGCTTTGAAAAGGATTCAAAACTATTATCATTAATTAAAATTATTTTTTGTAAATTGGTTAGAACGTTTTTATAATCATCATTTAAATTTAGAATTTTATTTTTAATTTGAAAATTTAATCCAAATATATCATAGGAAAATTCAATTTCAACATATCGAGAATGCTCTTCGCTAATATTTTTTACTAAGTTTGTGACAACTCTGAAAAGTACTGGTGAATTAACTAAACAGGGAAATCTTTCATCATTTAAGTTATTTTTAAAAGTAATATTTTTATGTGAAACATGCTCTGGAAGAAAATTATTGATCACTACCATGAGTTCATGCTTAATTCTATGAAAAGAAACAATCTCACTTATATTATGTAAATTTTTATGTGAAAAATGAAAATGGTCTTTAATAAGTGATTGTAAAACTTTAATCTCTTGCAGAATATCTTTAATCTCTTCTGTGTTCATGTTACCACTAATACCTACTTTATAATTAAGAAAAAGTGTCACACCATGAGTCTGATTAATTAAATCATGAAAAAAAAGTCTATCCAGACTTTCATTATTTCTATTATTCATCTTCCAAGCTATATAACTCATATGAATAAAAACTAAAAAAAGAGGAATTGTAGATTTTGAAGTAACACTTAAAGCAATAATATTTATGAATTGGAGAAACACTATTGGAAGAAAATAATTACGACTATAAGAATTTAAAAAATGATAATTAATTAGAAAAAAATAATTTAAACACAAAAAAGTAATAGAATAAAAATAGGTGTTAGAAAAAAGTGTGTTATTTATATTAAAATTGAAATTACATAGCACCCAAACTGCTAACGCTGAGATTAAAGAGAATTGAAAATAATTTTTAAAAAACTGATTATTCAATTCTCTTTAACCCCTATTTAGATGCAGTTATTTGACAACGTCATACACTGCTTTATCGGCAAGCTCCTCTTCAATCCTTAATAATTGATTATATTTTTCAATACGGTCAGATCTAGAAGCTGATCCAGTTTTAATCAACCCAGCTCCACTCGCCACTGCAAGATCAGCGATAAAAGCATCGGCTGTTTCACCTGATCTATGACTAATGATTGCTCTAAGTTATTTTTATAAGCAAAAGATCAAGTGACTCAAAAGTCTCAGTAATTGAACCAATTTGATTCACTTTTACTAGAATGGCGTTAGCCTGCTTTTTCTCGTTGTAATTTTTGTTAGTTTTAAATAAATCATCTCTAATAATGAGCACTTTTACCAATTTTTAGTAGTTAGGTTAATCCAGCCATCAAAATCTTTTTCAGCTAAACCATCCTCGATTGAATAGATTGGGTATTTATTAGCTAGATTACTTAAATAGTCGATCATCTCACTTGATGAGAACTGTTTTCCTTGCACACTTGTCTTGCCGTTTTCATAAAATTCACCTAACACTTGTATATTAAGTGAAACATCAACTCCGGATTTATATCCTGCTTTTTCAGTGACGTTAAAATAGGATTCGATCGCCTCTTCGTGACTCTGGTCAAGAACAAACCACCTTCATCACCCACATTAGTTGAGTAATTTTTATCATGTAGAACTTTTTTTAGCGAGTGGAAAATTTCCCACCAGCTCAGGAGATTTTAGAGAATACAATTTTTTCATATGAGGAACAATCATGAACTCTTGAATATCTAGATTGTTAGAAGCATGTTGGCCACCATTGATAATATTCATTAATGGTGCTGGCATCCTATATTTCCCTACTGGATTAGGGCAATTTAAATTTTTAGATAAGTAATGATAAAATTGGTAATTTAGCATCTAAAGCCCCAGCTCTACAGAGAGCCATACTCACCTAAATAAGCATTAGCACCTAATTTTGCCTTATTTTCATTTATCCATTTCAATCATCACCATAATCCGCTCTTTTAGATTTGCGACCTCTTTACCAATCAGATTTTCTAATCAAATTATTAACGTTGTCCACAGCATTTTTAACTGATTTTCCACAAAAGTAATTTTATTACCATCACGCTCAAGCGTACCTCTACTTCCGGTAGAAGCTTCTAGAACAGGCACGGCTTTTCTTCCATTCTCAGTCAAAACATCTACCTTGACAGTTGGATTTCCACGTGAATCTAAAACTTGGCGAGCAATAATATCTTGCTAATTTTGACATAAAAATGGACCTCCATAATTTTAAAAATTTATTTGGATTAAAATAGCAAATTACGCTGCTTTCAACAAGTTTTTTGCCCAATCAGGTGCGATAAACTTGGATTTTGGAAATAGTAGTTTATTAATAACAATCTCGTAAAATCTGGGAACGCGGTGCAAGGAATCATTTCTCCAATATATTTTCCAGTTTCTGCATCTTTTCCAGTCTGAACCCACTTAAAATATCTTTAGTTTGATAGCGCCCATGCTCATCAACACCTACCACCTCCGGAAATATAAAGTTCTTCTTCCCCCATCGTGGTAACGTGAACATTGAACAATAATATGAAGGGCACTTGCGATCATTTTGCGAAGAGCTTCCAGGCCGTTTGGTCCCCCCAATTTAAGGCCAAAAGTTTCCAGACGAGTACATGCATCCAGTATTTTGTGAACTGTACCTGCTTCATCGTGACAGTATTCATCACTTGGATCAGATCAATTGCCCCCATCGCCTCTTACTTCTCCAACAATAATTCTATCTGGACGAGTCTCATAGCAGGTCACGAATACTCACCTCGGTAATTCCTCGTTTTGGATCAGCTTTTCTCGTTTCAAATTTACTACGTGTTCTGCTTTAATCTGTAATTCTGCCGCATCTTCAATAATAATAAGACGCTGAGTTTGACATTCTACCTAAAACGTTAAGCATAGTTGTTTTACCTGAACCCGTACCACCACTCACTAAAATATTTTTTCAAAGGCAACACAAAATCATCTAAAAAGCGAGCTTTATCAATTGAAAAGTGATCCAAAATTAATCAAATCCTTTAAAGTTAATTCATCTTTAGAGAATTTCCTAATAGCAACAGTAGTACCTTTCTTTGCCATGGGAGGTAGTACTGCCATGAATGCGCGAGCCGTTGGGTAATCTTGCATCTAATCTTGGATTATCAGCATCAAAAACCTATGAACAGATTGAGCAATCGCTCTCATTGCTGAAACCAGTGATTCTTCATCTCTGAAAGTGTTAGGTACTTTAAAAACAAGCCCCTTCTGCTCTACAAATATCTCTTTAGGCTATTAATCATTATCTCTGATACTTTTGGATCAAAAGAAGATCTTGTAAGTGCTAAAAATTAACGTCACGTCAATAAAGACTTTGTAACCTTATTTCGTTTCATTTACTTCTGACATCTGCTTCTATCCTAATAATCTTTTGGTACCCATTTATCTAGTTGAGAGCAATTCCTCTCTTTTTTACTCTCTTTCATTAATACTGATTAATTACCTTTCACCTTTCCAACTGAACAATAGAAAACTCTCGCTTCTATCAAAAATATATCAGCTTCGATTTATTTTTCCCTTATATTATTTTTGTGAAAAATATTCTTCTGTGGCAATGTAAAAACAACAACTACCCATTCTCTTCGGTGAAAGTTATAAAAAATCGAGCTTTTTCTCCTTCAAAAACACTTATTTTATCTGGATAAAACCCCTCTTTAGTTGCAACAATTGCAATCTCTCGATGTCATACGCCCAAACCGTTCAATTTGAGTCTCTTTAACCTCTTTTCCCCAGCCATAAGTCAGGATGAAGTGAGCTAGAAACAGAGCAAAGCCAACAAGCAAGTTCTTCATAATAGTCCTCCAAAACTCATCAACTATTTCGGTTTTTTTTAAATGTGCCATCAAAATCAACTTTCTTAAGATTTCCAACATTTCCTTACTTAACTAATTTTTGTTAGACAAATATTGTTGAGCAGGTAAAGAATAACTACCTAGGTTCAATAATGAAAAATTCGTCATGGAGGGTTCATGAAAAAAAGCATTTTAGGTTTATCACTAGTAAGCCTCATACACTGGAATTTAAATACTGCTTATGCATGTGATGGTAAGTGGCTTGGATTTTTACCAGAAAACAACTTATCAGTTCCTGTAAACGCAAAATGCTTCAGTTGCTGAACAAAAATTTAATCAGATTATTACTGACATATGAGCCTTGAGCCTATCATTAAGAAAAAAGGTGGAGACGCTGCAAGTTAATCGTCTTTGGTCGTTGCAACTGTAAACGCAAGTGCACAAAGATCAGAAACACTTGGATTGTTAATATGTATGGTGGTCTTGCTGGACACTCAGCATTACGGCAGATGGTTTACTTTAGTTGCCATGTCACGAAACTGGACACCATTTAGGTGGAGCTCTAAAAAGGTGGGTTTAATTTTATTTGTTGCTTTGTAGACTCAAATGAAGGACAATCTGATTACTGAAATATGAAATGCGCCAACTGTTTGAACATGAAGATAACGCTCGAGTGTTATCAGGAATGCAAGTTGATGCTTACGTTGCTAAAACGTGTGAAGGACGAATTTACACAAATGAACGATCAAAATATTTGTAAGAGAACAGCAATGGCTGGATTATCTCCTAGGTAACCTCTTCAAAGTTCTTAGAAACCTAAGAGAAAAATCGCTTTCCAAAATCGAATCGATCTGTTGTTTCTCGTACCAATGACAACCACCCTGAACCTCAATGCCGACTTGATACATACTTTTTGCTGGAGCTATCTGTGAATCTGACTTAAATGATGAAGTTAGTGATAAAGATGAGAACCAAGGTGCCATGTTCTTACAAAAAAATGGTCAAACTGTTGGCATTGAACCTCTTTGTTGGTTTAAAAACTAAAACTTAATGGTTTTAAAATTAGTTGTATGAAAAGGCCTCGAAAGGGCTTTTTTATTCCCAATTGGATTTAAAACAAAATAAAAAGGGCCTTTCTAATTCTGAAATTTATTTTTTATTTTCAGCTAATATAAATTAATTGCTTATTTCTTTTTCTTTGCGGAGCTGCTGGCTTACCTGCTTCAGGGAGCCGCTTCCAGGAGCACCAATTTTTTCCAACTCAACATCGAAAACTAGAATTACTTTCACCAGGAATTTTTGGAGGAGCACCATGATCCACCGTAAGCTAAATCGAAGGAATCACTAATTTAATTTTTTCCACCTTCTCCAACTAACTGTAGACCTTCAGTCCATCCTTTAATAACTCTATTAAGTGGGAATGATACTGTTTACTCTTTCAATTGTTGAATCAAAAACGGTTCCATCAGTCAGCGTCCCATGGTAGTGGCTTTCCTGTATCTTCAGCTTTTGGTTTTTTTATCAGATCCAGCTACTTCAATTTATAAGCCAGACCACTAGCTGTTTTTGTCCACCCTCTTTTAAATTGTAACAAACGCAGTACCAGCTGCTTTTACTTTTTCAGCTTGTTTAGCCACTCTCTCTTGGAAAAGTTGTTGAGCTTTACTTGATATTGATCTACTGGAGCCTTCAGACGGTTTCCTAAAGCTGAATCTTTAATCCCTTTAAGTAAAAACTTAATTCAGGTTCAGTTAATTCAAGCTCTTTAAGCTTTCCACCAAAATAAACTCCGATTGTAAAAAAAGTTTTGTCTTGATCTGTTTTTAAAGCAACGTCATCAGCTTTCTTACTACATCCCACTACTATTGGTAATAAACGAGCACTAACTAAAGTTTTAGTTACGAATGGATAGTACTTCATATCCGCCCTTCCTTTTTAAAATGTTGAATAAAATAATTAAACGGTTTCAGTAATTTTAGGTTATATTATTGTGTTATTTAGCAAATTAAAACGGGAGCTTTCAATTTTTTTGACTCTCTTTTAAAGAGAAGGATCATTAAGAAAAGCTTCCTATTACTGGGTAATAACATATAAGCAGGAATCTCTGAACCAGATACAGAAAAATGATAGCAGATCAAATCCGCGAACAAGAAAAATACACCACTAAAAAAGCGGTCCCCACACAATTTCGTTACGAGCATTATATTTTATAAATTTAAAATTTCGCCAAAATGAGGAAATATAATTCCAACAAAAGCAAACACCAAACAGTGATGTAACCGTTGCAGTAGTATATAATGAAAATCAGTGAAGTTATCTCTAACTTTTTTACATCGATACCCAACCCATAACCTAAATCTTTACTAAAGCTAATAACTTTAATTTTTTTACCTAGTTTTAAAGCATAAAAATAGAAAATAAAAAAAATAATAAAAAGTATTACATTTGCCTGTGGTAAAATAAAACGAAAATTTCCAAACCAAAGTTGAGAGGGAAATACCCATCCATGGGTTGTAAAAATAAACTCTAGAAAATAAAATAATGTTCCAATAAATAGATTAAAACAGAGGCCTACAAAAATAAAAAAACCAACTTGGCTAAAATATTTATTGTGAGTTTCAATCACTTTTGAATTTTGTCTCATTACCAGTAAAAAAAGAATTGAACTTATAATTATAAGTAAAAATAATGAGACAATCTCATTGGGTATACTAATTGGATAAATTATGCTTACTGAGTGGACAATTAAAATAACTAAAACACAAAGTGCATCGATACCTAATGTGGAAGATCCTGCCAAATCATTTTGAGAAGTGAGCTGGATAAGACTCCCCGATAGACTCAGAAGTGCGCCCACCAAAAAAGCAGCCAAAAAACGTAAATAGATCTCTTCCATATTAAAACACTACTACTTAAGAACTTTTTTTTCTTTGGTTAAAGTAGTAGCACGACCTGCATGGATTACTCCAGCATTTTTTATTTTATTTGTAAGTGAAGATGACGGAGTCATAGTTTTTATCAAAATGTTTTTTAAATCAGCATTGCGAAAAGCCAATGTTGGATCAATACCGATCATTGCAGCTACGGTTCCTGCCACTAGTGGGGCACTCATTGACGTTCCTTGCATATAGGCCAGCTGAATATTATTGGCATTCCACATAGCAGTCGAAAGTATAAAATTATTTCTTTTTTCAGGCTTGCCATTAAAAATTACGGATAGATTGTCTATATTTGATAAATCGCTGCTCCCATTTAATTTCCATTTAATTTTTTCAATTTTGGCACCACCACCAGGAGCTGCAAATTCAATTGAACGTTTTCCAAAATTAGAGAACAGACTAAGTTCATTGTCGTTGTTTGTAGCTGCAACACTAATGATATTTTCCAGATTTAAATTAATTGGAAAAATAGGTTCAAAATCGACATTAGTAATATTATTCCCAGCGGCTACGACTATCGTAACCTGTTTCATTTTAGCATATTGAAGAACACCATTTAGAAGTTTCCATTTTAAAATATGGCTTCCCGCTGAAAAATTAATTACGTTTGCACCTTGATCGATTGCATAGAGAAAGCCCATAATAATAGTACTTAGTTCACAACTTCCTCTGGCATTAAATGCTTTTATCGGTAAAATTTTTGCGTTCGGAGCCACTCCAAAAACTTTAGAAGCAATCAAACCTGCAACGTGTGTTCCATGCCCACCATCATCAAATGGCATGTTATCATCATTAACAAAATCCCAACCTATGGTATCGTCTACAAAACCATTCTTATCATCGTCTACACCGTTATCAGGGATCTCTTTGGTATTAATAGCAATATTGGTTGATAAATCTGGATGTAAATAATTAACTCCAGAATCAATAACCGCAACTTTAATCCCTTCTCCAGTTCCATTGGTCCATGAATCTTGAATTCCCATAGTTTTTAAATGTGTAAAATTCTCAAAATACTCATTATTAACAGCAGGGGTTGATTCAACTTTTACATAAGGAGCGTTTGCCGTTACATTAAATTCAAAAGCATATGAAGAACAGATTCTATTTTTATCTTGAACAATTAAAGTAACCTTATAAGGTCCCATTGCATCGATTTTGAAAGAAAAATCTACGGTATTAACCTCACGAGTTACATCATAAATAGAGTAAGCGGGTGGCTCTACTATCCAGGAGTATTTAAGTTTTCCACCAACTAGTTGATCTGGTAAACTTCCGGCTCCGGTTAGTTTAACGACAGCATTTGGACTAGTAACTATATTATTGGTAGAATCAATTTTAAAAACATCTCCACCATTACTAGCAAAACCAATTTCAGCTTTAGGACTATTTTTAAGTGGCTCTTCTCCATCCTCTAAGAAAGGACTATTTTCACAAGCATATTTAAAGCCTGGAATTTCAGTTTTGTTTCCGGATTCATTATTGAGTACAATTTTTTGTTCTTGCATTGGCATTTCTTCTGAAACTACTGCATTCTCTTCAATTTGAAAGCCTTCAATATGACCAAGCTTGCTTACAATCTCTGATTTTGCCATACCTTTAATTTCAAATATATTTGCTTTTTCACTTAATGCTCGAACTGACACACCTGGTACTTTTGTGATTACATTATTAACTTCATTTTTATCAGCTAGAACAATATATCCAAGTTTTAAATCTCTCTTTTTAATTTTATCTAATTTAGGAGCACAACTGATTAAATTCATCAGGAACAGTCCACATAAAATCGGTGATAAAAAATTTAGTTTTTTCAAGAGTTGCTCCACTATTTCTTGTTTTTCTCAATAGATAGTACACTTTATCACTGCAAATAACGCGCAGCAATGTTAAGTGTAATATCTATATATTTTTTTAAATGTTGTTACAATAGATTGATATCAACGAGGTTTATTTATGAAATCACTTAAAATTCTTGTCCCTATTTTTGCGCTCACCTTTTCTCACTTAGCTCTGGCATTTAATAAAAACTATTTAGTGCGAGTTAAGCCTGAAATTAAAAGCAGTACTGTTATTAGCGAACTTTTACCTTTTCAATCTAAGATAATACGAGATTATAAAAAACTTGGTCTCTTATTAATTGAAATTCCAGATTTAAATAAGCTTAATCGTATTCAAAAAGAGTTATTACCTAAATTATTTCTCTATCTAGAAGAGGATTTTAAACTAAAAGCATTCGTCTCACCTAATGATGATCAATATGGTAATCAAACTGAACTAGCTCGCCTTGACATAGAGAAGAGCTGGGATAAAACCACCGGAAGTAACGATATTATCGTAGCCGTTATTGATACAGGTATTAGTGCCAATCACTCTGATCTGAAAAATCAAGTTTACGTCAACAGTAAGGAGATCCCTGATAATGGTATTGATGATGATAAAAATGGATTTGTGGATGATGTTAGTGGCTGGAATTTTGTCAATAACGATCATAAACCTATTGACCTTAACGGACATGGTACGCACGTTTCTGGAACGATCGGAGCTGAAGGAAATAATAGCATTGGAGTTACCGGAATTAATTGGGATATAAAAATAATGCCAGTACAGTTTTTGGACGGTGAGGGCTCTGGTAATAGTTCAGATGCCATTTCTGCTATTTTTTATGCAGCTGATAATGGTGCAAAAATTATCAATGCAAGTTGGGGGGGAGGCAGTTTTTCTAAAAGTTTATTAGATGCTATCAACTATGCTGGAAAAAAAGAGGTCCTCTTTGTAGCCGCTGCAGGAAATGACAGCAGTAATTCCGATGCAAAACCATCTTATCCAGCCAGCTATGATTCGAGTGCGATTATTTCAGTTGCTAGCACTGATGATGTCGGTAAGCTTTCTAGCTTCTCTAATTTTGGATTAACTCAAGTTGATTTAGCAGCACCTGGTGGAAAAATTCTCTCAACCTATCTTAACGATAGTTATAAAAGATTATCAGGCACAAGTATGGCAACACCAATGGTGGTAGGGTTAGCAGCTCTCATGCTATCCTATCGTCCCGACTTAACTTTAATTCAATTAAAAAATGGACTTTTAAACTCCGTAAAATATCATGAAAATTTCAAAGGAAAATTTAGTACTGAAGGTGAAATTAATGGATTGAAAGCACTCAATCAACTTGATGATACTTCTTTACAAATTTGGCCACAAAAACTCAACCTAAAAGCTGGTACTGATTATATTTTTAATACATTCGGAGGAACTGCTCCCTTTAGTTGGACAATTAGTAATAGCGAGTTAGCAACTATTAGTCAGAGTGGAATCTTAAAAATTAAATCTGAGGGTGAAGGAAGTTTAACCATTAATGTCCAAGATGCTTCAGGAAAAGTTGTCTCAACCGATACCATTAATATTGTAAAAGTAAGTTCAAGTGGTGGTGGTGGCGGAGGATGTGTTAAAGAGGCTTATGCTGGAACTAATTCATCTTCACGTAACTCTCAAATTTGGGATTTAACTAGTTATTTACTTATAATTTTAGCTTATCTTCTTCGAAAAAAGATATTTCGAAAGAAGATCGGGTAAGACAGTAAAACTTGTTGCAGATATTTCTAAGAAACAGTTGATCGTGCTCAATCATAAAAAGTGATTTATTCTGTTTTAACAAAGATTTTAAATAATTTTCTAAAGTATTTCTTCGATTTATATCTAAAAAATGGGTGGGTTCATCTAAAAAATAGAATCCTCCATTGATTAAAAATGTTCCTAATATTTTTAAAGTCTGATTTTCTCCACCAGATAGCTCAACGACTCTTTTCTCTAAATGTTGGTGAAATGAAAACTGCTCTATAAGCTCAAAAGCCTTTAAATTTTTTGTGAGAACTGTTTGAGGACAAAATTCAATAATGGTATTTAAATAGTCTATTCCTCGTAAATGACTTAGTGGTTGAAGTGGTAATTGATCTAAGAAAGAACAATTATTTTTAAGCTTAAGATTTTGATTTGCTACTGTTTTCAAAGCATGAAAAAAGGTACTTTTTCCAACACCATTTTCTCCAGTTAAAGCAACAGCTAAACCGGGAATTAAATCTAATGTCGAATTAGATTTAAGTGTACTTAAAATTTGGTGAGGCTTAAGGCTAACTTGTTCCATTCTTGTAAAAAATAAACCTGGCTTATTCCTGGTACTAAAAGTCCGGAGTTATAAATATTTAACAGTTCTCTTTTATTCTTAATTAGCCTATTTATCTCAAAAGTTCTAGGGCCATCTGCAGCTTTTCCTTTTTTTCCATTAAGGCCTATGTAAACTATAGGACTTAGCTCTAACTCTTTTAAAACTTTGGATGACCAACTAGGATAACTTAGTGGACTATCGTAACTTTTAATTAGATCATTTTTTAAAAGATAGAGGACCGGTCCATCATTAACCATTAATAAGGGTGGCTTCTTTTCATACTTAAAATCAATTTCACCCAAGAAAAAAATCTGTTTAGATTTAAGTTGTCCTTTAAGTTTAATTAATTCCGTTTCTGTCTTACTTAAAAATTCTGCTATCTTTATCAACTCTTTTTCACAATTAACTAAATAAGGCGATATTTCTTTAATATTCTCTCTAGTTTCTATGAATGGATCTTTATCCTTAGTAATAATCTTAATAACCTGTTTTACCTTCATTTGGTTTTGCTTTTGAAATTGTGTAAAGATTTTTTGAAGTTCATTGGATTCATCAAAAAAAATAACCATTTGATCAAACTGTTTTAAAAATTCAGGCGAAATATTAATACCTCCAACTACAACCTCAGCCGATGTATATTTTTCCTCAATTCCTGCAAATTGAGAGATAATTTTTAACTGTTTATCTTTAAGTAAATTTAGGTCGAATAGCAACTGAGTCAGAGGACTTGATAAAAGAATATAATTAAATTTAGGATTTAAAGCACAAGGATAACTTAGATAACTAAATGAGAGTAGAAAGAATAGAATAAGTGCCTTAGAAACCATTTTCATTTAAAGCAATATTAGCTAGATAATCACAATACTCATTTTGTGGATGTCCATTATGACCTTTAACCCAAATAAATTGAAGTAATTTAAATTTTTTAGCAAGTTCATCTAGTTTTTGCCAAAGTTCTAAATTTTCTGGAGGAGTGTTATCTGCTTTTTTCCAGCCTCTTTTTTTCCAAGAACTTACCCATGAATTCATTCCGTCGACAACATAACGAGAATCAGTATAAAGATAGATCATAGCTGAAACAAAACTTTGATTCAGTTCATTTTCTAAAAATAAATTACTTAAATTCTCTAAGCAGATGATAGCGCCTAAAAGCTCCATCTTGTTGTTGGTAGTTTTATAATCAATACCGCTAGCCTCAAACAGTATTTCCCCTTTCTGATTTTGAGCAACTATACCATAAGCACCAGGACCAGGGTTCCCCCGACAGGCGCCATCACAAAAGAGTGCATAACTTTCGGTATCAACTCGCAGTTCAACCGGTAAAACAAAGTTACTTTTTTCATTTTCATTAGCAATTTTCTTTTTACCGTTAACTTGTACTTCTCGCTTACTACTCTTCTCAGTATATTTAGCTGAAGTCTTATCATAGAGTTTATCAATTAACTTCATTAACTCTTCATCTTGCTGTTCTTTATAAAATGACTTAATTAAATTAAATGAGGTTAAAACTTTTTCAATATCGTGATTCATAAATCAGTTTCCTAGCTTAAGTCGTAAAAATTTTCTTTTACCAATCTTAATCACTTTTCCATTAAAAGCGGCATCTAATTTTAATTGCGGATCAGTTAATTTGTCTCCGTCAACAATAGTAACTGCATTTTGTACAAACATTCTTTTAATTTCTGATTTTGATGGTAAAACATTGGCTTCACCTAAAAGATCAATCAATGTTTTATTTAATGTATATGTAACTTCATCAACATCATCAGGAATATTTCCTTTAGCAAATACTGATTCAAATTGTTCGCGCATCTTTTTTGCTACATCTTCGCCATGGAAGAGTGCCACCACTTTTGTGGCCAACTGTTTTTTGGCTTCGTTAGGGTGAATAGCATTCGAATTAATATCAGCTTCCATTTTTTTCACATCAGCTTCATTTAAATTTGCTACAAATTGAAAATATTGAACCATTAAATTATCTGGAATACTCATCACCTTTCCAAACTTATTAAAAGGCTCATCCCATACTGCAATGTAGTTGGCTAGTGACTTACTCATTTTCTGTACGCCATCAAGGCCAGTAATAATAGGTAATAACATAGCAACTTGTGGTCTTAGATTGGCATTTTTTTGAAAATCGCGTCCCATTAAAACATTAAATTTTTGATCAGATCCACCTAACTCCACGTCACTCTCTACATAAACTGAATCCACTCCTTGGAGAACGGGATATAAAAATTCGTGAAGACCTAGTGGTGTCCCTTTTTCTAATCGAGTTTTAAATGTATCATGGCTAATGAGTTTTGCTACTGTAGTTTGAGCACACCATTTAATTACATCTTTTAAACCAACATCATTAAACCACTCAGATTGATAACGAATTTCTGTTTTTTGTGGATCAAGGACGGTATAAACTTGCTCCATATAATTTTTAGCATTCTCACGAACTTGTTCACCTGATAGATGGGGTCTCGATTCAATTTTTCCTGTCGGGTCACCAATTTGCGCTGTATAATCACCAATGATCACTACCCCTTTATGCCCTAAGTCTTGAAAGAGGCGCATTTTTCTATAAGGCACAAGGTGTCCTAAATGAACATCAACGTTGGTTGGATCGATTCCACACTTAACTCTAAGTGGGCGATTTTTCAAAATAGATTCACGCAGCATCGCTTTGAAATCCTCTTCCGGAGTTATCTCAATCGTTCCATATTTTAGAATCTGAAATTGACGCTCGACTTCTTTCTCTACTTCGGGTGAAACATTCACTTCCGCTCTCCTAATTAAGTTTCTCTTTTCAAAATAAAAGACCTATTATACTTCTTAACTTTAGCAAACAAGGTATGTCACTTGAGTAATTTTTTTTCAATTAAAATCTACAAACAATATTTGAATTTTGCTAGTGCTCATTTTCTGATATTTGAAAATAATACCAGAGAGCCGCTACATGGGCACAATTATCGAGTGATGTTACAGGGAACAGCTCCCATTCAAAAATCAGATATGGTTTTTGATTTTCTTGATATAAAACCGATTGTGAGAAAAATTTGTGATTCACTTGATCACAAAATTCTTATACCTAAAAATAATCAAAACTTAAAAATATACGAAGATGATAGATGTTTTGATAATCTATTAATTAAAACACCCGATGGGGCTTGTTTTTCACTACCAAAAGTAGATGTCCTACTTCTTCCAATTCATAATACGAGTGTTGAGCGACTAGCTGAATACTTATCAAATGAAATTAAAGAGGCTGTATTTAATCAGTATGGATTTATATTTTCAAAATTAGAAGTTGAAGTAGAAGAGACTGCCGGGCAATCTGCTAGTTTTATTTGGGAAGCATAATATGAATTTTGATTTTCTAAAGTCAGGAACCAGTGTTGAGGAATCTGAAATTGTGGCCTTTAAAAATGATTTTAAAGGTAATAAATATCTCTATCTTTTAGCTGGAGTCCATGGCGATGAAGTAGAAGGTGTATTTGTCCTTCAAAAACTATTCGATTGGCTTAAAATGGTTGAAGAGAATCAAATTAATATTCCCATTATTGTTATCCCTATTCTAAATGTAGATGGATATAAACATGGCATTCGACAAAATGCTCATGGGGTTGATTTAAATCGCAATCTGCCAACCTCAGACTGGAGTCGCGACTATTCTGAGAAAAAATATTACCCAGGAACAGCGCCTTTAAGTGAACCTGAAAATAAATTCTTAGATAAGCTCTTTAAAAAATATCCACCCACATTTATTATGAGTTTTCATTCATGGAAACCACTTATTAATATTAATGGTGACTGTATAAAAGTAGCTGAGTTTTTAAAACTCTATAATAAATATGAGATTGTCGATGATATTGGATATCCAACCCCAGGCTCACTTGGAACTTACGGATCTAAAAACCTTAAATGTCCTGTTATTACTTTTGAATTTCCATTAATTCAAAGTGATAAAATGTTAAATGATATTTGGGCCGAAAATGAAGAGGGTCTTTCGGCACTCTTTTTCAATGAAGATTTTTTAAAAATTTTCAAATAAAATCTGAACGTAGATAACGGTTATCTGATTTACGAATCTTTCTTTTCAAAATTTTAAATGGTTGTTTCCAATTAAATTTTATCGTCTGCATACACTCAACATTCCCTTTATCACTAATCTTTCTAATTTTATTTAGGCTTTCATTTAAATGGCGTAGATAAGGTTTATAGATAAAATTTTGAACACTGGTATTTATTGTGTAGTGTCCGAGATCAACATAAATATCGTTGAAAAACATTAAACTATGAAAATGGTAAAAAATAGCAGTGAATTTTAAATTATCTTTATAAGTTTCGCCTTTAGTTGTCCCTCTTCCATAAAATACTCATACTGCTGAACATTCCATGGGGCCATACCTCCTCCCAAATGCTCTAATACATGTACACCTTTAAAACGAGTTAACCAGTCATCTAAATATTTTTGGTCTCCCAGTTTTCCATCCTCAATACGATTGTAACACCATTCCAGACAACGCTCTCTCCACCAGGTGATCGCCTCTATTCCATTTTTGTCATTTTGAATTCCTACAAACTGGACATTATATATTCCGGCATATTTAGCTTGATCATATTTAGGGGTATATCTGTGTTCAGTAATTAAAATACTACAATTGTCTATCTCATCAATTAGAGGTTGCGGGTTATTATAAAAATAGATATCGGCATCTAAATAGGTACAACTCTTTAAATTATATTTTTTTAAACAGTATAAGAGCACTGAAGGTGTACAGGTCCAACAATATTCTGCAAGCGTTCTAGTAGGTTTTACCTTTAAAAGCTCCTCATCTTCAAATTCTTGTAAAGTAATTAAGGTTACTTTGGGTAGACTTAATTTTTTTAAAACTTCATAACAATTTTGATCAAAAGTAAAAATGTAGAGATGAAAAAATTTATAGTTTTTAGCTAAGCTCTCATACATTGAGAGTCCGCGAGTTAAATAGGCTGAATTAAATAGAGTACAACAATTCCAAATTTTCAATTCTTCCATATTAAAACTTATTTAGTGTCTCTACGACAAAATTAATATCTTCCTCTGTGTGGCAACTTGAAATAGGTAAACTAAGAATTGTTTCATGAATTGTAGTAGCCACTGGAAAATTTTCATTTTTTAAAATAGTCTCCATTGCTTTTTGTTTATGAGGTGGTAGTGGATAGTGTATTTCAGTTCCAATACCATTTTTAAATAAATACTCTTTTAAAGCATCTCGTTTGGGGTGTCGAATAGGAAAAATATGAAAAACATCATGAAAATCACTATTCTGTTCCGGTAGAATATAATCTTGTTTCAAATTTTTTAAATAAATGTTTGCCAGTTTTCTTTTATGGTTATTTATCTCATCTAAGTGAGTCAGTTTTATACTTAAAAAGGCAGCTTGTATTTCATCTAAACGCGAATTAAATCCTATATATTCATTAAAATATTTTTTATGTGATCCATAGTTTCTTAAAGCCTTTACTTTTTCATAATATTTTTCTGAATTAAGCGCAACTAATCCTGCATCCCCCAAAGCTCCTAAATTTTTAGTCGGGTAAAACTAAATGCTCCAAAATCTCCAAAAGTACCAATCTGTCTATTTTTATACTTAGCACCATGAGCTTGAGCACAATCTTCAATTACAACAAGATTATATTTTTTTGCAATATTACATTGGATCCATATCGCAAGACTTGCCATAAAGATGAACCAACATAATGGCTTTGGTTTTTGAAGTAATCTTAGCTTCGATTTGAAATGGATCAATATTATAGGAGTTAAGATTGGGTTCAACTAAAATTGGTTTTAAGCCATTTTGAACTATAGATAAAATTGTAGCGATATAAGTATTACGGAATGATTATTTCACTAGCTTTAGAAAAATCCATAGCATAAAGACTTAGCATTAAAGATCTAAACCATCGGCCACACCAATAGTATATTTAGAGCCAATATAGGTCGCAAACTCGTTTTCAAAACTTGATACATTTTTACCTAAGATATACCATCCAGATTCGATAAATTTCACATGATTTTTTTGAAGCTCTTCAAAGTAGGGTCGATTGACTTTTTCTAAATTTTCGTAAGGAATCCTCATACAATTTCACTTATGATTAGGATACTTCTCATCAATATAATCGTTAACATCATAATACTCTTCAGCTAAGACCAAAAGAACAGCATCGGAAGAAAAATTTACCATCTCATGCCAATCTTGATTTTCAACCATAAGTCCTTTTAAGGAGAATCAAGCCAAAAATCCTCTTGTTTTTCTCCATCATTATTTTTAATTAAGCACTTTCCACTTACACAAATAAGCACTTGACGATTTTTTTTATGACGGTGACCTCCACGAACAGCATCACTTGGAACGCCATAAATATAATAGATTCTTTTTACCGTAAAAGGTAAAATTTTTTCAATAACAGTGAGTCCACCTTGAGCTTGGAAAAAGTTGAAGCCAATAAAGTTTATGCCATAGCTATCTACTTAAGCATGGAGATCAGTAACGTATTTCTATATTCAAAATAGCGAGCTGATTCATCAAAGGGGCTAATTTTTATCAATACCTCAGACAGAATTGGATTACTAATCCCCCAATCGACATTGATTTTACGATCGTTCCAGAGAATTCCACAATTATTTTCAGCACTATAACAAGAGTCTACTTTATAAGCTACATGGACATTGTCCGTTAATGTTACAAAGCCATGAGCAAAACCTCTTGGAACTAAAAGTTCTCTAAAGTTTTGATCATTTAGAATAAATCCTTCCCACTCTCCAAAAAGTTGGTGAACCTTTTCGTAAATCAACAATGACGTCATAAATTTCACCATCATTAAAACTCGAACTAATTTAGTCTGAGCACATGGATTGGATTGAAAATGGAGTCCTCTTAAAACACCTTTTTGAGCTGAATAGGAGTGATTATCCTGCACAAAGTGGCACTTAATCCCGTTATCTAAAAAATTGACTCTCTTTGTAACTTTCTAACAAAAAAGCCTCTATTGTCTCGACGGATTAGAGGTTCAATAACAAAAGCCGTATCAAATTTAGTTTTTAGAAATTTCATAAGTGCAAATAGTAGCCTGAATTATTTATTAAGCAAACAAAAAGATTTATGGCACCTAGCACCTACTATAATTAGGTTAATTTTTTGTTGAGCGAAAATTAAAGTCAGTAGTTCACTTAAATCCCGAGCAAACTCTTCTATAATCTCCTCTAATTTTACAGCTCCAGCTCCAGATTCTGGGGATAAAACAAAATATTTATCTTCATTCTGACCCAGTACTTTCTGGTTGAGAAAATACTCTAGACTTGAATTAACTAATGATAATGAAAGACTCTCACGGTATTTAATCAGTCGACCATGGGCCCGCTCCATTTCAAAAATCTCTTCATTAATTTTTAAAAATTGAGCTTTAGTGAACTGTTCATGTAAGAGATGTTTAATAGATAAGGCTGAAATATAATAGGCTTCATAAATGTAACTAAAAGCTCGTGAAAAAATTCCAACTTTATCACCTAAATTATAAAGTTCATTTGAAGTTAATGATAAACACTCTTCCAGTGAACGAATTTTACGGTTAATTCCAGAACTAACGACATCAAATGATTTATAAAGTAACTCTTTAATGGTTGGAAGGTAAAACTCATATTTTAATTTTTTTCGTTGTTTTAAAAAGGCACGCTTTAAATCAGTTACCGTTTTTATATTACCTTGGAAAAGATTAAGCCAGATCGTATTAATAAAACAGGGAACTAAAAAGTGATGGAGAATGGTATTTTTATAATAGAGTAATTCTATTCGCGCATGTTCTTCAATAAAATAGAATGTTCTACCAAGTTTTTGGTTTTCAATTAACTTAACCTGTTTTTTATTTTTTAAATTCTCTAAAGCTTTACGAATTGGCTCTTCAAAGAGTCCACGCTTGAGCGAATCTGCCAACGGAAGATTTAAGTTTTGGCAATATTCAATAATCTGTTCAGAGCGTTTAATTATTTGTTCATAAGTTAATGCCCCTGATGGCTCTCCTAACAAAATTAAGGCAAGTAGTGAAATGGGAGTTACCACCATACCAGAACCAACAATTCTAAAACAATCAAAAGCTAGTTTTTGTACTTGCTCTTTATTTCCATTAAATTTACTAAACTCGATTACCTTAATAATTTTAATATGGATTGTGCCTAAATTTTGATTAAGTAGTTTAAAAATATTTAAAAGTTGAAGTGGATTCTCTTTGACTTTCTTTTTGCCGGCAAGTTCACGTAAATGAGATTTAAGTTCTGGTAAAAATTCATGTACAATTGAAACTGGAACAAACATGAGTGGTCGCTCTATCTTGTCCACCTCTTTTAAATATTTATGCGCTTCAAGTAACATCTGAAATAGGCCATACTTAGGAGGTAAAAGTTTACCTGATCTACTTCTTCCACCTTCAAAAAAGAATTCTACCGGATAACCTGACTTTAAAAGGTAATAAAGATAGGCTTCCAATGTTAATTTATAAATGACATCATTATTAAATGATCTGCGTATAAAAAAACAGCCACAACTTCTAAACATTCTTCCCACAGGAAATATATCTAAATTAATTCCACCCGCGATAAATACAGGGCTATGAAGTTTGGTATAAAGTGCATAGGCTAAAGCTATATAATCTGCATGCGATTGATGATTAGGAACAAAAACTACACAATTATTTTTAATTAAAAGATTAAGATCTATTTCAGGTGGTGCCTCAAAATTCATACCTTGATATAGTTTTTTAAAACTATGGTCTAAAAAAGTTTTAGTCCCTTTAATAACATTAGGCCGATAGTCAGCACTAATCTCTTTTAAAATTTCTAAAACAAGCTTGCGCCCTTTTTCACTTTCGTTAATGTGCCCTTTTAATTTTTCATAATTTAAAACGACATCTTCCATCTTCATAAATATTCACTTCTGGTTAAATCAATAACTTAACTTTAAAAGCATATGTTAAAAGTTGGGTATTGGCAAAGTTTAAAGTTAACACTGTTTTCTCCGAAACGGCTTCTAGTATGAAACACTTTAGCTTTTTATTTCTTATACTACTCACTATTCCTTTTTTAGGAAATGCACAAACTGAACTTGAATGTAATAAGTATAATTCTCAAATTTTAGACATCTCAGAATTAGAAACGACCGTCCAAAAAATCAATTGCGGTACTAAACCTATTGTAACCACAACTGCCATTCATAATCGTGCTTTTGAAAAAGTGGCTAACGTTGCCATGAACGCGGCATCTAATAAAATTAATCAGGATCTCACCTCTAAATATTTTAATTTTCCTCAAAAAGAGGTGATTTTACCAGCTCCAGAAATTTTTCAGGCACTTTTTCCATTGATAAAACTAGCACCTGAAATTGCTAATATGTATTTAACAGATCGAATTAAAAACATGGGAGCAAAAGAATTTATTGGTCTATGTAAACAGGATATGGATCTTTGTGCTGCTATGATGGTATTTAACCTTTATCAAAAAATTCGCTCAGGAAAAAATGGTGAAAAAGTTAGCTATAATAAAATGATTGAAAATTATCAAAATAATGTTGAAAAATTAGCTGATCAAATTGGCCAAAAAGTGGCTACAATTGAAACTGCAATTAGAAAATCTGCTATTAAAGTTTATAACTCATACCAATTTATTAATAATGGTTTCAGCTCTAAAAATGCCTTAACTGGTGAATCGGTTTTCCGGGAGCTTCCACCAGGCGCAGGTCCAATTGAAGCTAAAATGAAATCAGTTATTAATTTAATTAAACTTCACCCTTATGAATTTAATTTAAGCAATACTCGCTTAAACAACATCCGTTTTGGAAAAATTAATATTAGAAAAGTAGCAGATAACACTTACTCTTTTAGTACCTGCCTATCTTTTGGTGTTCAAGGTAATATGAAGCTCAAAGAAAAAGATGGTAATATGAGAGATGTTATCAACTCGAATTTTAATATTAGTACTGGTAACTGTAAAACATGGGTAGCACTTTCGGCAACCTCATATGTAACCAGTGACGGAAGACTTAACTTTAAAATAAACCCAAAAAACAGCTATATTCATATTCCCAATGATGCATTAAAAATTCAATTAACCAACGATCCCAATTCAGCATTATTAAATAATGAACTCTCTATTTTTACTGAAGAGGTAAAAAAGAATCTTTTTAACGGCCAAAATCTCAAAGTCGTTACGGATCTCTTATCCAATCATGTAAGTGAAAAAGTGATGCCAAAACTCGATACTGCACTTCAGAATGCTCAAAAAAATAATTTTGCGTTTAAACATGCTTTAACACCATTTACGGCACAAACCTTAGTCGCTGATTCTCTCTATAAAAAATATAAAGCTTCGATGGATGCTAATAAAGCAACTGATGCCGGTAAAGTTATCGCTGATACTAAAGCTGTTTTAAAAGAGTTTAAAAATATGGCAGATACTACTCCAACAGCAGCAGCTAAAATTGCTGAATACAGCCAGAAAGTTAAAGATGATTTAGAAGCTCTTTATAGATCTATTAAAGACAAACCTGAAAATAAGCGTGGATCACTTTTAAATCCCATTAATTTAGTTCAATACACATTTAGTGATAATGATGCTGAAAAAGTTGAAAGCCTCATCAAAGTTGCCAATAAATTAGCTAAAGAATACAGTGAAATTGATTCAGAAGCATTGGATAAAAAATATAGTAAAACTGAAGTGCGAATTTTTAGTAATGCCAACAATAAAGATTACCTCTATTATGCGACCATTACTTGTCCTAATCAAGCAAGCTTAATTGATCGTGAAGATAAAAAAGTTGAATTTTACAAACCAAACACTACCAAGGTTAAGCCTGATTTTGTTATTAATATTTCTGAAGCGTCACTGAATTCATTTCTAGCCGAACTTCACAAAAAAGGACTCCTGGATGTGAATGTAACCAAACACTCTTCTTTACAGAGCATAAATTTTACTGGTGCAGCTCCCTTTATATCACTAGGTGAAAATGGTAAATTTAAAATTAATTTTAAGGCCAAAATGAGAATTAATAATATACCTGATGGATTAACGGATGAAGTAAATGTTGAAGCTGATCTTAAATTTGGTATAACTGGTGATAGTATCATTTTATCTCAAGAAAATTTACGATATAATCTCGGTGTCGATAATAAAGAGATTGGAGTTTCTCAAGTTTTAACGGCTGTTGGATTTAAACTTCCTTTAAATTTATTTATTCCATTGTTGACTCCAATTACTCAAAGTCAAAAAGATTATATAAGTAAAATTCCTGGCCCCGTATTAGATAAAGTTCAAAATCTTAGAGTTAATACTAATAACGGTCATATTTTATTATCCGGTAATCTGAAATAAAAAAGGCCATTTCCGCTTGTTACACGAAAATGGCCTTCCAAAATTAAACAGACCGATTAAATTTCAATACTTCCCATTTCAACTTGAAGTGGATCACCTGAACCAAGTTTTTTCTTCTCGATTTCAAAACGTCCCACTTTAACAGTGTTACCACTGATTGATCTAACTAGAGTTAAATCCAGTTCAACTTTCTTACCTGATTTAAAGTAGTTTTTTCTTAATTTAAATTTTCCAAGTAAGATTTTATAAGTGTTACCTTCTCTCACAATATACTCATCTTCTACAAATTGAGAGTAGTCACTGTGGCTACTAGTTGTATCCCAATCAGCATTGATATAGAAACGTGTTTTTAACACTTCAGCAAAACCACCTAGATCTTTAACTTCTAAGTAGGTATCTTCTCCCTCTCCATGCATTTGAACAACTTTAATATTGCTCACTTCACTCTTTTTGATAGCATTTTTAATTGAGAGAACCTGTACCCCTTGCTCAGTTCGTTCACTGGTTTCAAAGAATGTATCACTGTTTAGGAAACTATATTTAACCGTTGTATCATCTAATGTTAATTGAAGTGGTTCATTTCCAAAATCAGTTAAAGGACGATAGTCAACTAACCACTCAAGTTTAATTCCTTGATCAATTCTACCAGCATACGCGGTAAAGTTATCAGTAATAATTGAACCCGGCTTAAAGAGTGATCTTGCTCCACTCTGTTGTTTCCAAATATAATCACTTAATACTAATCCAGCTTCAAGCCCCGCAAAAGTTGTCCGTGTGCTTGGTAAAACCGGATCTAATGGTTTTAACTGATTAATAAGTGTAATCGTTCCCAGTGATCCATTTGCACCAGCTCTTCCGCTATATCCATCTCTTCCACTTGCCCCATCTCTACAGTAATAAGTTTCATAATAAGGTTGTTGATAAGCCTCTTGATAAGGAACATCTCGACAAACTGGAAAATCACGACAGATTGGACCTGGACCGGGCCTGGACCGTGTCCACCACCAGGACCGCCTGGACCATGACCGCCACCAGGTCCACCTGGACCGGGACCATGTCCACCACCACCTGGTCGCCCCGGACCGCCGCGATCTTTCTCTAGCAAAAGAGCTCCACACCGTCGCTCAGTATGACATTCACGCCGATAAACTGTTCGATAAGCTGTTCGATACTCTAGGTGAGTCCAACTATAAGATGAACAACGACACCCAGGAGCACCTTCTGCTCCTCGACCTGGATATGAACCAAGGCCTGGAGTCGAGTTAACAAAAATATTTTTTAAGGTATTAATATCATCAAAACGAACAACAATATTACCTCCGTCTCCACCAGATCCGCCATTACCGCCATTACCACCATCACCACCGCTTGCACCATAAACATTGTAATGAGGTTGCGACTGATAACAACTGCTGGCAGGTGATCCATCTTCAGCGTCACCACCGTAACTTGCGTTGGTACCTCTTAAATCAAAAGATTATTTCCTCCCATCACTGAGAATTGTCACTGACTGTCCATCTCTTCCATTTTCTCCATTATACCCATCACGACCATCTCGTCCGGAATAACCAAACATAGAATCGGCAAATGAATTAAAACAGAGAGAGAGAAGAGTTAACGATACTAAAATTTGCTTTTTCATAAAGTTTCCTCCCAATATTTTGTGAGTAACACCTTTTATTTTGGTAGTAAAATAGTTTCAAAATTAAAAAAAATTTTGAGATGAATCAGTGTAAAAGTGACACCGACTAATTGTAAGTGATCGAAATCTCTCGGCCGTTCTCTTTTAGTGAAACGTCGGTAGCTGACGCGCACTAACCACCATTCCACCATCTACTCCATTACTTAGAGACATTTCCGGATTGTCTAAGGATTGAATAAAAGCATCACACTCAGCACTGAGTGGCTCATTTAATTTAATTTTTGGAATGTGGGTATCGCCTTCAAAAACTTGTGCTCTAAAACCAAGGTAGGTATCCATTAGTTCATTCTGATCAATTTTTTTGAGCGAAACATTTTTATCGTAGATAGTTACAGTGTTGTTAAGATCGAGATCATTCCAAACTAACATTTTCTTTTCACCCACGACCACAATCTCACGCACTTTTTTCGGATTGACCAGCTAACATGCAGGTTTGCCATCATATTGCTTGGAATGAATAGGTCGCAAAAACAGCATCATAAAGAGAATTGCTATTATTTAAAAAGCAGCCACCTTTAGCACTTACTTTATTGGGCATTTCATTGAACCAATATTTAAAAATGGAAAGATCATGAGGCGCTAAATCCCACAGTGAACTCACATCCGTTCTGATTGGTCCCAAATTGGTACGAGTCACATGGAGATAATAGATTTTGCCTAGATCACCACTATCGATAATTTTTTTCACAGCACGAACGCCAGCATTATAAAGGAAGATATGACCAACAAAGAGTTGTAATTTTTGTTTGTCAGCTAGAGCGGTTAACTCTTTACACTCTTCCGTAGTGGTCGCTAATGGTTTTTCTACGAAGACATGTTTATTTTGAAGTAGCGCTTTTTTAGTTAATTCATAGTGAGTTTTAGTGGGAGTTGCAATAACCACCACGTTGATAGTGGGATCATTTAAAATATCATCGGCTACTTTAGTGGTTTTAACGTTTTCATATTTTTGGGCAATTAAATTAAGACGATCGGCGGCCTGATCACAGATTGCCACAACTTGACACTTATTATTCTGATCGAAGTTCCGAATCAGGTTGGGTCCCCAATGACCAGCGCCAATAATACCAACTTTCCATTTTACACTGTTTTTTGATTGCATAAACCTTCCCAAAATTTTAAAAGGAGGTTATTATGAAATTCGCAAAATATAAAGCTCAATGCAACATAAGGGGAATTTAAAATGGCCAATTTAATCGACGTAATCAGTGAAGATATGAAAGGTGCAATGAAGGCCCGTGAAAAAGAGCGATTAGAAGCGTTGAGATATTTAAAAAAACTCTTAATTGATAATAACGTTTCCCCTAAACCGCTACCGGAAGTCGATGTTATCGCTAGCTACTATAAAAAAATGGCTGGCTCCATTGACTCTTTTCCTGCTGGGCATGAACAGGTTACTAAAATTAAAAATGAGTTAGAGTTTATCAAAGTTTATCTGCCAGCACAGATGGATGCGAGTGAAGTAGAAAATAAGATTCGCGAAATCATAAAAGGTCTAGCTACGCCAAACGTAGGTGGAATTATGAAAGAGCTCTCCCCTTTTATTAAAGGGAAGTTCGATGGAAAACTGGCTAATGAATTAGTTCAAAAATGTTTGGCAGCTGGTAAATAATTTTTCACTCATTGTGTTAGCATTTTTAATGAGCGTTGCTTGATCCATTGGCGTGGAGAGATCACAATAGTCCGAAATAAGTTTTACACAGCTAAAATTGAGTTGAAAGTTATTGCAAACAGCGGCATTGGCCCAAGCTTCGCGATCAACAATGTCTG
Organism: Bacteriovoracaceae bacterium; assembly: GCA_046328975.1. Taxonomy (GTDB): domain Bacteria; phylum Bdellovibrionota; class Bacteriovoracia; order Bacteriovoracales; family Bacteriovoracaceae; genus JAXLVO01. The sequence goes on along the minus strand of JAXLVO010000002.1, from coordinate 27,009 downwards.
CAATTTTGGCCAATTCATTACTCTCCGCAACTAATGTAATTCGTTTATCACAGCTAATACAGCGAAGATTACCACTACACGTTTCAAATTGTTGCGTAGAGGTCGACGAGATGATGCTTTTTACCCAATGGACTGAATGGAGTGGAAGTTCCTTCGTTAAACTTCCCGCAATACCAAGATTAAAGACTTGAGTAATTTCGCTTTTTTTAGAATCGAGAAAAAGCGTCAATCTTTTTAAGGTATAAGTCTCACCTTCTCCAGTAATTAGTAGATAAAAAAAATCATTTTTATAGAGAGAGTTATCCACTTTTGTCAGTGCTAAATTTTTAATAAAGCTCTGGGCCTCTCCTAAATATGCAAATGTGAGTAAAATCATTAAATATCTTTAAGGTTTAATTTTAAAAAAGGCAATGCTATAGTTGTTTTTACGATAAATCATATAACACATTGAGGTAATATTTGAAAGTGCAGAGTAAAATTATTGGAATTGGCTCCTATCTTCCATCACGAAAAGTGACCAATTTTGATTTAGCAAAATTTTTAGAAACATCCGACGAGTGGATTCAAAAAAGAACAGGTATTGTTGAAAGAAGGTGGGTTGAGAATCAATCAACAACTGATCTAGCTCTGTTTGCTTGCGAAGATGCTATTAAAATGGCTGGAATAAAAAAAGAAGAAATAGATTTAATTATTTTTGCAACGTTAAGTCCAGATCATGAGTTTCCAGGATCAGGCTGTTTCTTACAAGCTAAACTGGGATTAAGTGAACTAGCCATTCCAGCCTTCGATATTCGTCAACAGTGTTCAGGTTTTATCTATGGACTTAATTTAGCCGATAGTTTTATTAAATCTGGACAATATAAAAATATATTACTTGTTGGTGCAGAAGTTCACTCAAGTGGTCTTGATCAAACCAATCGAGGCCGCGATGTTACCGTACTTTTTGGAGACGGAGCAGGAGCTGCACTACTAACTCGATGTGAAGTAAATGATTCTAAGAAAGATAGCCATATCTATTCAACTGAAATTCATGCTGACGGTCGTTTTGCCAAAGAACTATGGGTCCCGTCACCTGGAACAGCTTATCCAATCAGAATTACTAAAGAACATGTAGAAGAAGGATTAGTTCATGCCTCAATGAATGGTAAGGTAGTTTTCAAACATGCGGTAGTGAAAATGCAAGAAGTTCTCATCTCAATCTTGAAAAAAAATAATTTGAATATTGATGACATTGATCTCTTTTTATTTCATCAAGCCAATTTAAGAATTAACGAGCATGTGGCAAACGAATTAAAAATTCCATCAAACAAGGTTTTCAATACGATTCAAAAATATGGAAACACTACTGCGGGAACTATTCCGATTGGAATGGTGGATGCTTACAAGGAAGGCAAACTCAAAAAAGGTGACCTAGTTGCAGTGGTCGCATTTGGCAGTGGCTTCACTTGGGGTGCCTCAATTTTCAGGTTTTAAATGAATACTTTTCGGGTTTGTACCAACTATAATGAAATTATGGAAGTTGTTCGGCGCTTAGTTGAACAAAAACGAAAAATTACTTTATGGCAAACTATCGATAATAAACGCTTAGTTCAACACTGTAAGATTAAAGAGATAGATTTCAAAAAAGGTGATATTATTCTTTCACCTATAGATGGTCAGGATCTTAGCTTTACCAATAAAATTACCATCTATTTTTTGGTGAGGATGAGAGTATTGTCTTTAAAGCAACTCCCTACATTTTTAATAAAGAATTCATCTCATTTCCTATGCCTAAAGAGATTCGGTTAATGGAAAAAAGAGGACAACCTCGCTTTGTAATTCCCGACAAAGCTAAGCAGGCAATTGCCAACATAACGACACCTGGGGCGGACGGACTAAAAAATGGACTACAACACTCAGTCCGTCTTATCGATATCTCGCTTAATGGAATAGGCTTACAAGTAAACGCTGAAAAACGTGATTTCTTTCTAAAAGGTACTGAATTACTAATTACTCAAGTAGATAAATATGTGATTCCTATACCAATTTCAGGAACAATTGCTTATGCCAAACTCACAAAAGTTAAACGTGGGATATTAACTGTTGATGTATTTAGAATTGGCGTTAAATTTCATAAAGAGATGGTCCAAAGAGATCTCTTCTATATTCAAAGTTTATTTATGGCCTAAGTAAAGTTTAATAGCTTATAGGTCGATAAATCTTATTAATGAAGTCACTAATAATCTCACTCATCTTACTATTTTTCAATTTTTCATTAATAGCAAAAATACCAATTGATATTACTGAAGAAGAATTAACTGATGCTAAAAGATTAAGAAAAATGCTAGCTGATGCAGTTCATGCCTCTAATCGAATTGATGTTCCATTCCCCTATGCTTATAGAGAAGTTATTGCTAATCATCCGGACGTTTTTCACTGGATTGCTGAAGGCAAAGATTTAAGACGAATATTTCTTGCTGCTGAAATTCCAGAAGTATCCAATGAACTTTTTAATGTACTAAAAACTGCAAATGAAATGATTAATGCTAATTTTCTAACTGATTACTGGTATAAAAACATTCAGGAATTTTATCTTAGACAAACAATTCAAGATAGAATTCTATATCTAAATCTAATTCCAGATCAAAAATTTTTAGAGCTTCAAAATTTTCTAGATACTAAAATTCAAGCTGCAAAATTTGCAGAAGACTCTAATAATCTCAATGTAAGTAAAAAGCTTTGGGATAAAATTAAAAGGTTACTCGACGTTGCTGAATTTAAATTAGTGAAACCCTATTTAAATTATGTTGATCAGCTACCTATCTCAACCAAAAAGAAAATATATGAGAATTTATTGAGAGCGCCACCTCACCAATCCAAGTTTCAAAAATTTAAAATTATCGTGAATACCACGAAAAGTGGATTCCCAAGTTATCTTAAAAATTGTTTAAAAAATATTTTCTTTCGAATCAAAGCTAAATAGAACTATTTAGTAGATTTATTAAATTCCATAATTTGATTTTTATAGTTAGGACCAAAGGGACCATTTTTAACGAAAGCATTAAGAGCAACTCCTGCTTCTTTACGAGCGCGTGATTGTGAACCTGGAATTATTGTTAGTGCCCAAGCTGGATCAGCTATTTGAGTAGTTTTCATAAGTGTTCTACCTCCATCAATAGGAGCAAAAACCGTTGTTCCATCGGTTTTCTTCATAAAACTTGACTTACTTACAGCATAATTGAATTTATATGAGTTAAAATTGTTATCATGATTCATATTGGTCGTAATGGTGTAAGTTGTACTACCAACCAGTGGAGCTGAAATTTCATAATCTGCTTCAGTTCTATTTCCAGATCTTGAAACAATTTTCACCCAATTAATTTTTGAATTATATCTTTTAATATCTGTAACATCCCAATAAGCAGCTACAACTCTTTCAATTGAAGTTGGAATCACCACATAGAAAATATTTGGTTTCCAACTATACCCTTTAACTTTTTCTCCGATAAAGGCTAAAACTTGCCCAGCCTCAAGTTGAGATTTTTCATCTGAACTTAAATTTTTTATTTGATCTTCATATCCACCAATTTCAGCGGCGTGAACGCTAATAGCTAAACTTAAAGATAGACCTAACATGACTTTTTGTAGTTTCTGTAAAAACATAAAAACCTCGCAACCCATTTTAAAAATAGTGTTGGAGATTTTACGCACGATTAACGCATTGTTCAATTCTAATATGCTGACTTAGTAAAATTTATAAGTGGCGCGTATAAATAAATTTTAGTTGGGGATTATTCACATTCTGGTCGATCATGAGGGCGTCCATAACCATCACTATTTTGACAAGACCTAGCTGCTTCTACCCTAGAAGTTAACCCGCGGTATAAGAACTCAACACACTTCATATCGGTCACTCCCTGACAAGCCTCAAGCGCCTCTGCTCTCGTAGTAAGTCCATGATAAACCCACTGAACACATGTCATATTCACTCTGCCTCGACACATCTCTGCTGCTTCTATTCTTGAAGTTAGCCCGTGATAGGCCCAATCTAAACAACTGATATTAGTTACTCCTCTACAGGCTTCAACTGCTTCAGTTCGAGAAATGAGTCCACGATAAATCCAATCAATACACGAGAATGATTTAGTTGAAAGAGAAAAATCTTTTATCCCTTTAGCTTTGGCTAGAGTGGTCTCTTCTTCTAATTTTAATTGATCCATCTTTTTTTCAAAACTCTCTCGGATTAAAAGTAAATTTTTTTCAACTTCACTAGTAGCGGCTAATGCAAAATTTGTCATAATGAAAAATAGCAAAATAAATCTCATAGTGCTCTCCTTGATTGTTAGGTCTATTTAAACCCGTGGGAGCACTATCTTTAGCTTACTAGCAACGTCAAATAAAAAATTTCAAAGTTTAAATCTTTTGAAAAATCAGTAGCAAAATGTCACTGGATTTATTTTGATTGTGTAAATCCATAAAAAGCACCAACCTTAACCCCAATTCCTTTATTATCAACATTTTTTTCTACTTCAGCACTAAGAACTGCACCATAATAGTCATAAGGGTTAATTCTAATTTTATATCTTTCGATACCTGAAATACACATAATTTACATATAGACAAATTCAATATTTCTTATTACATTTAGCCAACTTTTTCATTGGGAAAACGACTATGAATTCACATGACAAAAAACTTCTTTCAGAAACAGAAATTCTCGTCAAAAAAGAGAAAAAATATACTTTAAAAGTTTTAAAAAACCTTAAAGAGAAGGAACTCTCAATTTAACTAATGCTGGTAATTTATTTTCTGATATTAAAAAATATGAACGAGAATCTGGCAAGAAGCTAAGTAATGAAGATAAAAATAGATTAGTTAATAGTGTTAAGGTAACAAAAACCCGATATATTCCGCAGAAAGTTAAAAGAGAACTATTCAAACAAGCCAATTATCGTTGTGAATTTATTAATCGTGAGGGAAAAAGGTGTGATTCTCATGCTTTTTTAACGGTTGAGCACTCCTACCCATTTGCATATGGTGTAACTCATGCTATCTCCAATTTGTCTATTTTATGTTTTCAACACAACCAATATAAGTTTTTAAAGTTTAAACAATGAAGACATGCGAATTTAAACCACTAAAAATTAAATTATCCCAAATCTGTTTTGGTGGAGCTGCTTTAAGTGGTGAAGGTGGTGGCTATGGTTTTGGAACGTTAAGTGAAAAAGAGGCTGAATATATTCTGATTCAGAGTTTTGAAAAAGGAATAAATTTTTTTGATACGGCCCCTATTTATGGTTTTGGATTGAGTGAAATAAGAATTGGAAAATATTTAAAACAGGTCCGTGATAAAATAGTTGTAATCTCTAAATCAGGTATCAACTGGCATGAGAGTAAGCGAGTCGATAGAACCAACTCCCGCGAAGTCACTGAAAAAATGTTAGGTGAATCCTTAAATCGACTCAATTTTGATTATATTGATTGCTATATGATTCATTGGCCAGATCCACGTACTGACATCAGAATTCCTATGGAAGTTTTATCCAAAGCTAAGCAAGCTGGGAAAATCAGAAGCATTGGTCTATGTAATACCAACATTGAAGACCTTCAAAAGGCACTTGAAATTGATACTGTTGATTTAGTACAATCGGAAGTTAATTTTTTTAAAAATGCTATAAAGGGAGAACTTCAAGACTTGTTACAAAAAAATAGTATTTCAGCTATGGGATGGGGAACATTTGATAAAGGAATACTTTTAGACAAAGTCACTAAAGAGCGAAAATATGAAAAGTGTGATGCTAGAAGTTCGGCTCCTTGGTGGAAGCAGCAGGATCTAGATAAAAAATTAACTATTGTAAAAAAACTAAAACAGGAATTACAAAATACAAACCATAATTTAATTGAATTTAATTTAGGATATAATTTTTTAGAAGCTAACCTACTCGCCTGTGCAATTGGTTATAAAAATTTAGAGCAGTTAGAATCCATTCTTTTAGCTTTAGATAACTTACCTCAAAATGAAACTATAACTAGGATTAAAAATCATGTTAATTCATAATGAAATTTTTAATTTAAATCTAAGCGATTATGGAATTGAGATTCCATTATTAGATACAAGAGCTGAAAAATGTTTTAATGCACTTAAAGCTTCACCCAAATTAAAAAATAATTTATCTAAATGGCACTATACTGGTCCGTTAGAAGAGACCTTTAAAGAAGATTGGTTACTGGTTCATAATAAAGAATACATAAATAGACTAACGGGGAAAGAAGTTGATCAAGAAATTATTAAAGCATATGAGTTAGTTAAACCGGATGGTACTTATCACCGCTACAATCCTAAAAATAGTAAATTTCCACTTAAAAACCTTTTTAAAAATGCAGTTCTACACTGTGATGGAACTTATACTGCTAGTAGAATTGCCTTAAAGAGTGGATTCTCCTATTTTCTCGGCGGAGGTATGCATCACGCAATGAGTTCTGAAGGACGAGGTTTTTGTCCATTAAATGATATAGTGATTAGTATTCGAAAACTTCAAAAAGATAATCAAATTAGACGCGCTTGGATTATTGATGTTGATGCCCATAAAGGTGATGGAACGGCCGAACTCTGTCAAAAAGATCCCTCAATTAAAACATTGAGTATTCATATGAAACATGGTTGGCCACTTGATCATACTGACTATTCAGCTCCAGAGTTTATTCCAAGTTGCATAGATATTCCCATCGATGAAACTGAAAATGAACTCTATAACCAAAAATTGGAGCAAGGACTAAATGATTTAAAAAAATCGGGAACAGCTGATCTTTGTTTAGTGGTTAATGGTAGTGATCCATATATTTATGATGCAATCCCTAGTGCAGATAAATTACAGTTAAGTCTGACAGATCTTCTTAAACGCGATCTCTTAGTCTTTAATTTTTTGAAAGATTTAAATATTCCTCAAGCCTGGGTTATGGCAGGTGGTTACGGAGATAAAGTTTGGGAAGTCCATTTTCAGTTCTTAGAGCGAGTACTTGGTTAAAAATGAATATTCGTATCAATGTGATAAAGAGCGGCAATTTTTTTTACAATTTCAATTAACTCTTTTTTGCCAATTAGAATCCCTACCAAATTAACTTTATTATCAAGAGGTAACTTACAATTTTGTCTACAACTAACACTGGATGTGATTAATTGGATCTCTTCCACCGTTGCCCTATTTTTAAATTGAGCATACCAGCTAAAGAACTCTTTAAGTTTTGCTTCAAGTGACTGAACAAAAACTTCATGTTTATCTTCTGCCCTAGCAATAAAATTTCCGTTATCACGTTTTAACTTATTAACCAGTAAAGTCACCACAGCTTTTTCGTGAATATCCAAGCTTAAATTAAAACAGACTGGGCAATAATTAGATTCTTCCATATGCAATATTATAGACTTAATTTATAATATTAGTGTAGACAAAATTTTAAGGGGTTATTTAAATGTTAAAAGAGATTAGATCTGTTAGAACAACCGATGATATTACTCTAAATGTTCAAATTTGTGAAATTAGTAGTCCAGTTTGGATTGTGGCCGTCCATGGAATTGGCGAACATTTAGGTCGCCACAACTATTTGACTAAACTTTTTTCTCAATATTTTAATATTTGCCAATTTGATTTACGCGGTCATGGAAAAAGTGAAGGCAAGCGTGCTTTTGTAAATTCATTTAGTGAATACTATGAGGATTTAAACACAATCATAAATTATCTACATAAAACCTATCGCATGGATAAGTTTATTCTGTTTGGTCACTCAATGGGAGCTTTAATTGTGTCAGGCTATCTTCAGAAAATGACGCCGGTAATTTATCCCGTCCGTGTTTTTTTAAATGCCCCACCTGTTAGTGCACCTGGAATTTTAGGAAAAATCTTAAATCTGGCCCCTTTAACCTTAACACGTAAGTTAAAAGATTTAAGTGGCTCGATTCCTCTTTCAGGCTTAGTTGATCTAACTAAGTTATCACATGATGTCCAAATTTACGATGCCTACATTAATGATACTCTCTGTAGTAAAACGCTAGAATCAAAACTTTTACTCAACCTAGTACATGAAGATAAAGAGGTTTTTAGTCGACCACTTAGCATTCGCTCACCACTCTTTGTTTCATATGGCTCAAGTGACATCGTAGTAGATGTAGCTAGTTTGAAAAACTATTTTTCATTGATCGAAAAAAATGCTCAACTCTTTCTGGTAAAAGAGTCTTATCATGAAATTCATAACGAAATTGATCGGTATAAACTTCCCTACTTCACCTATCTAAAAACAACATTTTTAGAAACGTTATATGGCCTTAGTGTAAATAACTTTCCGGAAGCATTTGAATTAAGTGAAAACAATTAATTTTTAATATTTTTTTCAAGATGTTCAATTCTAATTAGTGCTGGCGGATGCGAGTAGTAAAACTTAGCATAAAGCGGATCAGGAGTTAAAGAGCTAGCATTATCTTTATACATTTTAACTAGTGAAGAGATAAGATCACTAGCTTTTGCATGTTTAGATGCAAAGTCATCAGCTTCAAATTCATGTTTTCTAGAGATTAGACTAAAAATGGGAGTCAAATAAAATGTAAATAACGGTAACAAAAGTGTGAATAGAATAATTCCTATTCCGTTAGAGATTTCATTAAATTTAAAAATATAGAAAAATTGTGTCTGATTGAGAAATTTTCCAAAAATAAAAAACCCAACAAAACTTAAAATGAATGAAAGAATCATTCCTTTAAAAACATGCTTTAGCTTATAATGTCCCAGTTCATGCGCTAATATGGCAATCACCTCATCAGTTTGAAGTGATTCATTCGCATTAGTTCCATGTAATAAAGTATCAAAAAAGACAATACGTTTATTTTTTCCAAATCCTGTAAAGTAGGCATTGCCGTGGCTACTCCGAGTAGAGGCATCCATGACATAAATTCCACTGTGACTAAAACCTATCTCTTTTAATAAAATTTCAACTTTCTCAATTAGAATATTATCTTCAAGTAGTTTAAATTTATTAAAGAGTGGGGCAATAAAGGTTGGATAGATATAGAGCATAAGCAATTGAACTAAACTCATAAAGGCAAAAGCATAGAACCACCATAAAGTACCTAAAGAGTTCATAATGTAGATTAAAGCATAAATTAAGGGAAGTCCTAAAACTATAAAAAGTGCTGTCACTTTACCAATATCTGTTAAAAAAAGTTTAAATGTAGTTTTATTAAATCCAAACTTCTCTTCTAATATAAAAGTTTGATAGAGTGAAAATGGAAGGTTAACTATAAAATTTATCACCATGAAAAGTATAATTAAAACCAAGTCTAAAATAATTGGTGAACTATTCCCCATAAATTTCATCTCAAAACTTCTTAAATAAGAGAGTCCACCACCTATTGTCCATGCTAAAAGAACAATAGTATCAACTATCATTGATACGCTTGAAAGATTACTTTTAGCGGAATTATAGTCTGCTGCTTTTTGATGATCTGACAACGAAATAGTTGCTGCAAATTTTTCTGGAACTTTTTCTTTATGTGATAAAATATGGTATTTATTGCGAAAGTTCAAATAAAATTCAATTACGAATTTAGCTATCACTAAAATTAAAAAAAGATTTATTAACATTTATTACAATCTCAAAATGGATACTCTTGCAAATGAGAAATACGGACGTTTCCTTTTTGATCAAGTACTGATAAAGTTACCAGCGATTGGTCCTTTTCCCATTGAATAGAAATTAATCCAAAATTTAAACCAGCATAAAGATCATTTATTCTCAAGGCATTTGTCTCATTGGCTCCTTCAAAAAAATGGGTCATTCCACTCGATGTTACATCTATTAAAGGATACTCTATCCCAGTTACATTCAAGCGCGAGATCTCAGCAAAGTGCCTATCTCCCGATAAAAAGAAAACACCTTTAGCTTTACTCGATTTAATTAAATTAAACAGTTTATCTTTGGCTTTAGGAAAATCACCCCAACGCTCAAAAGGATGTTGGTTAGGTAAAACTTGAATACCAGAGACAATAATATTTACTTTTGCTTTAGAGCTTTTTAATTCATGTTCTAACCAGCTCCATTGTTCTTTACCTAAAACATCGCTATTTAGTCCAGGATCATCTCGATTAAATCGCCCATCCAGCAGAATAACTTTTATCTCTTCATTTAGATGAGTGAATTTATAACTTGTGTAAATGCCATTCTGTTTTCTACGTGGAGAATTTTTCGGTTCATCAAGAAAATCTAGTACTAAGCGCTGATACATTTTTTTTACTGGATTAACTTTTCCACCATTATTAATTCCAAAATCATGGTCATCCCAAACCCCAATGACTTTTGCTTGCGAACGTAACTGAACGTAGTCTGGTATATTTTTTTGGATATTTAAATACTCTGCTAGGCGGCTATCCTTTTCAGAACTAGCGTCAGCATAGACAATATCCCCTGTCCAGACAAAGACATTTGGTTTAATATCGTTAATAACCTTCCAAAGCGGCTGAGGATAGTTGTGTTGATTACACGATCCAAATGCGATTAAAAAAGCATTGGGGCTCAATGTAGACAAAACTGGTGGCTTTGTCTCATTACCAGCACAAGAGAATAAGATGAAAACTAAGGTGACGAAAATGAGTTTATTCATAGTTAATGATCATGACGTATAAAAGATAAAAAATCAACTTGTATCCCTAAAGAATAACGCTTATGATTAACCAAATGAAAATAGGAATTTTGTCTGTTAATCCCCATCTCTACTCAAATCAAAGATTAATAGAGGCATTTCAAAATCGAGGACATTTAACCAAAATAATCAATTATACAGAATCTTTTTACAAGCTAGGTGATACCAGTAATGAGTTTGATATTATAATACCTAGATCATGGCATAAGATTATTTATGAATTTTTTGTAAATTTAAATAGTCACACAAATTCAAAATTATATGTGCTTAATACTATGCCATCCATTCTATTATCTAAGAATCGGATTTTTACTTTACAAAAACTTGCTCAAAATGGAATAGCTATTCCTACTACTTTGGTTGGGTCAATTTTAAATAAAAATAACTATGAGGATTTTAAAACACTTTTTCAAAGTAACTCATTTTTAGTAAAACCAATTTATGGTTCACAAGGAAGAGATATTAAACTGATTCAAAATAGAGTTGAATGGGATGGTCTTAAACTACAACTTAATTTTGAATACTACTTCCAAGAATTTATACAAGAGTCACGAGGCGTTGATCTGCGCGTACTGGTTCTAGGTAAAAATATCATTGGTGGTATGATTCGAAAAAATAAAACTCATTTTTTATCCAATATTCATCAAGGAGGCATTGGAGAAAAAGTTGATTTAACCAAAGAAGAAAAAGATTTGGCACTTAATGTTGCATCGATTTTAAAACTTGATTTTGTTGGGGTAGACATTTTGCGATCTAATAGAGGTCCGCTGGTTATTGATATTAACTCAACGCCTGGCTTTGAAGGTTTAGATAAAGCTCTTAAAATAGATACTGCTGGTCTAATTGCTGACTACACACTAAAAATTATTCAATAATTTTATCTTTAGCTATCCACCCTTTTTTCCCATCAGCTAGTTCAATCATCCGCCACTGGTCAATTTTATTTAAAATAGTAAAATCAGTTCCTTCATGTAGAGTAAAGAGAACCACATTATCTTTTCCTATGGCTGAATAGACATTAGTTTCAGGAACAGTGATAACACCAAACTCTCTACTTTTAAAATAACTTATACTTAAAGGGATGAGTGTTAAAAATGAGAGTAAAGCAAAACTATTTCTAATCCATTTAACAATTTCTATTTTTTTATAAAGAACAATAATAGCTGATCCCCATAATACTATAGAGAAAAAGGCTAAAAATATTAGAAACTCACCACTGGTGAAAGGAGGCATGTAATCTTGCATAGTTGAAAGAGGTTCAACTTTATCGATTGTCTTCTCTTTGGCATATTTAAGATTATAACGAATATCGGGGTCACGAGGAGAGAGGCTACTAGCCTTTTTGTAATAAAAAATCGCTTTACCGCTATTTTGTGATTTCAGATAAGCATTGCCTAAATTAAAATAGAGATCTGGTAAATCGTTATGTTGACTTATAATTTGCTCATAACCAGCAATGGCTTCACTATAATCACCTTTATTATAAGCTTCATTAGATTTTACAAAGAGTGTTTCCAGTGAATCTTTAGTTAACATTAGCGTATCTCCTTTTCTAAAGACTCAAATAATAATTGAATTTTCTCCAAAATATTTTTTTTCAACTGATCGGTTAGTGAGCCCCCACCATATTGCATACTTTCAATAGTATCAAATAGAGTTTTTATATTTTTAATAAGTTCACTACTTACTTTGTATGGATTAAGTAAACGTTCTAAATCTACTTGCGTAATTGCACGACCATCAACATTGAGTTTATTACCAAGATAATCTTTAAATAAAATAAAAGCATCTTGAACAGAGTTGACGTTTTTAAATTTTTGAATGAAAGCCTTTGCCGCTTTAGACTTTCTAGTAATCCCACTAGTATCTTCTAACAGACTCAACTCTTTTTTTCTTAAAATGGCCAAAATAACATAGATAAGTGGAAGTAAAAAAATAATTACCAGAAGAACAATTTTTTGAAGATGTGAAGAAGTGCGGTTACTTAATGAATCTAGGCTATATTTAATTGGCATAAGATCGTGGCCTAAAATCTCAACTTTTTTTCGACTATCAATTATACTATTATTACTACTAATATGGTGAACATCATCTTTATCTCCGGCTTCCACCATAAGAATAATAGGAGTTGTTTCAAGTGTTTTATAAAGCTTAGAAGATGGATCAAAAATTACTAACTTGAGTGGTGAAATTTCAATTCTTCCCTCATTTTTAGGAACTAATGCCCTTTTGAAAATTTTAGTTGCAATAACTCCATGGTCACTCTCTTTCTTATCTAAAGTTGGTTTATCATCATAAATTTTATAATCAGCAGTTTCAGTTGAGGGTATTGAAACATTGTCTAAACTACCTATGCCTTTTAAGGTAAAAGTTTGTGTTACTGACTCACCTTTTTTAATTATTTTCTTATCTACTTCACTGGTTAAACTAAAATTCCCTACAACACCAGAAAAGCCTACAGGTTTAGGTTCCGGTAATGGACGAACATCTACAGTTACTGCTTTTGCTATCATTTGCACGCGTTTACGCTCACCAAAAGGTGAACCTCCACCAAAAAACTGGTCAAAAACTGAATGTCTACGGTCACGGCGTCCCGTTCCTTCGACCAGTACTTCTCCAATAAGTCGTGCCTCTTCAATGGTGGCCTTACCTGGTTTTAAACCTGTTAACAAATAGGAAATCTCTATCACCTGCCAAATTTGACCATTAATATTCTTTTCATATTTTCTCTGGTCACCAATTTTTTCTTTCCAAAAATCTTTAAACTCAGGAAAACTTAAACTAGCATTCTGAATGTCAGTTCTAGTGTAAAGTCTAAAAGTGTAGACAAACTGCTCATTTACAAATGGATTACTTTTATCCACAACACTTTCAATAAAATAGTTTTTCCCCTCTTTCCCTTGTATAGCGGCACTACTCGAGGTATTACCTTTTGCAACTTTAATTTCAACCACTTCGCTTTTATACTCTTTACCATCGACCATAACTGAAGCTGGACCAAGGGTAAAGGTTCCCTCTCTTTTAGGGAGTAAAACATATTGAAAAGTTTTGGTAACAGAAGTTGCTCCATTGATAATTTGAATTTGCGATGAAGAGCCGGCTCCTTCAATTGTAAAGTTTTCTTGGCCAACCAAACTTGGTTCAGAGGCTGATTGAGTACCACTAACCTGAATCTCCATTTCAATCTGGTCTTCCATCGTGATCGCATTATTATTAACAGTAAGTGCAACGCTAATATCCTTAGCTAGTGCCAATTGACTAAAAGCGATCAATACTAAAAAAATATATCGCATAAACTTACCAATCCTTATCTGTTTGATACTCACCACCTTGCTCCTGCATTTTTTTCTTTAAATATTTTTTTCGATTCTCTTCCATTCCTTGTAACCACCTAGTGGCTTCCTCTGTACTCATCTCTCCTTCTTTTCTCGCCTCTTTTTGTTTTTGCTGTTCTTCATTTTGGCTTTCTTCCTGTTTTTGTTGATCCTGTTTTTGTTGATCCTGTTTTTGTTGATCCTGTTTTTGTTGATCCTGTTTTTGTTGATCCTGTTTTTGTTGATCCTGTTTTTGCTGATCCTGTTTTGTTGATCCTGTTTTTGCTGATCCTGTTTTTGTTGATCCTGTTTTTGCTGATCCTGTTTTTGTTGATCCTGTTTTTTGCTGATCCTGTTTTTGATCATTTTTATTTTGTTGCTGTTTTGATTCTGTTCTTGTCTTCGCTTTAACTCTTCTCTTACAAGTCAATAATCATATTTGGTATCCTGATCATTTGGATCTAATTCCAAAGCTTTTTTATAGTATTCGATGGCCTCAGGAAGTTTACCCATTTATAAGCGTACCTAAGTTATAGAGCGCTTTTGGAGTTAGCTTTTTATCATTTGCCAAAAGTGATGATTCAAATAGACTTTGTGCTTTTTCAAAATCATTATTCTTATAGTAACTGTTCCTAAATTAAATTTTAAATTATTATTTTTGGGTCATTTATGGTAGCATCCAAATAGGCTTCTTGCGCTTTAGAATAATTTTTACTTTGATATAATTTATCTCCCTCATAGGCGAACCTGCATAAAGATTAAAACTTAAAAGTAAAAGTAGAATTGTTTTTGATTTTCGTTCTGAAATAAAAAGCTTCTAAAATTATAAAGAGTGCGATCACAAGGAACCACTGAAAACGCTCTTCAAAACGTTTGTCGTTTACCACTTTTAAAATCTTTATCTTCAACTTTCTCATTAATATCTTTGTAAATATTCTCTAAATCTAAATCACCACTGACAGATCTTACATAACTACCACCGGAAGTGGAAGAGCTATTTTGTAAAATGGATGAATCAAGTTTACTGAGTATCCGATTACCACTAGAATCTTTTAAATCCACCATGTACTTTATCTGGAATAGGCGCTCCCTCCTCTTTTCCAATACCAATCGTATAAATCTTGATTCCCTGTTCACTTGCTTTTTTAGCCACATCGAGTGGATTTCCTAAATGGTCTTCTCCATCAGTAATAATAATTAACACTCGAGATTTTTTATCTTCTTGGTCAAAGGCTTTTATTGATTTTTCTATTGCTTCTCCCAAAGCCGTACCTGGTACGGGAATGAGATCGGTATCGAGTTCATCTAGAAATATTTTAACCGCACCATAATCAAGGGTTAAGGGAGTTTGCAAAAAACTAGTTCCAGCAAAGGCAACAAGTCCAACTCTATCTCCTTGTATCATATTGAGAAAATCACCAATCTTTCTTTTTGCTCGTTCAAGCCGATTAGGTGAAATATCTTCAGCTAACATACTTTTGGAAACATCTAGAGCAATAATAATATCCACACCCTTACGTTTAACCTCTTCCCAATGATATCCATATCGAGGCCCAAGTAGAGCAATCAAAGTAAAGGTAAACCCTATAACTAAAAAAGTGGCTTTCAACTTTTGTCTAGCTGGTAGAAAATCCGTTAAGAGCCTTTCTTTCAAATTAGGACTAACAAATTTTTCAATCAGCATATTTTTCTTTTTAAACGCCCAAATATAAAAAAATATGAGAAGTGGGATACTCAAAAGAGACCAAATGTATTGCCAATTTGCAAATTTCATCAAGGTATCTTCCTTAGTCTAGTTTGACTTAATATAATTTCAAAAATTAATGAAAAAATTCCGATCATTAAAAAATAGACATAAAGTTCATTATACTCAGTATAAGTTTTAGCTTTAATTTCACTTTTCTCTAATCTATCAATTTCTCCGTATATCTTTTCTAATTCTTCCGTTTGTGTTGCTCGATAATATTTACCTGAAGTGGTTTCTGCAACTTTAGTTAGTGTATCTTCATCAATATCAACATCTTGGTAGATATAACGTTGTCCAAACATTGTATCCGCTAAAAAGGGCGCTTTTCCTCTAGTTCCTGCCCCAATTGTATAAATTTTTATTCCAAAAGTTTTCGCTAAATCGGCTGCCTTATCGGGCGGTAATTGACCAGCATTACTACGACCATCCGTCAAAAGAATCATGACTTTAGATTTTGCCTTCAGATCTTTCATGCGATTCACCCCAATACCAATAGCCGAACCAATCGCGGTAGAATCACCTGCCATACCGATTTCTACTTTACTCAGTAACTCAAGTAAAATACCATGATCGAGCGTTAACGGGCATTGGGTATAAGCATCCTCACCAAAAACAACTAATCCCATTCTATCACTAGAGCGTTTTTCAATAAATTTGGCCATAACATCTTTAACCACTTCCAGTCGATTGATTCGTTTTCCATTACGTTCAAAATCGAGTGCCTGCATTGACCCTGATGTATCAATAAGTAACATGATATCAACACCTTCACTTGCCTTCAGTAAATTTTTTACCCTGTTGTGGTCTTGCTAATGCTAGTACAATAAAAATAATAGTTATAATTCTTAACCAAATAAGCAGACTTCGAGGATGAACACCTAGATGAATTTTTTAAATCTTTAATAATGTTTAAACTTGAAAAACGAAATCTTCCTCCAGTAGTCTTACTCTGCCAGTAGACTGGAATAATCAGAAATAGAAGTAACAGAAACCAAGGATGCGCAAATCTCATGGCAGTGGTTCCCTTTTCGTTTTTTCAATAAACGACTTTGTTATTTCAACTAGTTTATGACAATCATCAAGCGAAATTTCACTATCAGTAAATTTAATCAACTCTGTTTTTTCTAATACATTTAAAAAACTCTGTTTAAGTTCAACACTAGGCTCTACACTCGTTTTAAGCTCACGCTTAATCTCTTCGAATGTTCTATCAGTTACCGGAAGATTAAATCGCTGTTCAAAATAATTTCTAAAAACCTCAGAAAGAGTAAAGGCAAAAAGTTTTAGAGGTGAATATGATAAACTATTTAACGCATTTAATGCTTTAACATCTGGAGGTAAAATCTTTACTGGCACAATTTTTGTAATTTTTTTCTTTTTTTATAAAGATGGATAGCTGCGATTAGACTAAGAACAATAATAACAAGTAAAGCTAAATAATATGGCGTAATGGAGGTGCTGGGATAATCGGCTTAATATCACGAATATCTTTTTTACCCGTTTTATCTTTAGCTAGTAGTGATTCAACCTCAACAAAAATTTCTGAAGATTTAAGTGTTTCAGTTTCACCTTTACTATTTTTATAACTAATCTCAATAACGGGAAGTATATAAGACCCGGTTAAATCAGCTGTAACTTATGCTTGACACTTGAAATTGTTCGATCATCAATATTTTTTTCAGGATTTGATCCCGTTTCAACTAATTTTAATCTTGAATTTTATCCGCAATACTTGGAATCGGGATTGAGAAACCTTTAGGTGCATCCAGTGTTATTTTAAACATAACGATGTCACCTATAGTAACTAAAGCTTTATCTACATTAGCATCTAATTTCACCTCACTAGCAAACAAGAAGTGAAATCAAAAAAGAATAAATAGATTTACAAGTAGTTTAATCATTTGACCTTTTCACGTCGTTTAAAAAATTTAATAATTGCATCAATATAAGCATGCTCCATATCGATATCAATAAAATCAATTCCATGCATCTGAAAAAACCGCTGAATATCTTTAATACGTTTTTGGGCACGCTTTGAATACTCTTGCTGAAATGTTTTATCAGAAGTATTCACCATTATGTACTCACCAGTTTCAGCGTCTTCTAATTCGATATATCCAATCGGTGGAATTTTTTTAATTCTCTAGGGTCAGTAATAGAAAGTGCGATTAAATCATGTCTACGCGACGTTATCTGAATCTCTTTTTCAAAACCTTCGCCTTGAAAATCTGAAATCAAGAAGACAATTGCTCTCTTTTTTAAAATTCTATTTAAAAATTCTAATGGTACATTAATATTGGTTTTTCGAATTCTGATTTATAAGATAAAATATCACGAATGAGTCGCCAAATATGTCCTCGACCTTTTTTAGGCGCAACATAATGTTCAACATGGTCAGAAAAAATAATTAAACCAATTTTGTCATTATTTTTCAAAGCCGTATATGAGGTAGTGCTGCAATTTCACTTGCTACTTCATTTTTAAATTTCTCGACTGTTCCAAATTTAGCAGAACCCGAACATCTACTACAAACATAACAGTGAGTTCACGTTCATCACGATATGTTTTAATAAAGGCTTTATCGTTTCTTGCAGTTACATTCCATCAATGTTTCTAACATCATCACCAAACAGATATTCACGAACCTCTTCAAACTCCATTCCGCGTCCTTTAAAGGCACTCAAATACTCTCCAGCGAAAACATCATTCACCAAATGTTTCGCACGAATCTGAATGCTTTTAATTTTTAGCTAAAAGCTCTTCATCTAAAAGTTTGTTGGTTTTTCAACATTACTCATGGAACATCAATTTTATCAAAAATTTTTAAAATAATTTCATCGGAACTAATATTTTGAGCTTCAGCTTCATAGGACACAGTAATTCTATGACGTAAAACATCAGCACCAATTGTTTTAATATCTTGAGGAGTAACAAAGCCGCGTCCTTGTAAAAAGGCATGCGCTGTACGCTCTTACAATAAAAAATAGAGGCTCTTGGAGATGCTCCATACTCAATTGAGATGTTTAATTTCTTTTAAATTATAACTTTCTGGATTACGTGTACTAAAAACAATATTGGCCATAATCATAAAGTTTTTCATCAAAGAATATATTTTCAACTACATCTCTTAGTTCCATAATTTTTGTGTAGTCATTATTTTACTAATATTAATTTCACTTGGAATTGAAACTCTTTTCATAATCCGTATCTCTTCATCTTTTGTAGGATAACCAATTTTAACTTTTAACATAAATCGGTCAACCTGTGCTTCTGGCAATGGATAGGTCCCCTCTTGCTCAACTGGATTCTGTGTTGCCATAACCAGAAATGGTTTGTGGTAATTTAAAAGTACTATCACCAATTGTTATCTGTTTCTCTTGCATTGCTTCGTGAATTACTCTGAACTTTAGGTGCTCGATTGATCTCATCAGCTAAAATAATATTGGCAAAGAGTGGTCCTTTTTTAACACTGAAACTTCCATCTTTGGGTGAATAGATTTGTGTACCTGTTAAATCTGCTGGTAGCAAATCTGGTGTAAACTGTACTCGCCTAAATTCTGCTTGGATAACTTTAGCTAACGTATTTATGGCTGTCGTTTTAGCTAACCCGGGAACGCCTTCCACTAAGATATGTCCATCGGTTAAAAATTCCAATGATAGTTTTTCAATCATATTTTTCTGTCCCACCATCACCTTATTCATCTCTTCCATGACGTGATTAATAATAGGAAACTCAGCTTGTACTTTACGTGAAATCTCTTCTACTGACATTTTCATATAGATTCTCCTTCCAATGCTCTTTTTAACTCTTTTTCATAATAATCAAGTTCAGTCTCACTTAATTCCAATCCTCCAAAACGAATTTTCTCTATCAATTGATTTAGTTTTGAAGTATCACTATTTTTCTTTGTAAACTTTTACACTTAAGTTTAATAATTCTAAAGTATACTCTTGTTTTGAACCCTCTAAGCGCAATCGTTTAATACTAGTTAAAATATTTTCCCAATCAGTTTTAGGTTTTTGGATAACATTTGCTGAGTCACGATTCTTACGTTTTACCAATAAAAAATATCATAAAAATAATCAGAGAAACCACAATGCTCAACGCGAAAACAAAATTCCAAGAGCGAGACTTAACCATAATCTCAACTCCAGGATGGCGTGAGAACTGCTCTGGTCCTCCTGCAGCTGATCGAAATGACATAATAATAGGACCCGTTTGGAATGTACCAACTTTATTTAGCAATACTGGATAGATATAGTTCAGTACCGCTTCCGTCGAAGTAGCCGAAGTTGAAGAACCAATATTACCATTTAAAGTTATTTCATTGGGAAAATTAATCTTTGGAACAGTGACAACATACTTTGCAGGCTCACCTTTCCAATGAATTTTTACTTTAAAAAGTAAACTATCATTAACAAAAACTTCAGGTAATGGTTCAACTTCTAAAACCGGCGGCTCAACTTTTAATTTTTCTGCCAGCTCTTCAAAATATTTAACCTCAACACTTTTAATAGTTGTTAATTTTTCAAACTCATTTACAATCGCTTCACTACTCCAACTTCTTGCCCCGCTAGCTATTCCCACTAATTTTAAATCAGGAGAAATAAGATAGAGAGTTGGAAGTGCATTGGCATGAAAAGCACTAGAAGCATCTCCGTGCAGGTCATGCAGAATAGGAAACGTTAATTTAAGTTCAGCTACAAACTTCTGAACAGTATAAACATCGCTCTGATCAGCTGAAATGCCAACTAGATTAAAATTTTTTAATTTAAGCTTTGTGTATAATTGCTCTAATTCTGGCAACTCCATTCGACACGGACCACACCAAGTGGCAAAAAAGCCAGAACTAACCATTTACCTTTATACTCATCTATTTTGTGAAGTTTACCTTTGAGATCCGGTAGATCAAACGTCGGTGCTTCAGTAAAAAACCACATCAAAACCTAAATTTTTAATGAGAGGAATGGGATTATCATCTGTAATTGCTTTACTGGGAATGGTTAGGAATAAAAATAACGAAATCAGAACTACCATATTTTTCATTTGCCTTCAGCATAGGACTAATTTTTTTTTATCAAGATAACTTTTCACAGGAATATGCGACTTTTAAAATCTTTCAATTTTACTCAATTACATCTAGACTATTACTACTTATGAAAATTTTTATTTTTGCACTACTCTTTTTCCTTTTCATTACTTGCTAAAGGAACTATACCTATGACTACACCAAAAAGATGATTATCTTTGGCTTGAAGGAATTACTGACACTAAAGCGCTCGATTGGTTAAAGCTTTAAATGAAAAAACTATTAACCATTTTAAACAGAATCCGCTTTTTAATACCATTGAAGAAGATATTGCTACTTATAGAAAGTCGGATAACCGTATCCGTTAGAATCTCGTTAAACAGAGTCTATAATTATTGGACTGACTCTAAAAATCCTAAAAGGCATTTGGCGAAGAACTTCACTTGAGAAATATTTAAATAAAGAGGGTGATTGGGAAACAGTTCTTGATATTGATAAACTTTCCAAAAAAGAAAATCAACCCTACGTCTATCATGGATGTACGACATTAAACTCTACTTATAATAGATGTATCTTGAGTCTTTCTATTGGTGGTAAAGATGCCACTATTAAGCGTGAGTTTGATTTAGAAAGTAAAACATTTATCGAAGGTGAAAAGGCATTTTATTATTCAGAAGCTAAAGGTCATGTAGTTTGGCTCAATGAAAATCAACTTTTTGTAACTACCGATTTTGGTGAGGGTAGTATGAACTCATCGGGATACCCTCGCATCGTAAAACTATGGAGTCGTGGAACAAAACTCACTGATGCAATAAAGGTTTTGAAGCTGATTCCAATATCTTTTTCACCCAAATTTTCTCTACTAAGCTTAATGATCAGCGCTACTTTTCCTAGCAACCTATTTTGGTGATGATGAAGTTACTTACTATTTTTATAAAAATGATAAATTTGAAAAAATAGAGCTTCCTCCTAATATGTTTATTGCTAGCCTATCTAAAGATGGCTTCTTTTTAAATTTAAAAAAACCGTTTCAAAAAATTCCAAGTGGTAGTGTCATTAATGTACCCTATGACTCACTCTTTTCACTTAGTAAATTTAAACGTGACCTCACAGTCGTTTTTTCACCGGCAAAAGATGAGAGCAGTGGATCGATTAGTGGAAGTAAAAATCGCCTCTTCCTTGAAATAGATAAGAACATTACCAATAAAGTTTACGAAGTCACTAAAACCAAAAAGGGATGGAGTAAAACTGAAATTAGTTAATGGTAAAGGGACTCAAAATTCAGGTAATCTCTATATTTCTGATATTAACGATGATGACGATAAACTCTTTCTTTCAACTTCAGGCTTTATTAATCCTAGTATTACTATTTTGATTCGAACAAAACCGAAAATCCCAAAAAAGGTTTACGAGTTACCTCAAACTTTTCAAGTTCAGATTATCAAGTTGAACAAAAATTCGTTACAAGTAAAGATGGAACACAAATCCTATTTTATTATTCACAAAAAAAAACTTAAAAATTTGATGGAAAAAATCCCACGATCCAGTATGGTTACGGTGGTTTTTTGAAATCAATCTTTCTCCACACTACTTAGGCAGTATCGGTAAAGTCTGGATGGAACGAGGCGGTGTTTACGTTATGTAATATCCGTGGTGGCGGGGAATTTGGTCCCAATTGGCATAGAGCTGCTATTTTAAAAAATCGTCATAAAGCCTTTGAAGATTTTTATGCCGTTTTCAAGATCTTATCGTAAAAGATCACCTCATCGACCATTTAAGCATCTGGGGTGGTAGTAATGGTGGGCTCTTAGTTGCCACCATGATGACAAGACACCCTGATCTTTATAAAGCTATAGTATGTGAAGTTCGATCACTGATATGATGAGATATAACAAACTGCTAGCGGAAGCCTCTTGGCTGGATGAGTATGGCGACCCTGACAAAAAAGAGATGCACGACTATCTGCTCTCCTATTCACCTTATCATAATCTAAAACCTAAAATTAAATACCCCGAAATATTTTTTCTTACCTCCACAAAAGATGACCGCGTTCATCCAGGTCACGCTCGCAAAATGGCAGCCAAAATGGCAGAACTAGGTTACCCTTTTTACTATTATGAAAATATCGACGGTGGTCACTCAGGGAGCGCTGATCTTAACGAATTAATTTTCAAAGAGTCGCTCATCTTTACCTATCTAAACGAGAAACTATTTTATACTAAACGCAATTAGGTTTTCACGTTTGTGAAAAGCTAATTTGCCAAACGTTTATACAATCGCGTTTGCGTAAAACGCAAACTGCTAAAAGTATAACTCCTTATTTAGTTTTTTTCTGATGACAATTTACATTTTACAGCTTATCTAATGTTGTCAAAATTTATTGGTAAATTGTTAAGGAGAATCAGCTATGTCAAAAGTTTTAATCATTGGCGCAGGTGGCGTTGGCCAAGTAGTTGTTCATAAATGTGCACAAGTTCCAGAAGTTTTTTCGGAAATTATGCTCGCCAGCCGAACTGAATCTAAATGTAAAAAAATTGCAGCACAGTTAAAAAGACCAATACAGACAGCGCAAGTTGACGCTGAAAATGTTCCTGAATTAGTAGCGTTAATCAAAAAATTTAAACCAGATGTGGTGATCAACGTTGCACTTCCTTACCAAGATTTAACTATTATGGATGCTTGTCTTGAGACATGTGTTAACTATATCGATACAGCTAACTATGAACCAAAAGATGAAGCAAAATTTTGCTATAAGTGGCAATGGGATTACCAAGATCGCTTTAAAGATCGCGGCATCATGGCTCTACTCGGTGCAGGATTTGACCCAGGTGTAACTAACGTTTTTACTGCATGGGCTCAAAAACACCACTTCAGCGAAATTCACCACCTCGATATCATCGATTGTAATGCTGGTGATCACGGAAAAGCTTTCGCTACTAACTTCAATCCTGAAATTAATATTCGTGAAGTTACAGCCAAAGGTAAATATTATGAAAACGGTGAGTGGAAAGAGATTGATCCACTTTCAGTTTCAAAACTTTATGATTTCCCAGAAGGTATTGGACCGAAAAAAATCTATCTGCTTTACCATGAGGAATTAGAGTCTCTAGCAAAAAATATTAAAGGTCTAAAGAGTGCCAAATTCTGGATGACTTTTTCTGATAACTACATCAAACACTTAGAAGTTCTTGGTAACGTTGGTATGACCAGAATTGATCCGGTTAAATATAACGGTGTCGATGTTATTCCTCTACAGTTTTTAAAAGCACTTCTTCCTGATCCAAGTAGTTTAGGTCCAGATACTAAAGGTAAAACTTGTATCGGTTGCCAAATAACGGGTCTTGATAAAAACGGCAAACCTAAAAAATATTTCGTTTACAACATCTGCGTACACGAAGAGTGTTATAAAGAGGTTCAATCACAAGCGATCTCTTACACTACCGGAGTTCCTGCGATGATTGCAGCTATGATGGTGTTAACGAAAAAATGGCAAGGAACAGGCGTATTCAATATGGAAGAGTTTGATCCAGATCCATTCATGGAAAAATTAAACAAACACGGATTACCATGGACCGAGACTCATTTATAGATTTTAATCCCAAAGACGTAGTAACACCTGCGTTCATTGTTGATCAAAATCTGCTAAAGAAAAATCTAGAAATTTTAAAACGGGTGCAAGACAATGCGCCCGTGAAAATTTTGCTAGCACTTAAAGGCTTTGCAATGTTTTCAACTTTTCCTCTTTTAAGAGAATTTTTACAAGGCGTTTGTGCGAGTTCTCCTCATGAGGCGCGCTTAGGCCGAGAAGAGTTTCAAAAAGAGGTTCACTCGTTTGCAGCTGGATTTAGTGAAAATGATTTAAAAGAGTTATTAACGCTTTCTAATCATATTGTTTTCAATTCGTTTAATCAGTGGAACCGTTTTCAAAATATTGTTGCTCCTTATATTGAGAGTAATAAGGTTGAATTTGGAATCAGAGTAAATCCTGAACACTCTGAAGGCAAAGTCGCCATGTATGATCCTTGTGCGAAGTTTTCTCGCTTAGGTACAAGACTTACAGATTTTGAAAAACATATTGATGGTAATCCTGAAAAAAATCTCAAAGGCATTTCAGGACTCCATTTTCATTCACTCTGCCAACAGGACTCTTATGCCCTAGAGAGAACTTTAAAAGCATTTGAAGAAAAGTTTTCAAAATATTTTCCATATCTAAAATGGGTTAACTTTGGTGGTGGCCACCATATTACTCGCGCCGATTACAATGTTGATCACCTAATTTCCGTTTTAAATAAGTTCCATGAAAAATATAAATTAGATATCTACATGGAGCCAGGTGAAGCAGTAGCACTTAATACCGGAATTTTAGTAGCTTCGGTTCTCGATATTATTGAAAATGATAAACAGATTGTCATTTTAGATGCTTCAGCTACAGCTCACATGCCTGATGTTATTGAAATGCCTTATCGACCTGAAATAATTGTTAATCACAAATTAGCTGGTGACCGAGATCAGTATAAATATAATTACCGTTTAGGCGGTCACTCTTGTCTAGCTGGTGATGTGATTGGAGATTATTCATTTCAAGATCCGCTCAAAATTGGAGATAAACTTATCTTTTTAGATATGGCCCACTATTCAATGGTAAAAACCACAACGTTCAATGGGCTACAACATCCTTCAATTATGTTAAAAAATGGCAATGAATTAAAACTGATTCGTAAGTTTGGTTATCTTGATTACAAAAACAAATTATCCTAATTTTATTTCATTAATTTGGTAAAAGCTTTCATTAACACTTTATATCTACTAGATTCAAGGCAACCACTCTCTGTTTCAATAATTTTTCCTTCAACTTTATTATGTAAACGAAATTCACCTTGCATACACTCTTCAATTTTTTTTGGATGCTCAAAATTCCGAACTAAATTTAACTCAAAAGCATAATTTTCAATCTCTTTATTAGTTAACGATATACCATTAATTAAAATCTCATTTTTTCTTTTAAAGTTAATTAGATACCGTTCAAAATAGTTCACATTAGTTTTATATTCAAAAATTATTTCACTACCACGCTCTTTAGCATAGAGTGAACTTATAATGAAAAAAATTAAAAGAACAATTTTAAAGTTCACAGTATTGAACCTCTTCATTTTTTACATCTAACTTCTCACGTATTTTAGGATGTGAAAAAATAGCTTATTAATTCGACCCTTTCCAGAAGGGTGTGGATCAGTTACCTTTTTTTGTTCACCTAAAAATGTTCCATAACTTACAGTTAAGTTATGCGGAAGTGTTCCGCAATTAGCTACTTTCATAAAGCGCTCTAGTTCTGTAATAATCTGATCACTTAAATTTGTACAATAAACAGATAGAAAATAGCCTGGAATTAAATAAATTGAATCTTTCTTATCAAGAGCATCTAAACTATTTTCGCTAATTAGTTTTATCGACAACCAATCTGAAAAATTTTCACCCGAACGAAAAAAAGCCGCATCTGGTTTGCCTAAACTTTTAGGATCTTTCAGACAAGTAAGTACTTTTCTAAATGGATAGTTTTTATCTAACTTTAAGGCCGCCTTATCAACATCCACACTCAAATTACTTTCTCTTTTAAAGGATGGTTTAATCAAATCTTTGCTATATGCATCCTCACTTTCATTAGTAATAATGTTTTTCATTGAAATAAGAGGAATTGCTTCATATTTAGGATCAATGGCATGACCAATTTCATGTAAAATTAATCTTTTTATATCAAAATCTGGTAAAGAAAGTAGTGGTAAACAGACTCTTATACTATGAATCCATTGGTAATAATAGGCATTAGGATGAAACTTCCCAACTTCCAGATCACAAAAAGGATTATTATAAAATTCTAAGAGTTTAACTTTTTCAATATATTTTCTAATTTTGGATTGATCTTTATCAGTCTGTTGCTGTAAAAAGTTTAAAACTTCACTTCTAGCAGTTTCAAAGATTTCATCTACCTTTCTAAGCCTATTATTAAGTATCTCTATATTTTTTTTATATTGATCAACTCCCACCATTTTTTTATTAAAATGGTCATAACTATAAAAGATATTACTATTAATTTTTTCGCCCAACTCCCAAAATGGTGATTCACCTTTTTTTAATAACTTTTTTGAAAGAGTTGGATTGCGATTAAGACATTTTTTAATTGTTGAGTAAAATGAGATCAACTGCATATTAAAAATAGAACCACCTTTCTCATCTTGATAGAGAGTTGTGGCAAGTGGT
>JAXLVO010000019.1:0-41890 GCA_046328975.1 Bacteriovoracaceae bacterium | reverse complement strand
CTTTCACCTGTAATAAGTGATTCATTAACTTGAGTTACACCTTTTGAAATTGTCCCATCCACAGGTATTCTTTCACCTGGTTTTACAATAACCAGATCATTGATGCTTAAATCTTCTATCATAAGTTCAAATTCTTTTCCTTCTCTTTGAACTCTAGCGGACGCTGGCTGCAGTGATTGAAGAGCATTAATGGCTGCAGAAGTTTGTTGTTTGGCCCGAGCTTCAAGATATTTTCCTAATAAAACTAAGGTAATCACTACTGATGAACTCTCAAAATAAAGATGAGATAATTGGTGACTCATATGTTCACTGTTTTTGATAAGAAGATATAGACTTAAACCATAAGCAGCTGTGGTACCGATGGCCACCAATAGTTCCATATTTCCAGCACGAGCTTTGATCGCACTTAATCCAGATTTATAAAACCTTGCACCAATATAGAACTGTACAGGTGTAGCAAGAAGTAATTGAATCCATGGAGGTGGCATAACATGAATGCCAAACGGGTCAAAAAGCATAGGTAATACAAGTGGTAAAGTTAATAAGGTAGAGCCAATAATAAGCAACTTTTCTTTATTAAGTTGTTCATTTTTATCCTGACTCTTGCTTGAGTCAGAAAGTTTAGCTTTGTAACCTGCTTTCACAATGAGATTTATTATCTTTTTAACATCTAATAGTGAATCATCAAAAGTGACATTTGCTTTCTCGGTTGCTAAATTTACTGAAGCAAAGAGCACTCCTGAATCTTTTTTGAGAACTTTTTCTATTCTGTTTACACAGGAGGCACAACTCATTCCTTGGATATCAATACTTATATTTTTATTCATAATTTTCCTTAGTTTAATACATTTTAATCCTTCTCTTTACAGGAAGGTCAAGTTAAAAAAATGCTTATTGGGTAAGTAGATAAGACTTAGCGCAATGATCCACCTAGTGATAACAATAGCTTATATTTAAAATGAAGTTATTCTCGAATAAAGCGAATTGGATGAATTTCATTTTCACCCATATCCCCACTTGGTAATTTTCTTAGAAAAATTAATTCTGACTTGTTACAGACATATTTTAGTTGACCGTTACCAAACTCATCAAATTGATTGTAGGGTTGTTCACTTTCAATTATTCCACTTGCCGTCTCAATTCTTACATGGATTTTTAAATCATCACCGATGTCGGAAAAGCAGAGAGCATCTTTTTCAATATTTTTACCATTAGCTTGTGTATTGCCCGTAAGAGATACTTTGGCCCTAATATCTCCTAAAGTTTCATCATGGATTATCACAGATACAGTGAAGAGATTAAAGTCAAAACTAAATTTTTGAAAAGAGTCTACCAACAACCGGTAATCACCAGAGGCACTCTCTACAGTATAGTTATCTTTAAAAATTTTACTGAACATTTTTTCTATTGAGTTAGCATCAATTTTAAATTTTCCAACTAAACATGGATCAAATTTTTTCTTTATCAAAACATTTGCACTCAGACTTCTTTGGTGATGTTAACCGAATATTTTTTATCATCATTTTTGGATGCAAAACTGCCCAACGGTTAGCTGTTTTTACTATGTGACTTACAGGATAAATCAATTGTGGTTGGATACCCCTTAAATAGATAATTCCAAAGACCAGTGGGTGTTTGACGAAAGGAGATAGAATTTTCATCAGCTTCCGTCTGATTTTTAATAGTGATAATAGATTTTGAAGGTAATTCAACTTCTCTAAGTTGAATTTGCAGTGGCTCCATTGCCCATTTTAAATTATTTTCACCTTCTACTATTTTAATGGTTAATGGTTCTGAGGCTAAATTAGTTGTCATTAACGTTGAATTAAAGTCTTGAATTTGGTTACTGGTAAGTTGAGTGGCAAAATTATGAAAATGCATTGATAAGCTTGAACTAACACTGCCATTAGCTGTTCTGCTTTTCCGCCTGAATTAGGCATAGAATCAATGAAATCAATAACTCCATTAAAACCTAAATAACTTTGAGAATAAGATTGAAAAAAACTATGAGTTGCATAAGGGTCTCTTGATTGGTTAATGCCAACTCTCCTTTATATAATCAAAATTATAATCGTTTTTCCTGATTGGTATTTGGATGAATAAAGTTGCTAAACCATACAGCACCCTCTACCCACCAACTATCGACTTTATTTTCAGCTCCTAACTTTTTTCTCGCCATATGGTATCTTGAATACAGTGGAATATTTCATGGGCCAGCATTTGCTTTTGTCTTTCACTACTTTCTTTGACCAAGGCTTTAGCGTAAACAATAATTGGACAATTTTCACCATCTTGAGAGTGTCCGATCTTTGCTTTAATAGCCTCATTAGCTTCAGGTAAATGATTGGATAAAATGAAAGTTAAACCAGTAAAATAGAGTTTTTTGGTAGAGTAGGATTTATCGCTACTAACTTAGTGTAAACGTCATTAAAAACAGTAAATGCTAATTGATCAAATTTATCATCATTAGGGTACTTAGGAAAACCTTCCGTGTAGTGGTAAGATTCAAATAAGACTCCATCAATACTCTTTTAGCTAGTTCACACGTAAGTCCAGAGGAAATCTAAAATCAGGATAACCAGCTTTATATAACTCTTTGATTAAATTCTACAGCTTCAACAATTTGCTAATAAAAATAATAGAATAAAAAGCATTTTATAATTCCTTAATTTCTTTATAATTCTACTGTGAAAACTTCAATGAATCATTAGATTGATGTCGATGGTATATTAGCATGAACTAAGTTTACTTAACTAAAGCCCCAATTAACACCATATGCTTTTCACCTTTATTCTGATGAAATCCAATAATCCCTTTTGCAACCACCGCAGTGATAAGATTTCCTTGTTTAATTGATAAGGAAATAATACCTTGATCTAATTTAACAGGGCACCATCAAAAAAAGTGTTCCTATTTCCAACTACGTCATTATTAACTGTTCCACTAAAAATGCCATTGTCTAATCCAACACAAAGATAGTCACTCAGCAAATGAGCTTTAATGAAGTAAATAGAGTAACCATAAATATAGTTTTTTTCATAAAATTCTCCGGTGATGCATTGTTAACATCAACAATAGAAGATTGGTACTCTGTCGTGTAAATATAATATGTACCTCAAAATGAGCTCAATCAATATGAATTATGAACTAAAAAATTACCCCCCACCTCTTTTCAACTCTATCTTGGGTTTTTAGCTCACTAACTCTTCTTCTAAACTATTTTTATTTTATTTTTTTTGAAAAATCTAGAAAATAAAAAAACAATCACATTTTCACTTTTAAACAAAGGTTCAACTAGTAAAAATCTTTAATTATAAAAATGAAAATTTAAAGAGAAGTTAAAGTTCTTAGCTTTAAACGAGTATGGTGTGACTAATCTTTTATGAAACATTACACTATTTATAGAATTAACATCTAAAAACTTACCTGTTTAAGTATAGCTTCTAAACAGTTATTTTTACTCATAAATTTCTTTTGCCATCTAATTGAAATTTTATCTACATAACGTGAGAGAGTTTCTTCTTTTTTTAGCCCCTCTGTTATTCCACCGGAATCAACAATAACCCAATTATGTCCATCCCAAATTAAGTTTTAGGATTGAGGTCTTGCAATATAAATTCCAGCCTTGGCTTTCTGTTTAATTTGAGACTTGAGAGATTCTAATTCAGGAGCCTCATTTTGTGGAAAACCATTTTCCCATTTATCCAACCACTTGTCAGCACGTTCACCTTCAATCCACTCTTTCACCATATATAGGTAGACTCAGACTCTATAAGTTTAGCGTGAGGAATATTATATTTTTTATAAAGTTTATTTTTATCAACTTCTTTACTAAACGAGTTTAATGTTTCCACCTCGTTGTCTTTAGCAACCTTTACAGCAAAAAGTTTACCTTCTTGATTAATAGCCTTATAAACTTTTCCACGTCTGCCTGAATCTACTTCTGATTGAATTGTAAGAATAAGTTGTTTTAATTTAACGAGTATCGTTGGATTTTAGATTACTATGGAGATTACTCCGATATTGAGTTAATTTTTGAAACTAGGATTTTGAAGCTTGTACCAATCAGGATTGGTACTATATTTATTAATATCTGCTAGGATTTTTTTTAATGAATCAAATTCAGAACCTTGAGTATGAGGCAAATGGAAAGATCTCTCTTTTAAATCAATCAATGTTTGGAGGCATCTTTTAATTCAATCGAATTTTGAACTACATATTTATAAAGATCAACCATATCTTTAGTATGAGGCTGAGTAAATGTATGGTATGCAAAATTCCACAAAATGTTTGAATAAGGAGTTTGTAATCCTTTTTCAATCAATAATTTATAGAGATCTTTCATGTTTTTAGTAGGGTTTAGTAAAAGTATAAGCCGCAAAACTTGATAATGTTTGCCTCCTTTAAATCTGCTGACTTTTCAATTACCTGTCTATAGAGATCTTGCATGCTTTCGGTGTGAGGCTCGCTAAAAACACATTGAGCAAAAGATCTTAATGTATCTATGTCTTCGAGTTCTACTGCTTTTTCAATGACTAGCTTATAGAGATCTTTCATATCTTTAGTATGAGGTTTTGAAAATGTTGCACTTGTAAGAGTAGATAATGGACCTGGCTTTCTAGCTCTGCCTTTTCAATGAAAAACTAAGAGATCTTGCATGCTTTCAGTGTGAGGCTCGCTAAAAACACATTGAGCAAAAGATCTTAATGTATCTATGTCTTCGAGTTCTACTGCTTTTTCAATGACTAGCTTATAGAGATCTTTCATATTTTTAGTATAGGGTTGACTAAAAACATTTTTTGCAAAATATTTCAAAATATTTGCGTCTTTTAGCTCTACAGCTTTTTCAATGACTAATTTATATAGGTCTACCATATTTTTTGTATGTGGCTGTTTGAATGTATATTCTGCAAAATATTGCAAAGTTTTTGTGTCTTTTAGCTGAGTTGCTTTCTCAACAACAAGCTTATAGAGTTCAGTCATATCTTTGGTATGAGGTTGAACGAAGGTATGTTTAGCAAATTCATTCAATGTGTTTGTATCTTTGAATTCTGCAGCTTTTTCTATTACAAGTCTGTATAAATCAACCATCTCTTGAGTATGAGGTTGTGTGAATACAGAATTTGCAAATATACTTAACGTTGTTATATCTTTGAGCTGAAAAGCTTTTTCAAGAGCAAGTTTGTAAATACTAATAAGATCTTTAGTGTGAGGCTGTTTTAGTGTATGGTTAACAAAAATTCTTAATGTATTTAAATCATTAAGTTCTACCGCTTTTTCAATTAAAAACTTATATAAGTCTACCATATCTTTAGTATGTGGCTTGGAGAAGGTATGTAATGCAAAATCTCTCAATGCTCCAAAATCTTTAAGCTCTATGGCTTTTTCAATTGACAGCTTATACAGATCCTTCATATTTTTGGTTTGTGGGTTAACAAAAGTTTTGCTGGCCAATGACTCCAATACATTGTTGTTTTTTTCTGTTGTTTTATCAATGAGAACCTTGATAAGGATTCGATTTTCTTTATTATCATATTCTCCAAGTTTTGTTGCTAATATATTAGAAAACTCATAGTCTTGAATAACATCAATCATTTTACCTATAGTTGATAAATCTTTATTGTTCAGAAGTTTATTGATCCCAGTTTCTGGGTCTTCTAAAATCTCTTTCCATTCTGGATACTTAATAATTAATTCATTTTTATTATAAAAAGGTGAAATGGGTGCAATTTCGGATAAGTTAATATCTGTTAATTTAATGTCACCCAATGTACTTATACCATTTTTAGCACCAGCTTCAAATAAATCACGAATAATTGCCTCACCATAAGGCCAATTCTTGATTGGTTAAGACTGATTTAAACTTAGCAATTTTTTACGGAGAGGTTCATTTTTATTTGATAAATCCAAAATTTCCCGCCAAATCTCTTCTACTTTTAATTAATTTTTTTGAAGAATCTTCTTCTAAATATTTTTTCAGATCTTCTGCATGTTTTATGGCCATTTCTTTGGAGACCGGGCCATCGGTATTAATACCTACTTTACTCATAGGATGCCAGTGCCCATCTTTAAATGTAAAATGCTTTGAACGATCTGTATATCTTGGCATATGTTCATAATTAATAATTGATCCATGCATACTTCCTGGATTTAATTGAGGAGCATCTTTGTTCACTGCTGTTAGAAATACTCTGGATGAAGGATATAAGTCAGAAGATGAGGATAACAAATGTGTTTGAAGATTATTATGAAATTTCTTAGGAAAATACTCACGAATAGTATTAGGAATAGTTCCACTAAATCCAGTATCTACAAATAAAACCTTTTTTCCACGTGTAAGGTTTTCTAAACTTATTCCCTCTTGTGCTAAATAGTCCTTAACATTCTCGGCTCGCATATTGGCACGTGAAATATTTAAAAGATGAATACGTTTTAATTGATTAGGATTATCTTTAAAAACAATTTTGGCTGAATCATAAAGCAATTCTGAATCTCGTGCTAAAAAATAGATGTCATGCTGAGGATACATTTCAAAAAGCATTACAATAGCTTCTAGATGAGCTCGTTTCAACTCTTCCCAACCATGGATAAGCCCAGTCTCATGTTTTTGTGATTTTAAAGTTAAAATATCAGGACGATTTAAATAACTTTCATACGTTTGCGCAAAAACAGGAATGGCAAAAAGACCGATCAAAATGATTAACTTTAATGTGTTTGAGATAAAATAGTTCAAAGATAATTCCAACTTTTATTAGTTTTAAAATCGGTATTTATTGAGCTAATCTTAAAGATTTAAGTTGTGTAATATTCATTTTTTCAATAATTATTATTGAAGTTAAAAACTAAGCACTGATTGGACAATCAAAAGAACTTAAGAAGAGTAAACTATATCTCCAAATATCACATCCCTACCTATTTCGGCTCAATCCTATGCTGATAATTCTTTAAATCTTCTTTTAAATTTTATTTTTTTTGGAATATCTATGAAAACCCAAAAATATGACCACAACCTTCTAAATTAGCGCTCTCGCTTTGGTGTCGCACCTTTAGGTCGTCATTATATTGAATCACGATAGGTCAATCGTTCCAGGATTGAATATTCTTTTATTTTACACACAGAGTATTGTTTAATTAAAGACAATAAGGAGATACTAATAATATGAATAAATTTAAAATACTTATATTAATCCTTATAATTACAATGATTAGTTGCCAAAAAAAGATAACCAATCCTAAAATCGGTGAAATTGTTGAAGCAATATATGGTCTGGGTTCTGTTGAATCAGAGTCAGTTTTCATTGCAAAATCTGCTATCAGTACATCAGTAAAAGAGTTTTATGTTCGTGAAGGTAATGATGTAGTTAAGGGTCAAAAACTTTTTATGCTAGATGAAGGTGCAATTATCAAAGCACCCTTTGACGGCCGAATTACCGAAATACTTGTTTCAGTTAAGGAAAATCTTTTTCCTCAATCTGTAATATTAACTCTTATTAATCTAAAACAGCTGTTTTTATCAGTGACACTCGAACAACAGGGTGCTATGCGAATTAAAAAAAATATTAAAGCTGAAATAAGTTTTGAATTCTTTAGAAATACTAAAATAATTGGAACTGTCGAAACTATTTATCCACAAAAAAATGCTTTCGTGGCAAAAGTTAAAATTGAAAAATGGCCAGAGGGTGTACTGCCAGGTATGACTGCCGATGTTGCATTTGAAATTGATCGTAAAAAAGAGGTTGTACTCATTCCAGCCAACTCCATAACCAATGGAAATATAATTTTTAAAAGAGATGGTAATAAAAGAAAATTACCGGTGAAAATTGGATTAATGGATTCTGAGTATGTTGAAGTTATTGAACCTAAACTCTTAACTAGTGATGAAATAATATTGCCATGATTTTTTTAAGTTTAAGGCATCTCCTTTCACGTAAAATGCAGAGTGTACTAATTTTAGTTGGAATTATCATAGGAACTGCTGCCTATGTTGCCATTTCTGGAATGATGTTAGGTTTTCAAGTTAAACTACTTGATCAATTAGTGAACAATGATGCCAATATAAGAATTTCAGCGCGTGAAGATGTTTTAACTCCTCAAAAAATGGATAGTTTTAACACAACAGAACATGTTTTTTGGATAATACCACCATCAGGAAGAAAAGACTCAGCCAAAATTGAATATCCGGTCGCTTGGTTTGATAAATTAAATTCAGATCCAGATGTAGTTGCCTATTCACCCCAAGTAAATATGAATGTTATTTTTACAAGAAATAAGATTTCATATGCAGGAAGAATAGTTGGATCAGTCGCCAGTAAACAAATCAAAGTAACTAATATAGACAAATATATGATTGATGGAAATTTTAAAGATATTGGAAACGCCGGTAACACTGTAATTTTTGGACAAGGCTTGCTGGAAAAATTAGGGGCAAGAGTTTCAGAAACTATAAAGATATCATCTGGTACATTACAGCCACACTCATTTAAGATTGTAGGCTCTTTTAAAACTGGAATAAAATCAGTTGATGATACTACGGCCTTTGCTTCATTAACTGATGTTCAAAAAATCCGTGAAGCTGGAAGTACTATAACTGATATAGCAGTTAAAATAGCTGATCCATATATGTCTCAAACAATTGCAGAGAGATGGAAGATTACTACATTAGATAAAGTTATAAGTTGGGAAGAGTCATCTTCTGGAATTTTGTCAGTTTTTAAAACTCAGGATATTGTCAGAAATTCGATGACCATTGCTATTATTGTGGTAGCTTCGTTTGGAATTTATAACATTCTGTCTATTTTAGTAAATCAAAAAAAACGAGATATAGCGATTCTTAGGTCGATGGGTTATGAACCCAGAGATATTGTTTGGATCTTTTTAAATCAAGGATTGATTCTGGGAATTATAGGTGGTCTATTAGGACTTCTTGTCGGATTTATTATGTGTAAAATAATTGGAAGTATAGAAGTTGATTCTAATCGTATGACAGGTAGTAATGATGGTAGAATGATAATATCGTATAATTTAATTATTTATCTTAAGGCCATTTCAATAGCCTTAGGTTCCTCACTGCTCTCCTCGATTCTACCAGCTCGGTTCGCTGGAAAAATGGAGCCAATGGATATAATAAGATCAGGTGGACAGTAATGATAACCGTTAAAAACCTTTCAAAATCATTTGATAATGGAAAAAATTTAGTTTTAAAAAATATTTCCTTTCAAATTGATGATGGTGAATTCATTTCATTAACAGGAAGATCTGGATCTGGTAAATCAACTCTGCTCTATTTAATATCTACTTTAGATCGTAATTTCGAAGGTGATATTTTTATAAATAATAAAAATATAAAAATGATACAAGAAAATGAAATTTATAGTTTAAGAAATTTAAATATTGGTTTTGTTTTTCAGTTTCACTACTTACTAAGTGAACTTACTGCATTAGAAAATGTTTTATTACCTGCTAGAAAAGCTAATCAATTAATTGAAAAAGAGCCTTTGGCCAGACAACTTCTAAACGAAGTTGGACTAAGTGGAAAAGAGCATAAACATCCACATAATCTATCGGGAGGAGAACAACAAAGAGTTGCCATTGCTAGATCATTAATTATGAAACCAAAATATATTTTTGCCGACGAACCAACCGGAAATCTCGATTCATTTAATGGCGAAATCGTTATAAATTTATTTCAAAAATTTAATACAGAGTTTGGCACTACTATTATTTATGTAACTCACGATAAAGAGTTTGCAAGTAAAGCGAAAAGAAAAATTCAATTAG
Source organism: Bacteriovoracaceae bacterium (assembly GCA_046328975.1). Taxonomy (GTDB): domain Bacteria; phylum Bdellovibrionota; class Bacteriovoracia; order Bacteriovoracales; family Bacteriovoracaceae; genus JAXLVO01. The sequence continues at coordinate 32,113 of JAXLVO010000019.1, read as the reverse complement.
TTGATGGAGAAATTTTTCTTCCTTAAGAAATCTCGCTTTCGTTTTTTTTAACTTAGCCTTCAAACTTTCTTAATGAAAAGTTAATCAGTATTTCTGTTACAATTGCAATTTTGACTATCAGTACTGGATAATCACCAAGTGTCTTAAAAATGATAAATATGGCCAAATTTAAACTTATCTAAGAAAGTGAAGCTTGCTAAATTAAAGAGCCTTGTAGCTTTTTTTATTTAGGATTAATTAACCTTCCATACATCTTTCAGAATTTTTAACAATTTTATCAAAAGCTTTATCATTTTCAATACGTCTAAAAAATTCAGTAAAAGATTCTTTAATATTTGTTTTTTCTAATTCATCTAAATATGGCGTATCATTTACTACATTAAAGATTTTAGTTTTATTGTGGATAAAGATAGGTCTAACTTTATATAACTCGTGATCAAAATTACAAATCTGTCCAATAAAAGACTTATAATGAATCTTGCCAGCCTTTCTTACAAACATAGAATAATCAAAATCATATGGAACTGGATAAACTTTTTTGGTAATTGAATCTTGATATAACTCTACGTTCCTAACATCATCTTTACTGATTTCAGTATCATGATTACCTATTAAGTAATTAAAAAGATATATTTTTGATAATTCATAAGATTCTACTTGTGATTTTTTATACTCATCAATTTTTAAATTTTCTAAATTTCCATTACGTTTTCCAACTTGAGTTACGTTTTCTAGCATAAATGTAAATTGCTGATCATATATTGAACCATTTAAAGTACCAAAATCTGATTCCGATCTATTTCGAAAAGTAACATTAGCAGGTTTTGTCTTAAAGCTTAGATTCCCTAATAATTCATAAATTTTATAGATAACATATTCTCTATGTACCCATTGTGATCTATTTTTTTTATTACATTGAGTAACCATTTTTACTTTTTTTGCATTTTTAAAAATTGAGGTGTCCATATTTTCACCTTTTTTTAAATCAATTCGCAGTGGAGGAAATTCACATTTTTTTAAACGGTTTTCTCCACGAACTTGAGCATGTGCTAATATGGCACTACTTAATCCTTTCGCTAAATCATTCTGAACTATTGAAATAGGGTGATATGCTCTTTTTAATTTGGATTCACGTTTCCCTTTTCTTATGGCATTAAAATCTCCTGAAATTTCAAGATTGATTATATTATCATTTTGAAAAAGCATAGGTTCAACTGCGAATAGTTCAGAAACTATTACTAACATTAAACCAGCTAATAAACCTTTAAACATTTTATTTCCTTTTTTAATTACAAAATAATAAGATCTCTCAATCGAACTTACTTCAGATTAAGTCAACCTTTCACTAACAATTTGAAATAATTATAATCCACATCTAAAAATACCCATTCCTACCTATTTCGGTTCTATCCTGAACTTATATCCTTCTAAATATTTTTTGTTCTTTTAATTTATTCTATTATCACCGATTATGAAAAAATGCGGCCAAAACCTTCAAAATTAGCACGCTCAATTTCTAGGAGTGCCAAAGAAGCTTTCATTCAAAGTGAGATTAAAAAAATCCAAGCCAAAATTGATGCTATCGAATTAGAAATATTACAAGACTATTAATGGTGCCCGTGGCGCTAAAGTCGAAGAACCACTTCTAATAGGGTTAGAATACTCTATTCATTGGAGCGAGTCGAGGGTGGATCTAAGCGAGCTGGCAAAACTACGCTGGATTGATGGTTGGTCTACTGAACAGCTGGCCAAGCATTATAATCGGACGCATATTGCTATTAAAAATTACTATTCATTAATCAGAAGGAATGATTTTCATATTCTTGATCTGACTAATGATGAACGGGCTAGGATTAAATGGGCATTGAAAAGTTAATCAGTATTTCTGTTACACTTGCAATTTTGACTGTCAGCACTGGTCAAACGCCAAAAGTCTTAAAAATGATCAATATGGCCCAATTTAAACTTATCAAGGAATCTCAATCATCTACTTGGGGAACGCCATTTTTGTTTCCACAAAAATAGAGCATCCTTTAATAATTAACAGCTCTGAATTTTCTCAAGATTGTCGTTCTATTTCGAATTTGCTACAAATAAATATGGCAAAAAAGAAACTAGTAAATCGCAAAAAAACTAAAGTTTATGAATTTACAATTTCACTAGCAGGAACAAAGCCACTTGTTTGACGTAAAGTTCTTGCTCATGAATTCATCGAACTAAACGAGTTACACCTGTTGATTCAAATGGCGATGGGTTGGGATGATATTCATTTATATGAGTTTAAAATCAATGGGAAAATCTATTCCGATGATGAATCCGCAGTAGAGATGAATTATCTGTCTACTGATGGAGTTGAGCTTTGTGCTGTTTTAGGTAATACAAAAAAATTCACCTACATCTATGACTTTGGCGATGACTGGCTTCATGAGGTGGAAATCACAAATACAATTGAAAATGATCCAAGAATGAATTACCCAGTTTGTATTGCTGGAGAAAATGCTTGTCCCCCTGAAGATTGTGGAGGGCCTCATGGATTTAAAAAACTTAAGAAGGTTATTACGGGTTCAGATTCGCAAGAAAAAGATGACTTGCTCGCTTGGCTAGGTGGTTTTTATAATCCGGTCACGTTTGATCCAAATTTTGTAAATAAGTATTTCCTTTGGATGGAAGAAGATATCCATTTTTGAATTTATAAAGGATATAAACAAAATTACGTCTGAATTGTTGCGACTGGCTTCGTTGACCAAGATTCAATCGTTAGATTCTTAATTGTCTGAAAATCCTTGATATTATCCGTAACAAGAATGAATGACTTGGCCCTAGCATGGGCCGCAATCCAAATATCATTTTCATTGTTCGGATTGTAGCTTTTAAGCGATGCTAACTCTGCTTTAATTTTTCCGTACTCTTCACTAATTTCTTGATCTGAGAAAAGATGCTGAAACTGACTCAAAACTGCTTCTCTCGCTATACGATTTTTTTCAATATGAATCGGTGAACTATTCTCAATACCAAAGTAAATTTCACCTATCGTAATCCCAGAAAGATAAAGATCTTTTGGATCTTTGCTTCTCACGGCTAAATTCTCCGGTTCTCTTTTGTGAAGAATAGCAATCAGAATATTAGTATCGAGTAAGTAACTCATTCCTCAATTCCTGCTCTTTTTTGAATAGGCTTCAGATCTCTTCCTTCTTTCATAAAATCATCAGAGATTAAACTCTGAGCAAGATCAAGAGCAAGAAAAGGGTTTTCATAATCCGATTCTGTTACAATTAAAATGTTCCCAATTTTCTGGATCTTTGCCTTATCTCCATGCAACCTCATCTCTTGAGGGATTCGTAGAGACTGGCTTCGGCCATTCATGAAAAGGGTTGTTTCTTTTACTGCTGACATATAAACCTCAATGGGATATTTGGTATATATCCTTACATTGTAAAGTATATATCGTTTCGGAAAAATAATCAACTACTTTATCCAAGTGATTTCAGTAGTTTGAGCTTAGGAAAAATAAACAACATCTCAAGATTTTTTATTTTTTGTCCGATACTATTGTATATACAAACGTAATGTGTTATAATTGTTTGTTTGTGGGATAATGCCGAGTGGGCCAATAAACATATTAAGAAAAAGCGGGACAACATTACTGCCCAAGACGCGTGGGAAGTTGTTTTTGAAAGTGATCCTTTGCCTATCCCTATGATCGCCCCTGAACAGCTAAATTATCCGCCGTTCACAAGGTATTGGACTATAGGAAAAACGAAGAAGAATAAATTGCTTTTCGTGGTATGGGAAAAACACCGTGAAACCTTAAATTTGATTACGGCATTTGAGCCAAATCAAAAAAAGATTGAGATTTATGAAAGACTTAAAAAGAAAGTCCAAAAAAGATGAAAAAAACTGGGAGAGCTCTGCCAAGTTTTTTGAAAGTGATGATTCGTTAGAAACACTTGCTTTAAGCACACCTGTTTCACCGGAAGAACATCGACAAATATTGGGGGCAGGTAACCGTAAAGCTATTTCCATTCGTATTCCAGAGGTTGACTTAGAAGAGATTCAAAAAATTGCTAAGGCCAATGGACGAAAGTATCAGCAACTTATTGTCCAAGCGGTTGAACTTTATATTGATAATTACCATCGTCTGGTTGATCAAGTGGAAGAAAAGAAATTGAAAAAGGCCTAAATCTTTCAGAGAATTTAGGAAGGATAAACCACATCTCCAAATATCACATCCCTACCGCTTTTCGCTCCAATCTTAACTTCTAACTCTCTATCTCTTCCTCTAAACTTTTTTTATTTTATTTTTTTCTTGGAATATCTCTGAAAACACAAAAATGCGGCCGCAACCATAAAAATTAGCGTGCTCCCTTCGTGGTCGCACCATTAGGTCCTCGTTATATTAAATATAATATTCATAAAATAAAAGAGTTAACAGGTAGTTCAATTTTCAAACTAACTACCTAAGAATCATTACTGAGATCCAATATACAGGATCGTAATCTGTTCCACCATTACATGCCGTAACATGCACACTCAATTGAGTTGTCGTACGAGTTCCAGCATTTTTGTCTGAAACACAAACATTGTCTTGTCCTGATCCGTAAATAGTTGCATACTCTGAATCTGCCATTGGCGTCGCAAAGGTAATAGTATATAAACCAGTTGAATTATGAACTACACTTGTTACATTATATTTACTTTTTGGAGTTCCATCACCCTTAAAAATTATCCAAGCTTTAGCCACTCCTGAATTATCTAGATCTCCACTAATTTTAGCGTTGCCTGAAACTTCTAATTTTGTTGTAGGACTGGTTGTTCCAATTCCCCGTTTCCAGTTGCATCTATTCTCATTTTAGTGGACCCATCAGCACTAAATGAAATTGTGCTATTGGAACCCGGTGTACCTGAATCAGATACAGTAACAGTTGAATTATCTTGGCCTATTTGGTTCGCTCCAGTTGGTAGTGAGGCTCCGTTTCCACCAGAGTATTGACAATATAAAACTGCCACGTTTTTGGGTCTTGTTTCAGAAGCTGTTCGTGGTGAACCATTAGCTGTGTCAGTTATTGCATCTTTGACATAAGCATTATTAATTGCTTGTTGATTTGAAACGCTTGGACCTTGTGTCCAATTGTTTCCACCCCCAGCAGAGCCAGTTGTATCTCCAAATATGTTGGAGTGCCAATGTCCTTGAAAGGCATCCAATTGAGTTGAGCCTGCTGCTCTCACACCATCTGGATCATTAGTTCCAGTGCTATCAACACCTCGGAGGAAACGCCCACGAGCAGTTGTATATTCAGTCCAACCAGTTGGACACGAAGTAGCTTCAAACGCCATAATTGCACCCGTTGGAATTGATTGTCCGGCGTAAACCCACGCTGATCCATTATAAACTTCTATAAATCCGGTAGTCGTATTATAAATGGTGAGTCCGGTAGCGGGAGACGCTATCGCATCTCGCTGAGTTGAGTTCATTCGTGGTGGTAAAAATCCCGTTGTAGTTGAAACCATTTCAAGTAAAGCTTGTGGTGTTGCTATTCCAATTCCCACGTAACCATTATTTAAAATAGTCAGTGCTTCGGTAGCTCCGTTGTTGCCAACGAGAAAGTGCATGTCAGCGGTTGTAGTTCCAACGCCTGAAGTGGTTTTTAATGTGAGTCCACTCGTAGTTGTGGTTCCACCTAAAATAGTTGAAGTTAAAACTGTTCCTGCTGAAACCGTTCCTGCTATTGCTGCTGAAGTTGCACTAATAGTAGTAAAAGCAGCGTCTGCTCTGGCGGTTGCTCCAATCGTAACGTTATCTAAAGTTCCTCCGTTAATATCAGCAGTGGTTAAAACTGCACTGGTAAGAGTTGTTACCCCTAAGTTTGAAATAGAGAGTCCACTCGCTCCAGCTAAAACTGAAAAAATTCCAGTCGAAGTTAAATCAAATAAAAAGTTATTGGTTCCTTGAGTGATGGTGGTTGCTCCAGTTAAACTTCCCCCTAAAATTACATTCGGAGTGGTCCCTTCTCCAGCTGCTGCCGTAGCTTGAAGTCCATTACTTGCTGTAATGTTGGTTACGTAGTTTCCAGTAGTGTCAGTTCCTAAAGCTACTGAGTCTGCGGCAATCGTCAGAGCGCCCGTATTTGAAATAGTCGCGTCTCCACTCATGGTCACACTGGTAGCGACGTTTCCCGCACTTCCCACAATGATATTTCCACTGGTAAGTGTAAAGTTTCCTATAGCATTATCGATCAGCCTAAAACTCCAGATCCTGTGGCACTTAAAACTTGTCCAGGTGTTCCGGGTGTGGTTGGTAAGGTCATTGTGTAATTTGCTGTTAAACTATCTGGTGATTTTATTCCAACGTAATTGGTTCCGTTCGCCGCTAGTTCATAAAATCGTATTTCTCCAGTTTGCCCAGCTCCAGTGTTGTATGGATTTAAACTGACTGCCGCTTGTGAGTCAGTGGTAATTGAGTTTGCGGTTAAATCGGTTGTTGCTGTTATACTTGCTTGCTTACTGTCGATTTGCGTTTGGATGGCACTGGTCACTCCACTTACATATCCAAGTTCGGTTGAAGTTACAGCGGAAACGGCGAGTGTGCCACTTCCATCAGTCACCATCGCTCTACTCGCTGTCCCCGAGAATGCTCCTGATCCAGTATTATCGAAGTCACACAACTAGAAAAGTTGTTCCGTTAGATTTTAAAACTTCTCCGCTCACACGTTGGAATGGGAGTTTTAGCATAAGTTTGAAAAGCATTAATTTGCGTTTGTATGGCACTAGTGACGCCCGAAACATAACCTAGTTCGGTTGATGTTACCGCAGAAACTGCGAGCGCTCCACTTCCGTCTGTTACTACGACTCGACTGGCAGTCCACTAAAACTTGATCCACCAGAACTCACTGTCACACAACTTAAACTGGTTCCATTTCCCTTTAACACCTCTCCACTTCCACAAGTTGGTAAAGTCGTTTTAGCAAAACTCATAACATTAGGATCACTTTCAACGGTCGATAGGTTGCTCCTACCCAGTTGGTTCCATTAAATTTTAAAACTTGATTAGTGGTTGGAGTAGCTGTGGTAAAATCCACATCTCCCATTTTACCTAAAATATAATCAGCCTCAGTCGCAGTTACGGCTCCCGTTCTGCCAAACACGCACGTTACTGTATTTGAGTTACTCACTTTCTCAAAAGATGTTCCGTTATAAACAATCCAGTCTCCGACCGAGTAACTTCCACTCGCCACTTACGATATAGTAGTCACCTTCAGTTGTGGCAGTTGGAAGTGAGGAACTCGCATCCCAAACGCCTTGGTAGGATAATCCGTTTACACTTCTCGGTTTCCATTTTCAGAATTGGCGTCGTAGGACAAAACCTCTTTGTCGTTTTGTGTTGTTAGCCTGATAAAAGCTTTTCCGCCTAAGCTTGAACTACACAAGAAAAAATCTACTGTGAACGTAGCACTGGCATTTGCACTTGTTACAATAAACTCTAGCGCTTTTCCAGCGGCTAAAGTTACATTTGCTAGAGTATTTGCTATTAAACTTGAACTAGTTTATAATGATTTCAATTGAGCACGTTGTTGTCGTCGAACCATCTTTGATCACAAAACTGGTCGCCGAATTTAAATTAGTTCCAGTTAAAACAATCTGATTATTTAAAACTTTTACACTGGAAATAGTTATCGCTGAACTTGTGGTCGCAGCTTTCGGACTTTTTGATTTGATGGCGACAGAATTTTTGCCAATACATCAATTAGCGAAAAGGAAAATAGAATTGAGATAGACTATAGTTCATACTAATCACTATCTTAGCCTAGGTATAGACTAGGTTTGAGATCGGTAATTACTACCGAGAAAAACCACCCAATTATCCGACTGTTTTTCATTAGTAATTTTAGCATTTTTGGTATAAAATTTTCAAAAAAAAAGGGATTTTACCAATGAAAAATCTAAATAATCGTGAACTTCACCAAGCAATATAAAAATAGCTGTGCAAAATGAGCGGGAGAATTTAGGAAGGATAAACCACATCTCCAAATATCACATCCCTACCGCTTTTCGCTCAATCTTAACTTCTAACTCTCTATCTCTTCCTCTAAACTTTTTTTTATTTTATTTTTTCTTGGAATATCTCTGAAAACACAAAATGCGGCCGCAACCATAAAAATTAGCGTGCTCCCTTCGTGGTGTACCATTAGGTCCTCATTATATTGACTGCTCGACTGTAATACCAGTTACGGTACACAACTTTATTGGCGCTTTTTCTAATATAAGAATTTCCTGGGACACCGTTGCTATCATCGATCTTTTTTATAGTGTTCCACTGGTTTTAGCTTTTTACTGGGGTCTAAAAGGAAAAAAAATTTTAGGAATTCAAATTATTTTTCTCTACACCTTTGCTTACCTACTTTTTGGTTATTCCCAAAACCAGTTAGCACTGAAAGCCCAAGATAAACTAGTCGAACTCCGCCATGATCAAAAGATCATAGGTCGAGCGATGCCCACCATGCTCAACCTCTTCACCTTTCGCTCAGTCTATCAGACTCAAGACTCCATTCAGGTTGATGCCATTCGTGTGACGCCATTTTCTAACAACTTTTTTTATTGGGAAGGTGATCGTGTTCCGAAATTGACCTTTTCATCACTAATGCTTGAAGCTAATCCGAAAAGAAATGAGGATCTAAAAGTCATTGATTGGTTTCAAGATGCATATCTCACTGGAAAAACGTGTACTATAGATAATCAAGAGGCTTTTGCATCTTCGATCTTCGTTATGGTCAGCCTATCAACTCAGCTCAAAGTGTCTGGGGCACCTACTATTTACCCAACGAAGATGGTTATCTCAAAAAAATTCCTCGAGACTCAATGAGAAGATTAACCATGTTTAATGACGCTTTTGAAATGACCATGGGAACCTACCCCAATAAAAAAGTACTCACTTATTAAAATTCTCCTGCCCAAACCAAAACACATGCGATATACAATTGCTCATGCATTTTGAGATCCCTCTTTATTATTTTAGGTGTTGCACTACTTTCTCCAACACTATTTGCACAAGCAGAATTAAAAGAGAAAGAGTTCCTCTATACCTACGTTGATCGCCACCATTCAATTGCTGAAAGTACCAAAATTTTTAGGTGCTATTTATAGCTTTTTATCTTGGGGAGCTTACTTTATAACTCAACCCGAAGTTTTTATAAAACATGGCAGTTTAAAAACATATAAAAAGAATTTTGGAAAAATTGTTTTTGATAAAGATGAAGCTACCTGGAATTGGATTGTTCATCACTCAACGGTAGTCAAATTTATCTCATTTACCGAGCTAATGGTTATTCCAGACTATCGGCTGTTGGTATGACGTTTCTCCAAAGTGCACTTTTTGAATTTACAGCTTGAAGTCTACACTGAACCAGCCTCAATTCAAGATCTCTACCAAACACCTATTTTAGGTTCAGTCGTAGGACTCTTTTTTGAAGTCATCAGTTTAGATTTTCTCAATAGTGATTCAACCTTTTTACGTGGCGTAGGTCATCATGAACCCATCGACTCTTTTTGATTTTTATGAAGGCGAGTCTATTTTGCTCCAATGTCATCTAAGCACAGTCTAACCCCCAACGGAATCGAGGTATCGCTTGATTTTTAAATACCTTGTGATTCTTTTTTAATTTCTCAGCCACTATTAGCGGGTGAAACCGTTGATAAAAAAAGAATTAAAATTAGACGTCAACATGATCGTCCCTACAAAATTAAAGTAGGTATTGGTCCCACTTACGTAAATTTTTCTCCTTTAAAAACGAAAAGTCACACACAAAAGGTGACCTCAGTGAACAAGGGGGAGGTTTGGCTTTGTATCTCACGCCGGCTTTGAATATGAACCTTTTTCATTTTATGCTTCAGCTTACTTAAACTTTGCTTATCAGTAGAATCATATCACCAATTTCCTCGATTCTCATTTTACGGTAGTGGAGACTATTTAAATACCGCTTTTGGACTCTCCGTACACTACATAACGCAAATCCAATTTTCTAACAACTACTTAATGGGTTTCGCAATCAAGAGAATTTAAAACAACGAGTCTATTTCGGCGGCTCACTCCTAACCTCTTCAAAAATTTCATTTGAATCTACTAAATATACTCAAGGTTATTACAAAGATGAAATTCATGTAGCTTATACCTCTCGAGGATTTTGCTTTAGAATCTAGGGATCGAAGACGACAGGCCAGCTCATAACGATGAGATAGAACTTTTAGATTATCCACTTTTTATAGAACTAAACTACGTCTATCTTCGAGCTACAGAAATGTCGGTTCTGGGTGGAAGTAAGTGGCGAGTAGAAACCATTGAAGAGCATAAGTTAAATGATTTTCAATTAAGAAGTTATATGCTTTCACTTGTTATTGGAGTAAAACTTTTTTAAAACTCATACCGATAGGTTAAACTGTAAGAGTCATGAGTCACACCTGGGCTGAAATGAGTTAAGATCGAATCAGTCTGTTCAGAACTATTTAATAAGTAGATGCCCCAACCATAACTAGCTCCTATCGTCGCACCAGCTAGTGTATCATGCAGATAATGAAAATCATCATTGATTCTAGAGATTGCAATAAATCCTGCTAAAGCATAGGTCGCTGTTCCCCACCACCAACCATGTTCAGCGGCTATGTAGGAAGCAAAAGCAAATGAAGCCGTTGAGTGGCCTGAAGGAAACGAATCATCTTGATCAGGATAACCTGGACGTTTTTCACTAACTGAAGTCTTAAGAATAAGTGCCCAAAGCAGTGAATAAAAGGTCGATTGTAACATCAGGTTAGACCGCTTTAAATATTTTTCATTACCATCTTTTTTTCCATAATAGTAATTAAGCCCTGAGTAACCAAAATTTAAAAAACCCAAACCTAAAACGGCTCCAATGACACCAAACTGTTTAAACGGCTGAGAATCACGATAACTAATTCTCTTTTCATAAGCATATGAATCATGGCTGGCCCAACTATTGGCCGTAGCTAAAGAGCCGCCTATTAAAATATAGCTCGCATTGGTGGTCAGGGGAGATGCAAAGTTTTCCAAATGAGTTGTCTTCACCTCATCATCAGCGAAAAGTGGTAAGGAGAACAAAACTAGAAAAAAAATAGTTTTAATTAAATGCATAATTCACTTTTATTGAAGCTACAAAAGCTTGATACTCTAAATCCAGTTCACGATTATTGATATGAGTCTTTATATTATAAATTTCCGTTTGAAATTTTCCCCCAAAACTTGTGTTCAACCTACTATTAAAGGCATATGATAACTCTAATTCAGCAATGTAAGAATACCCTTTGTTAGCTTCAATTGAACTGAGTCTAGACAACATTTCTCGTTGAGTATAAAGCGATACACCTTGTTCAAACTCAAACTTGAATTTTTCTAAAAACCTATACCCAACTCCTACTGCAAAATAGAAGACGCTATATTTTCCAGAATGCAAAACTCTTTTTCGTTCACTATCTTTGATTTTAGTTGGACCAAAAAAGCTTGATTCAATCCTGCCACCTACTTCAAAATTTTCATAAAAATAGTCCCAGATAAAACCAAATTGGTAACTTTCACTTCCACTTTGAGCATTATCAATTTTTGCAGTAAAAAGATCCGGTGAAAAATTAAAAAAAACAGTATAAAGTAGGTCTGCCCGTACATTGATAAAATGCTTTAATCCGAAAGTCGCTTCAGTGGGTCCTACTTTTCTATATTTAGTATACTCTCCATGATAGCGCTCACGTACGGGTTGATAATAAAAGAATTTTTTATCAAACGAAATAGCAATATTATTAGTCAAACCATAGTTTAAAATACCATTCAAAAAAAAGGCGTGCTTTGAGTTCTCTAAAAAGGTCTTGTCTTCAATTTCAAAATCTAATTCAGTAAAAAGATAATTATTCGAAGCCGAAAGTAAAAACTCATTTTTTTTCAATCGGTACTGATAATCATTAATATGTGACTCTCTAAACTCATCAGCGAGCACTACATTTGAAAAAAGAGTAAATAATAGAATAAATTTCATCATGAAATTAAATAATAATGCATCCCTAAATAATTAGCAATTGATCCACACGAATAACGCAAGTTGGCACTGATAAAAAATTGATTGACCGTTTTTATCATGTTAATGACATTTTCAATTATCCAATAGTTTAACCTTCACAGGATTTATGCTCGCTAAAACTCTCACTACACTTTTTTCAATCTTACTATTCTCTACTTTTAGTTGGGCCGGTCCTTTAACTGAACTAAAATCCGAATCGGAAGTAATTGCATACATAAAGCAGCGAGAATTTGAATTTAGGAAGGATAAACCACATCTCCAAATATCACATCCCTACCGCTTTTCGCTCCAATCTTAACTTCTAACTCTCTATCTCTTCCTCTAAACTTTTTTTATTTTATTTTTTTCTTGGAATATCTCTGAAAACACAAAAATGCGGCCGCAACCATAAAAATTAGCGTGCTCCTTCGTGGTCGCACCATTAGGTCCTCATTATATTGAGTTAGAAGTTAAGATTGGAGCGAAAAGCGGTAGGGAATGGAGATGTGGTTTATCCTTCCTAAATTCTGTCGCCTTATATCCGGCCTTCAAAACTATATCTATAATTTTTTTGGTATCTAAAATTGAATCCTCAAATGTGATTTTGGCTTTTTCAGTTGCAAGATTTACTGATGCTAAAATTACACCAGAATCTTTTTTTAGAACTTTCTCAATTCTATTGACACAGGAAGCGCAGGTCATTCCTTTAATATCGAGACTTATGGTTTGTTTCATAACGTTATACCTTATTTAGTCATAGTCTAATCCTTCCCACCAGGGGAAGGTCAAGCAAAAAACAAAAAAAATAAAAAACTTGACCTTCCCTTAGTTGTAAGATGGATTATGTTAAAGGAGGTGTTTTATGTATAAATTTAAAATTGAGAGTATGAATTGTATGAGCTGTTTCCATAATATTAATGATGCATTGACGGAATTTGATGCTAAAATATCAGCCAAAGCAGATATCAAAAATAAGACGATAGAGGTTGAGTCAAATCAGCCAGTTGAAAAGCTGGTCAAACTAATTGAAGAAGCTGGCTATCCGGTTAAAGAGCTTCCTAAATAAAATTTTTATAGCAATAATTTTATAATAATGACAAAATTTCATTGGTTTACTTTTTAAAGAAACAGCTGTACAAAGAAAAAAATTGAAAATTTATATTATCCCTTCAATCAGAGCTAAGGAAATTTATGAGTACTATTTTGAATCACAATAACGATAATGAAGCAGGTACAAACTTTGTCAAGAAGGAGATGCTTCTTCGTGATCGTTCAATAACTCTTTTTAATGCTGTTAATGCCAAAACGGCTCAAGAAGTGATTGAATCGCTTCTTTTTTTAGAAGCAGCTGATGCAAATGCTCCGATTAAATTTTATATCAATTCTCCCGGAGGAGAGGTAATTTCTGGTTTTGGAATTTATGATGTTATTCGATTTATTAAACCTGATGTAAAAATAATCTGCTCTGGTTTCTGTGCTTCAATTGCAACTATTCTTATGTTAGCGGCTAAAAAAGAACATAGGCTGAGTCTTCCGAATGGACGCTTTTTGATACACCAGCCCCTTATTTCTGGTCAAATCTATGGACAGGCGACGGATATTCAAATTCATGCTGAACAAATTTCTAAAACGCGAGAAAAAATCAATCAACTTCTTTCCAAAGAGACAGGAATGGCTTACGAAAAGGTATGCCAAGATACAGATCGTGATTATTGGATGACTGCTGAAGAAGCCATAAAATATGGGCTTATTAGTAAAATTATTTCTAGTAGGAATGAAATTCCTTAGTCAAAAATTGAAAATCGTAATTATTATTTATCCACCAATATAATCATTTCGTATAAGTAAGAGTTATCGTAACCAATAAGTTTTTCTGAGCAAATAGCTGCATAGGCTTTTTTAAAAGTTCTTATTTTCTTTAGGACTCGTTCTTGATCTTTTTGGCAAGATTCCAAATTAACATACCCATCTTTTGGTGATTCGTTAGATTGGATTTTATTGTAATAAGTAAATCTATCCGTCATTGCAAATAAGCGCACTGATCGATTATCACCATAATTCTCCTCTCCACAATAAAGGCGGTAGTGTCCATTGCCTATTGATTTCATTTTTGGAGATAATTCAATTAATTGATCTCTACAAATTTGAAGGGCATTTTCACCTCTGTGAAGTGAAACAACATTCAAAACTATAGAGTGAGAAAAACTTGAATAGTACCAGACTCTAGGCTCACTTTGGTAAATGTAAGCAATTGAGGCTTTTAATTCATTTAATAGACTGATTAACATAGAAGTAAATTCGCTAATATGATTTTGTGAATAGGCTCCAAGATCTGCCACATAAAGTATTTTGGTTGGTACTTGTGTAAGATGAAACTTTAAAGCAAATTTTTTTAAAACTAAGCTACTCGAACTTAGTGCGGGTAAACAGCTTGTAAAAAATGAGACTTTATCGTTTTCAATTTTGAATTTAGGAAGGATAAACCACATCTCCAAATATCACATCCCTACCGCTTTTCGCTCAATCTTAACTTCTAACTCTCTATCTCTTCCTCTAAACTTTTTTTATTTTATTTTTTTCTTGGAATATCTCTGAAAACACAAAAAATGCGGCCATAACCATAAAAATTAGCGTGCTCCTTCGTGGTCGCACCATTAGGTCCTCATTATATTGATCTCGGGTGACTTCGCAGATGTTTTCAGATAAGTCAGGTGAATGATACTAGTAAACGTAGAGACCATGATGTTTCAGTGCTCTTTTAACGATACTACGTTGAATTTAAATGGAAATCTTCCCGGTAAAGTTGAGTGCGTGGTTGGAATCGGCTTAAAGTGTAGCGAGTTCCCACCGTTAAAACTTAAATTTGATAAAAATGTTCCTCTAACGTCGACCCCTTTTTTAAATGCTCGAAAATTAAAGATGGTTACTCGCTGTAATGAGAATGAGCGTGCTCGCTGGGTAAATAGAGAACTCGCTATCTATAAACTTTTGAAGTGATTGAACCGTTAAGTTTAAAAACTCGTCTAGCTAATATTATTTATCGTCAACGAGCAGTTACTGATATCGCTAATCTTAGTGGCAATATTATTTCAGAGCAGCCTGCCTTTTAATTTTAGAGCAGGGCAGCTGATTGGCAGACGATTCAATCTCGTGGAATTAAATGTCGTAAAACTAAAAGCACAGTATGTTTCTAAATCATCACTAGCTAAAATGAATCTGTTTAATTTTATGATTGGAAACTACGATACTGAAATTTCAATGTCAGACGTTCGTAACGTAAAACTTATGCAGTTATCGACTAATTTAAGAACCATTCACGCTATTCCATATGATTTTGATTTTGCGGATTAGGTGAGAAAATTGAAAGTGCGTTCACTCTCGTCAGAATATGGTTTCTGTTCAGAGTATGAAGATGTGGTAGTGCAAATTCCTGCCTTCATTCAAAACCGAGATAAATTATTCGCAACTATTAATGAGCAGTTCTATCTTAATGAAATAGAAGAAGACGCTTACTGACATCGTCGCTATATTTATCAATTTTAATTCGGTTGATAGCAATGTACGTGAGTTAACCAGTAGTAGTTTTCGTCGTAATTGTAAAATGTATTAATTATTTGATTTCTGACAGCACGAAGAGGTTGGGCTTTTTGAATTTCTTATTATCGATGGCAATAACTGGTCGATTCTGAGAATCAATAACCATTCCTTCAGGCTGTTTTATTGTCTCAGGTAGCACCCAACTCTTTTCAAACTTTAATGGAGTCTCAGCTTTCGCTATTACCGAGAGTTTAATAAGCGAATTGGACTCATCACTTAAAAAGAATTAGATTACCATTGGTATCAATGTTAATTCCGCTAGCATCACTTATTTTTTTAGCATCATCATTACTAAGTCCCCACGTTGTAATAGCAGTGAAAGGCTCTTTTAAATTTTTAGGCAGCGGAAATTTTCCGCTCTTCTCTAAACTCATTTTTGCGTTATAGCCCTGCGATTTATTTTCCCCTGGAACGAACTCCATAATCTTAAGAGGATTCTTTTCTTTGATAATGAGAAAATGGCCATTATTAAGTGCAATTAGTCCTTCACCTAAAGCATTGGCTTCCAGATTCCACTGAATCTCTTTTGCTAGTTTTTCTGGAACTTTTAATTCAATATCAGCTTCGATCGATTTAAGGTCCGCTGCTTAACTTAATTAATATGCGGGCAGGATTCTCCCGTAAAATAAAAGAGTCTACCTGATTCATCACTGTGAGCTGATTCCATTCAGATTTATCATTAGCGAGATTTTTATCAATCGTGGTTAAATCAAAAAAAGTGGGCTTGAAACTTTTCGCACGCTCATCCCAATCGATAAAAATAAGTTTGTGAATGTTGTCGGAAACTAGGACCAGTTCGCGTTTTTACTTTCAGGATTATTTCGCCAACACATACCAGAAATCTCTGGTAGTTCCACTGTGTAGGATTCTAAAATTTCAAGTTTGGGATTGGCATAAGCTAGTGTTGATAACAAAAAAAAGGCGATAATTTTTTTCATGTTTGACTACCACAAATAATAGATCCAGTATGTACCTAGATGGCAGCAAAGTCAAATATGATGAAGTTTATAAGGAATTTAGGAAGGATAAACCACATCTCCAAATATCACATCCCTACCGCTTTTCGCTCCAATCTTAACTTCTAACTCTCTATCTCTTCCTCTAAACTTTTTTTATTTTATTTTTTTCTTGGAATATCTCTGAAAACACAAAAATGCGGCCGCAACCATAAAAATTAGCGTGCTCCCTTCGTGGTCGCACCATTAGGTCCTCATTATATTGAGGTAATTCCTGTTCCAGAGACAACCATTGTTCCTAATGTTCCACAATACTTTGTTGGAATAATGAATTTGAGAGGGCAAATTATTTCAATTATTGATTTACGCAAAAGACTTAAAATTGAAATGAAAAAAAGTAATAAAGAAGAAGCCGTAGTCATTGTCGATTTAAAGGGAATTAGTATTGGGTTAGTTGTCGATTCTATTAATAAGGTTCTAACTATTTCACTAAGTGAAATCAATGAAATTCCAGAGGTCTCCAATCAAATCAATACCAAATATATTATTGGTGTTTATAAACACAATGAAAAACTAACAATGATGTTAGATTTAGAATCGATTTTAAGCTTTGATGAAATAAAAAAAGTTGCTAAGAAAGCGGCGTGATTTTAGTTTTAAAGATATAGGTGATTCAGAGGAGAATGTTGTTTGGAAAATCAAAATGATTTTAAATTAGAAGCACTGGATGAGATGGAGAACAATCTACAAAGATTAATTGGTTTATTATCCACTATTGATGAGCGCCATAAAGAGTCTCCCTTTGTAGATGAGTTGTTTAGGATTTTCCATAATATTAAAGGAAATGTTCAAGTCGCTGGCTTTACTCAACTTTCCAATCTAACTCATAGTTTTGAAAGTTTGATTCTTAAACTCAAAGAGGGGAAGATCAATTTTACAGAAACCTTTAAAGATACACTTTATTCATTTTATTATCTAATGTTTGATTTTGGCGAATTGGAAGTAGATTCTAATATTGTATTTTGTGATAAAGTACTGCTGGAGAATGTCAGACAGCTTATGATGGATCAAGAAACAGTTGCAAATTCAAAATATTCTATTTTAATAGTGGATGATGAAGAGCTTATTGTGGAATTAATTAGAAATAGAGTACAAGAGTTTTGTGAGTGCGATATTAAAACTGCCAGCAACGGAAAAGATGCATTACAATTGTGTTTAGAAAATAAATTCCATCTGATTTTGACTGATTTTAAAATGCCCCAAATGGATGGAGATGATTTTATTCTAAATTTAAGGAACAAAAGTACCCATAATAAACAGACCCCTGTGGTAATGATTACGGCCTACCGTCCAAAGCTCAACATTAGTAAAAAACATTGGGATAATGTCCTATTTATGGATAAACCATTTAATTTTGAAAAACTAAAATATTATGTAAAAATTTCGCTTTATATGTTTGAAAAGGCAAAATTTCTCTGATAATGAAATTGCACATCTTAATATCTTCCATTTATTGATTCAAATCAGCTATTTTTGCTTTGCCATAATTAGAAAGTCTAGGGTAGGTTTTGATATTATGCGATTTAATATCAAATTAGAAAAAAATAGATTTGAACTAATTAATTTTTCACTGGCCGATCTGGAAATTAACTACCTTCAATCCTATTTAGACAAAATAAATAATTATAAAAAAATTGGAACTGTCGCTACGTCGCCGCTATTTTCATTATACCAGCCACCAATAGCTACGCTGGCCGGAATACGTTCATTAGATAATAGATTGCTCCGTAAGTTCAACCGTATAACTAGACCAGCTACAGCAACAATTTCGTTAACCAAGAAGTGTCAATGTGAATGTGAACACTGTTCAGCTTTTTTTTATAATCATAGCTTAAAACGCGAACTTACCACTTTAGAGATGAAAAACGCGTTAAAAGAGACAGTTGACCTTGGAGTTACAACCATTATTTTGCTTGGTGGTGAACCTCTTCTGCATAAAGGAATTTTCGAGTTAATTGATTCTGTACCTAAAGATCTGGCCACAGTTATTCTTTTTACTAATGGAGAATATCTTAATAAGGAAAATTGCATAAAATTAAAACAGGCAGGGCTCTTGGGTGCCTTTGTTTCACTTGATTCCATTGATCCGCATGAACATGACACTTTAAGAAGAAGAAGTGGTCTCTTTTCTAAAGCACTCAATGGTATAAGAGCGATGAACGACATTGGCCTAATCTCAGGTATTTCAAGTTACCTGACCTCTCAACGATTAAAAAATGGAGTCTTTGAAGAAACATTAGATTTTGCTAAAAACAATGAAGTGAGAGAGGTTACTTTTTTTGATGCAATTCCTAGTGGAAAATGGTTAAGAGAAGAGTTAGGCTTACTTTCAGCAAGTGATAGAGTTAAAATTGAAGAGTTAGTTAGGTGTTATAGAAAAAAATTAGATTATCCAGGATTATCGGTGCAATCCTCTTTAACCAGTGAGTGTGGAAGTGCTTTTTGTTTTGCCGCCAATACTCAATTTTATTTAACCGCCTTTGGAGAAATGTGCCCTTGCGACTTTACGCCAATCTCATTTGGAAAATATCCTGACCACTCTATTAAATACCTATGGAAAAAAATGATCTCAACTGCTCCCTATAACAAACGAGCTAAGTCCTGTAGAATGCAGGATTCTAGGTTTAGAGAAAAATATATTTATAATATCCCAAGTGAAGGACCATTTCCTTATCCGATAGAAAACTTTGTTGATCGACCAAGTTAAGGTAGTCTCTTGTAAATCTCAATAGCTTGCTTAAGAATTTAGGAAGGATAAACCACATCTCCAAATATCACATCCCTACCGCTTTTCGCTCCAATCTTAACTTCTAACTCTCTATCTCTTCCTCTAAACTTTTTTTATTTTATTTTTTTCTTGGAATATCTCTGAAAACACAAAAATGCGGCCGCAACCATAAAAATTAGCGTGCTCCCTTCGTGGTCGCACCATTAGGTCCTCATTATATTATTTGATAACATTGCTACTTTAAGAAATATTTTTGTAGATTCAAGTCCAGGTCTAGGTGCGCGTGGTGGTAAAGGTGCTGAAGGTGCCCCTGGTTGTAGATGTTCAATTGATCGATGGACTCGCCAATTTTTCAGAACAGCTTGGAGAACGGTTTACGTAAAAGAGTGCCGTGTAGAGAGAATCTGTTCTAAAGGTGAAGTCAATAAAGATAGAGGCGATGGTAACGGCAGACCAGGTGGTTTTGGTGGAAACGGTGGTCCAGGTCGTGGTGATCACGGTGGAAATGGTAACGGTGGTGGACGTCCAAATGGTGGAAATGGTCCAGGACCTGCTCCGGCTCCAGCTAATCCAGGTGCTTGTGAAACTTGTCGTGATGAGAGAATCTGTAATGATGTTCCAAAACAAGAGAGCTACTTACAACCATATTTTGAAACATTCCATTGTCAAGATGGACAGTATGGTTCAAGTGGCCGTGATGGATCAAATGGATCTAACGGATCTTTAGGTAAAGTAACTTTAATTAACCAGTTAAAACCTCTTGCTCCAGTTAAACCAAACGCTCAAGTTTCGTTTGCTGACTTAGAAGCTGGTGTAGTTATGAGTAACTATATCTGGGAAGAAAAAGTTGGAGCACGTTCACTCTTTAAAGCTGGTTCAGTCATTGATGATAACTTCACAGCATACGCTGGTAGAATTGATCAACCAATTAAACTTGAATGGGCAGTTCCTTATAGAACAATCACAGAGTTTAACAATGTTACAGCTCAATTAACTCTAGTAGGAACTAAAGTTGAGTCAAGTGTAGTTGATTCTGGATACCTTTTCACTAGACAGTCACGTTTAGAAAATGGTCTTCAAGTATTATCGATCACTGGAGCAATTAAGAAAAGTGAATTAACGAATGTTAAATTAATTAACATTAACGGTACTGATGAAAATACTTACTTAGAAATCGAAGATGTTGGTGGTTTCGCTGAAGCTTTAACCACAAAATTCTATATCGATGGAGATTTTGATAAAGCTTCTGATAACAGAGATTACAACCAGTTTGTTGAACCTCAATTTGTTGAGAGAACTGGCAATACTTTCAGAATTCTTTTAGGTAAATTACCGCTTAAGAAAAACTATTTCAAGCCAGGTAAGAGTACCGATTTTGACTTAACTATCGTAAGAAGCTTTGGTCAAAGTGTGGTAAAAATCGGAAGATTCGTAGTTGAGAAAAAGAAATTAGGTACAGATACTCAATTACAAATTAAAATGAAAGATCTTAAAATCTAAATTTTAGTTACAAAAATGGGAATTTTCGGCGGCCATCTGCTAAACACAGATGGCCGCTTTTTTTTAGTGACTCTCAACCTCTTCACCACGTGAAGTAAACGAGATCCCTTTGGTTCCAATCTCGCTTAGCATGACTGATTCAATAATTGGGCGAGAGACTTTGTTCTCTCCATGCCAAGTCACGAGAAAATTGGCGCCCGTGCCACCTTTGAGATCCATTTCAGGTACGACGAAATCTTTAGAGGCCATTTTTCCCAAGGTGAAGGGATTAGTAATAAAGGATTTAATGAGTTTTCCGTTGGTATCGAAGTAATCAATTTGGGTTATGATGATGGGCTCTTTTAACGAAGTATTGCGGATACTTAAGACCGCGGTTAGATGCAAAAGTTTAGTTTCATTGCCAAAATAGATACTCGAATAGATGGGAACATAAACGGTTTGGCCTAAGAGTAGTTGGGGTAGCGTAGTAATCGGTTTAAATTCCGTTGACTGCGGCACCTGATTATTTTCCGGTAAACGATTTTTGGGAGTACAGCTAGCAAGAGTTAAAAGAATTAAAAATAGGTATTTCATTTAGGCTCCTTGATTAGTTAATTTTAGTTGGTCAAATTCGGCGGTGGTTGCCAGCACTAAGAGAATATCACCCGCACTTAAAATGGTTGTTCCACGTGGGGCAATCACATCTTGTTTGCGTTGGATGAGAACAACTCTAATACTCTCTGGGAGATTAAGTTGAACCAGACTCTTTTCGACGAACGGAGATTTTTCCGTAACGGTCAACTCTTTTAAATGGCTCTTTAAGGTTTGTGTGACCACAAAATTCATAGGAAAGCGTGAAGCAAAACCATGCTCGGTGGCTAGTCCCAAAATTTTTGAAACAAAGGTGAAGGTCGGAGCCTGAATGAGAATTGAAACAAAGACGACGATGAAGACTAGATCAAAAATGAGTTCCGCACTTGGTAGTTTAGCGGTTAATGGATAGAGTGCGAGCACAATCGGAGTGGCTCCACGAAATCCACCCCAAGAGATGAGGAGTTTCTCTTTGAAGTGAAACTTACTACCAATCAAACAGAGTAGAACGGAAATGGGTCTAGCAAAAAAGATTAAGATCACTGAAAGTAGGAGGCCTTGCCACCAGTAATCGATTAGGTCGCGTGGAAAAACAAAGAGGCCTAAGATTAAGAACATAATGACTTGCATGAGCCACGCTAAAGTATCGTGCAAAATAATCAGACTTTTTTTACGCGGAAAATTGGCGTGGCCTAACATGATTCCGGCAAAGTAGACGGCGAGAAATCCGCTGCCGTGAACCGATTGAGTCAGACCATAGCAGAGTAGGATGGAGAAAATGCTCACAATGAAATAGAAGTTCTCATTACTAAACTGCGCTTTATTCATCACCATGGTGAGAATTTTTCCAAAAGCGAAGCCAAAAAAGCCTCCGATGGTAATTTGTAACACAAAAATTTTGATAAATGATAGCGTCGAAAGGCTAGGTAACGACATAACTTCTAGTGTGGTAATAACTAAGAAGATGGCAACCGGATCATTGCTCGCTGATTCAAACTCAATAATATTACGAATACTCTCTTTAATTTTGATATCTTTAGAACGCAAGACGGAGAAGACTGCGACCGCGTCGGAAGAAGAGATAATCGCACCAAAGAGGAGCCCTTCCCAAAAAGATATTTCGAGTAAGAGCATAGTAAAAAAAGAGATAATCAGAGCGGAAATTATAACACCAAAAATAGAGAGAATAATGCCTGGTTTGATAATGGGAGCAAAGTTTTCGGTATTGGTATCAAGGCCTCCAATAAAGAGAATAAAGATCATGGAGGTGATCCCAATCACTTGCGCTAATGGAGCATTATCAAACCAGATGCCGCCCAGTCCATCACTACCTGCCACCATACCGACAATTAAAAAAATCAGCAGGGTGGGAATACCCACTTTACGGGAATAGTTATTAGCGAAAATACCAATAAGTACACAGAGTGAACTGACCAGATAGATAATTTCTAAGCGGCTTAAAAAACTCATAGTCTACTATTTTTTGGTGTAGGAGTCGTAAATAATAATAAAGAGAAAGAAGAGGAGGAGTCCAATTCCAATAATATATCCCTGTTAGTTAGGGCGATTAGGTTGTTCATTAAAATCACTCATTTTTAGCCTCGAGGTTAAAAGTCTAGATTCCGTTTTTACTTAACGTTAATTAAGCATTAACCGGTGGTGCTCTAGCTTGTAAGGAGCGAAGCGAGATATCTTGTATAAAAAATTGCGTGAAAC
This sequence comes from Bacteriovoracaceae bacterium, assembly GCA_046328975.1. Lineage (GTDB taxonomy): Bacteria > Bdellovibrionota > Bacteriovoracia > Bacteriovoracales > Bacteriovoracaceae > JAXLVO01. The sequence continues at coordinate 8,936 of JAXLVO010000019.1, read as the reverse complement.
ACTCTTGTGACGGTTGAATTTTTCTTAGGGAAAAGTCTCTAGTCCTATCTAAAGTGGAGAGATCAACGATCTTGATCGCTCGGTTAAAAGTTTTTTTGGTTAACGTTGGTTGCAGCGTTAAGTGGCTGGTCGAAAGCTCAATTTTTAGGCTTTTTTCAAGGATGCATTTAGGCGCGGTAATCTCTTCCCAACTGGGAGTAGTAAAAAGTAGATTTAACAGACAAAAAGCAAGCAGCGTATGAATTATATTTTTAAGCAAAAACATAGAATTAGTATAGTTTAGAAGTTCACTAAATACAATCGACTTTTAAAGTCAGGTATTCGTATATTAAAAATTTTTAATTACATTGATTTATTTTTTTTAACCAATAAAATAACTAATAGAGCTTTGAGTTGTTTTGAGAGGAGAAACTATGTTGAATCGAGGAAAGATTGTTGTAACTTTTTTGGCCATGGTAGGTTTTATTACTTATGTTGACGCTGCTACTGTAAAAGTGAATCAAGTAGCTAAAAGTTTTGTCGGAGATGCACCTGACGCTAAATTGCAAGAGTATAATACGAATCAAGATGCTTTGAGGGCCGCTAAATTTGAAACACTAAAAATTAAAGTCGGTGATTCGGTTACCTTTACGAATGTAGATAGAATTTAGGAAGGATAAACCACATCTCCAAATATCACATCCCTACCGCTTTTCGCTCCAATCTTAACTTCTAACTCTCTATCTCTTCCTCTAAACTTTTTTTATTTTATTTTTTTCTTGGAATATCTCTGAAAACACAAAAATGCGGCCGCAACCATAAAAATTAGCGTGCTCCCTTCGTGGTCGCACCATTAGGTCCTCATTATATTGACGAAACGTCCTTCAATTGTTTGTGGGCAACTTTTAAAGAATTTGCAATTAAGACTCTTTTTTCCAAAAGCAATGCTAGGTTAATATAGTGAAAGCGTGATTTAAAAAGAACATTAGATTTTAAATTATTTACTTCATTTTTCTTTGCTGAAACATTCATATTCAATGATTTTTGAAGCTGTGATTTTGCTCCGAAATCGAAAAGAGTCATTGTTAGAGTTGGACCAATACTATAATTAATATTGTCCCCAAATTTGAGTACTCGACCAGGGGCCATATTTATTTCAGGTATTTCAGATAAGTATTTGTAACTTCCCTCTAATGACAGTTTTGGAATGTAGTTAGGGGTGAGGGAATGACTTTTTTCTTGAGTGGCAATAACTTCATACTCTTTAGACTTTATATCTAATGATTGGTTTAGGGCCACTGCCTCTAAATCATTTAAAGTTAAAACATTGTTTTTACTGTCTGGCTCCATGCCAAATACATGTAGAGGCGTGCTAATAATATAAATAATAGCTAGTATTTTCATATGGTTAAGTTTCGGCATATAGTTTCCTAAATTCAATAGTTGCATTAATGCAATTATTGCATATAATAAAACCATGAGCAATAAAATAATAAACTCGCCGATAGAACGTTTCACAAGGATACTTTTTAGCAAAGTTATTGAGCGACTAGCAGTCGTCGTAAGTGAAGAACATTTGAGCTTTTCTCAAGTGGCTGCTCTTCATATCATTGATCGCGATAAGACAGTTAATGTTAATGATATTTCAAATAAATTGAATCTTTCAATGTCTGCAACAAGCCGAATGATTGACGAGCTGGTCAAAAAAGAGCTCATTCAAAGAAAAGAAGATCAGGATAATAGGAGAGCTAAGATCATTTCTCTTACACCGGCTGGGGAAACGTTTATGAATAATCTTAGTGTTGAGCGTGTGAAAATAATTGAATTATCCGCAAGCACCATTGCAGATAAGATCCCTTTAAAAATATTAAAAATTATCAGTGGAAAACTTTTTAAAAACAACAAAGAGGTAAAGCTATGAAACATGTATTAATGGAAGAGATTGCTCTAAGTGAAGATGGCAAAATAGTTAAAGTTTTATCAAACCCATCCTTCAAACTAATTGGGCTTGGTTTAAAAAAAGGGCAATCTTTAGATAAACATTCAACTTCGAGCAAGGCAATTCTGATTGTACAATCTGGGAATGTCGATTTTTTTATTAAAGGCGAAAAGTACAATCTACAAAGTGGTAGCTTTTTTGAAATACCTGAAAATGTCGAACACGAAGTCAAAGCTAATATAGATTCATATTTGTATTTAATTAAATAATGGAGAAAGAAATGAAAATTACATTAGTCGCTTTACTTATAGCTGTTACAAATATAGCAATAGCACAAAACCATGATCATCATTCCGCTCATGGAAAACAGATTTCAAACAAAGCCGAGTCAAAAATTAAGTTTACTCCCACCAGTGATCTAAAAGTTCGAATGGAAAAAATATTAAGTTTAATGAAAGAGATAAATCCAAAAAAGGATGACGTTAAGGTTGTTAAGTCTTACGGCGATAAAATTACAGAAACAGTTAACGACATTTTCAAAACTTGCAAGCTTGATCCTGACGCCGATGCCGCCATTCACCCTTCACTAGGTTTGATTCTTGATGGTGCCTCTGATTTTAAAAATGGTCAGTATGAGAGTGGTCATAAAAAAATACATGAGGCACTTCTAGGATACGAAAAGATGTTTAATCATGTTGGCTGGAAGCACTAGTAAGATAAACTGATAAGACTTTAAATTAGGTTCGATTTTCATTAATTTTGAAAGGAAAGATTAACATGGGAAATCAAAATGAGGGTAGAAAAAATCTAGTAGTTGGGTTTTATGCAATGGCTGGATTTATGCTTTATGGTTTCTTATTAATATACCTAAGGGACTTTGCACCCAACGCTGCTGAGTGGGCTGCCGCCTATGGCAATGGAAAACACTTTGAGGCTAGATTGGCCCATGTGCATGGTAATCTTTTTGCATTCTTGAATATCGTCATTGGATATCTGCTGTTTAAGTTAGATATTAGTTTTAAGCAAAAACAACTTGTGTCTTGGTTAGCTATTCTAGGAATGTTGATGCCAGTTGGTATCTTATTAGAACTCTTGTTGTCAGCTTCTCCAGTCTTTGTTCTTATCGGTGCTATTTGTATGACAGCAAGTGTGTTCATGTTGGGCTACTTTATAAGTAAATCGAAGAATACTGTCATTTAAAGTGGATTTGGTGAAAAGAAACCTGAAAAGGGGGATATGTGAATTTTAAAAAAAAGAATGTTTGGATAGGATTGGTTTTTTTGATTTTCGGATTAATGACGATTTTATCTGGTGGAAGATCTTTATTTACAGAAAGTGGAATTGCTACTAGAGGAAATATCGTTCCTCTTGTACTATGGTTTAATTTTATTGCGGGCTTTTTTTATCTTGTTGCAAGTGTTTCCATTTTTAAAATGAAAACTTGTATTAAAAAGCTTTCTTTAGCAATTGCGGTATCTAGTGCATTTGTGCTTGCGTATTTATTGAATCATATTTTCCAAGGGCAACTTTATGAACTTAAAACACTTGTTGCTATGATTTTTAGAACCTCATTTTGGATTATATTTGCTATTTATTTCCACAGGTCAAATTTGTTTAAAAAAATTGAATGCAACTGTTAACTTTTAAAAAGCCCCCTAATATAGGAGGTCTTCGAAATTGTGAATCCAATAGTATGTTTGACCACCATCGAAGGAGACGATTTCTTCATCTTGCTCAAGTGAATCAATGTATTCATCACGAGCGATTCTCCAAGAAATTGGGTCTTGAGATTTCATAAGCTCTACAGTGTCAAATTTCATCCAGCCAACAGTGGTTTCTTCTGGGTAGCATTGACGAATAGATTCTTCAAATATTTCATCTGTATCAATCGCAGTCAGTTCTTCTTGAAGAATATGCTTGATGACCCAAGAGGTTCCCCATTCGACACCAACGCCATCAAGATGTCTCATCAGGTCATCGCTATGGCATTCAGGACAGACTCCTTTTGGAGCCTTAACATAGCATCCATAGCAAAATGGCGTAGTACGATTGAAGGCTAATGTTTCGAGTTTTTGTTGAATTTCAGATTTCATAATAAGTCTCCTTGTTTCGGTTTTGTTTTCCCCGCTTGGGGCCTCTTCACCAAAAGCTGAGAGGCCCAACGGGAGAAAAAGTGCAGAGACCGAGAAGACCGTGATCCGACCCTTGTGGGGCAGAAACGAGTGACAGCTACGTCGCTCCAAAGGAGCGCAAGCATTGAGTAACTGGCGCGAGGTCTGCGGAGGAATACAAGAGGGATTCGACAGGCTCAAACGTCAATACGAAACAATACGGAGACTTCATTTGAGATTAAAAACTCTTAATGCTCTCCTTTTTATCGACTAGGCATCCTCATAGAATTTAGGAAGGATAAACCACATCTCCAAATATCACATCCCTACCGCTTTTCGCTCCAATCTTAACTTCTAACTCTCATTCTCTTCCTCTAAACTATTTTTATTTTATTTTTTTCTTGGAATATCTCTGAATACACTAAAATGCGGCCGCAACCTTCAAAATTAGCGCGCTCCCTTCCTAGGAGCGCCAAAGAAGCTCTCATTATATTGAAGTCTCCTGAAGCTAAATTTAAATTTAAAATTAACGTTTTAGAAAAGAATTTAGTTAAAATGGAAGAAGAGAAAAAGAAAGCGTTAGAAGATGTGAGTACACTTAAAGCGCAAGCGTCTAAAATGAAATCTGAAAATATTGCTCTCAATAACGAGTTAGATAAAGTTAACAATAAGTTAAAGCGACTTTCTGGCTAAGTAGTTTAAAACTATCAAGTAATTGTGGAAAATATTACCCGTTTTTTTTAGGTCACTATTTACTATATAATGTAGTGTAGAGGCTTAATTGAAACATCAAATAGTAGCACTAATAATTTTAATTTTTTTTATCAGTTGTATTGGTAAGAATACAGTTGCGATAAAATCTAAAAGTTCTAAAGCTAGTAGTAGTGTGAGCATTACTGTTTCTAGTATAAAAATTCTTAATAATCAATTTGTGATAACTGGAACTAATTTAAGTTCAGCGACTAGTCTTGTAATTAAAGAGGGATCGACGACAACGAATCTCTCAATAGAATCACAAACCGCTACGACTTTAGTGGCAAATACATTGACTAGTGTAACACTAGCAGCAGGGAAAATTTTAGAATTTGTTATATCGAACGCGAACGCGAGTAGTACATTCACGGTGGATTTTTCATTATGTTCATCTAGTATTGGTGGAAAACTTATTGATTGTACGACAACTCCAAATGACAAAGAGGTTTTAGCTTTTGACGCCACTTCTGGAAAATGGAAACCACGAGCAGTAAATGGATTATCTTATCAAGGCGTTTGGGACGCAAGTTCCTCACTTCCAACGGCGACAACAGAAGGTGATTACTATATTGTGAATGTGGCAAGTGGGAGTTATGCTGTGGGAGACTGGATTGTCTTTAACGGAACAACTTTTGAAAAAGTGAGTAACGCCAATGCTGTAACAAGTGTTTATGGAAGAACAGGGGCAGTTACAGCAAATGAAGCTGATTATGTTTTAGGTAAAATGGGTGACGTTGATTTTACATCAGCAACTCCAACTACCAATCAATATTTAAAATTCAATGGAACTAATTGGGTAGGGGCAACTCTATCTACAGTTGAAACTGATCCCAACGTTATGACGTTTGCCAAGACTACACTACCAACATGTGGAAGTAGTGAAGTTTTAAAAGGTAACGGAACCAGTTTAAGTTGTGTAACGGTAAGTTCTAGTGGTTCTTCCTTTAGTGGAACAGCTAATAGATCAATTGTTACTGACGGAAGTGGAGCGCTTGCAGTTTCTGCTGTAACATCAACTGAATTAGGATATGTTTCAGGTGTAACGAGTGCCATTCAAATGCAAATTAATGCTTTTCAAACTTATGCCAAAACCCCAATTCCTACCTGTAATGCAGGCGAAGTTTTAAAATCAAATGGAACTACCTTTAGTTGTGTAACAGATAATACCGGATCAGGTGCATTTTCAGGGACAGCGAATAGAGCAGTAGTGACTGACGGAGCAGGTGTACTCGCTAGTTCCGCCGTAACTTCAACCGAGATTGGTTATTTAAGTGGCGTAACGAGTGACATTCAAACACAATTTATCAATATTACAGCAACAGCCGCTGCTATAAATACCACAACCTCAACATTAACTAGTGGAAATATTTTTATTGGAAGTCCGGTAACGTAGCTACTAGTATGGCCATGAGTGGAGATGCAACCATCTCAAATACTGGTGCTCTAACAATTGCAGCCAATTCAGTTGCACTTTCAACAGATACAACTGGAGACTATGTTTTAAATTTAACAGCAAGTAATGGACTACAGGCTACTACCGCTGCTGGAGAAGGAACAACTCCTAATTTAGTTTTAGGTGGAACACTTTCCGACGATACAACTCTCAACACAACTAATACTAGAATTTTTAAAATTCAAGATTTAGTCGGAACAGATTTTTTAACTTTTACAGGTGCTACTGGAATAACTCTTGCGATAAAGCTAGCGGCAACTACCGCTGACATCGATGGAGGAACACTGGATAACGTTAGCATTGGGGCAACCACGCGTAATTCAGCTGCTGTAACAAGTTTATCCGCGACGGCCGCTTTTATTGCAACAGCCAGTATTGATAATGCTGATATTAATGGTGGAACGATCGATAATGTTACGATTGGAACGACGGCGCGTGCAGCGGGATCTTTTACCACAATTAGTGGAACATCTGCGGCTATTGCGGGAACGGTTTCAGCTGGATTACTACTCACATCAAATATTTTAGGTGGAACAACCACGACTAGTGGATTAATTCTACAAACTACTTCAAATACTGGAACAACAACTGCTGATATACATTTTTTGGTTGGGTCTAACGGTGGAACTGAAGCCATGACTATTTTAAATAATGGAAATGTAGGAATCGGAATTGCAACTCCTTCAGCTAAACTAGAGGTAAATGGATCAATTAAATTTGGTGGAAAAATTTTTAGTCAAATTACTTATTGTTCTAAAACGAGCACTGTCGCTGGTATTGCAACTACAGTTAATGCTAACCCTAACTGGTGTTATCACTACTGGACAACTGGAGACTGCGATAATGGTTTGCCAACAGGAACCTGTATAGGATTTTTAAGAAGAGGTTTGCATGCTGGAAGTGATCAGGATTGGGATGTTTTGTTACCTGGCGAGGCTCCATTTAATAGTGGGATGGGTGCCTCTACAAACGGTGGTATGAACTGGTGGAATACATCGGGATGCAGTACGGTTAGTTATGCAATAGGAGCTGTTTATTTTTGTAATTAATAAACGAACTATATTTAATGAATCAACGTAAATTTAAAAATAGAACTTCCCACTAACTCTTTAACTTTTTTTATATTATATTTTGAAGATTTAATCTCACCTCTGAATAGAAAGTAACATTCACCTTTTTCTTTTAAAGCGTTTGCAATAAATTCAAAAAAAATATCCTGATTATCTTTTATAAAAAAGCGACAATAGTTTCTATCGATATTACTTTCAGATACTTTGTAATCTTCAATATTAAAAAAAGGAGGATTAGATATGATTAAATCATATTTTTTATAAAACTTATCACGATTCGAAGCTAGAAATTCACTCATGGATCCAATGTGAATTGCAGTATCAAGTTTAGGTTCCTCTAATAAATTTAAATTATGTAGAATATGCTCTAAGAAATTATTTTGATATTCTAAAAAATCACAAGACGAAATAATGTTATGACTAAGCAACTCTATCCCTAAAACACCACAACCAGCACACAAATCAAGTGCTCTATCAAATTTGCCGACTGAATTTTCAATTAAGTATTTCGTAAGTAAAATTGAATCTTCATTAAACTTATAAAAGTTTGGCTGAGAGTAGTTCCAGATGTTTTTCAATTTTTTCCCAACCTTCACCTTTTCTAGTAATAGTAAGGTCAAATTTTTCATTAAAGAAAACTATAGTTGAAGCAACACTAGCTTTAGGGTCATTGTAATCATCTTCACAAATAAACTCATGTTTGCTGGCATATTTATTCCAGGAGGTGTGAGCTGCATTTTTTAAAATAATAGGATCTTCGCCTGTTTTATTTAGGCTAGTTGTAATGATGGCACATTTTTCATTTTTTATGATTTTATTAACAGATTTAGAGTCAGTTAGAAGTCTCACTCCCACCACGTTTGAGTTTTGGTAAATCCATTGTGGAATACTTTTATTTTTAATCCAGAATTTAGGAAGGATAAACCACATCTCCAAATACACCTTCCCTACCGCTTTTCGCTCCAATCTTAACTTCTAACTCTCATTCTCTTCCTTAATTCAAACCCCAGTCGTTTTTGAAGAAAATAAACGTCGCTTCTCTTATGATGTCATCAACTACAACGCCAAATTAAGTTCCATTAGAAAAGCCGAAGAGGCCGTTCGACTTGCTCGAGCAGGATTACATGCAGGAACTCGAACTAACACAGAAGTTCTCGATGCAGTTGTTGATTTAAATCGAGCTAAGGCAGTCGCAGTTAAATCACAAATTGATGCCATCGAAGCTTTAGGACAGCTTGAATTATCAATCGGTCACACACTCTAACTAAATCAACACACGCCTCGCATCGAAATGGTGCGTATTTTCTTTTATAAAAATTTCTCTCAAAGTGTTCATGAAATATTTAAACTAAAAAATGAGAAAATATTTATGAAACATCATCGAGGCGACTTTTCTAGAAATTCGCGTATTTTTTTTCTAAGTACTGTTGCCATTGCTATTGGTACTCTTGCTGCTTTTGTAGCGAAAGCACTGCTGCTTTTGATTGCACTCTTTACAAATATTTTCTATTACGGAGAAATAGCATTTACGGCACGCTCACCTTCAATGAGTCATTGGGGACCAATATTTATCGTCATTCCTATTATTGGAGGATTAATCATTGGGCTGATGGCACGATTCGGTTCAGAGA
>JAXLVO010000018.1:0-42525 GCA_046328975.1 Bacteriovoracaceae bacterium | reverse complement strand
TCCGTAGTAAATTTAATAAAAAGCCAAAGAGATCTAACCATCGATCACTATTCCAAAAGTGGCTTTGAACTCTATGGACCTATCGGATTAAAAAAGTGGCTTGACCAAAATAATATTCTCTACAGTGAGTTAGCGGGAGTATCCAAAGAGAATAGTGCAGACTATCCAACTATTCCTATGCTTGAAGCTAAACTTAGAGATCTTGCAACAAAATATCCAAACATCATGCAATTAATTTCAATTGGAAAAAGTAGCAAAGGTCGTAACCTCTGGTTTGTGAAAATTTCAGACAATGTTCAAACGGATGAGGTTGAACCTGAAGTTAAATTAATTTCAAGTATGCATGGTGATGAAATTACAGGACGAGAATCAATGATGTTTCTGATTGAAGATCTAGTGACTAATTATGGCAGCAATAGTGCAATTACTAATCTCATTAATAATAGTGAAGTTTATATCATGCCTACCATGAACCCTGATGGTAATGAACGTAGAACACGCGGAAATGGAAACAATGTCGACCTTAACCGAGATTTTCCTGATTTTTCAACTTCCGATAATGTTAACAGTTGGAACAATCGAGAAATAGAGACTAGAGCCATAATGCAATTTCAAAAACAGAGAAACTTTAGCCTTTCTACAAATTTTCATACTGGAGCAGAAGTAGTTAATTATCCTTGGGATACAGCTGAAGAGCCACATCCATTCGACGCTCTAGTAAAAAACATTGCGCTAGCCTACTCATCTAACGTTCCCTATATCTATAATTCACATCAATTCACTAACGGTATTACCAATGGCTATGCTTGGTATGAGGTGAACGGTGGGATGCAAGATTGGAGCTATTACTATCATGACGACCTTCAATTTACAGTAGAATTATCATCTACTAAATGGCCTAATTTTTCTCAGATGTCATACTATTACAACCAAAATAAAAAAGGACTATTAGTCTTCTTACAAAAGGTTCACCAAGGTGTAGGTTTTAAATATCAAAACAGTAAAACTGAATCGGGTGTAGTTCATATCGACCAGATTCAAAATCGTTCAGTTGTTTCTCAAGGTGATTATACTTTTAGTAATGGTGAATTTTATAAAATTCTACCTAAAGGTAACTACCGATTCATAATTAAAAACTCTAAAAATGAATCGATCACGTTCCAACGCTCTGTAATTGAAGGAAGTGTCTCTTCACCTAATTATGAGCTAATTGATTAAGTAAAAAAGGCAATTTTTTCCTATAGTCTCTTAGCTATTTAATAAATTCCCCCTCTTTTCCGAACTCCTTTTGAGGCATAAATCTTATGATTTAAAAGGATGAAATCATGAAGTATACTAATTTAGTTAAGTTTTCTAAACTCGGGGTTCTAGCATTTTTGGTATCATGTGCCTCATCCTATCGACCAGAAACGATGGAACAAACTTTTAATCGTATTAGTGCTCGTGAAGTTGAATCCAATCTAGTTAATCCTTCCCCTGTGATAGAAGATCGTAATGTGGTAACCATGCTCTATCATAACTATACCCAAATTAGTGAAAACTTAAATAACCAAAACTCTACTAATCGTAGTATTGCCTCAATTCCATCCAAGAAAAAAGGCGCTACTCTTTTTAAAGATTATTCTAATAAACGAATCTATTTTTTGACCTTATTAACTCAATATTATGAACTAAAAAAACTATTTAAAGTAGACTCTCCAGAAATTACGAACTGTCCTAAATTCCATTCGTCCTTACTCGATAACGAACGTCAAATTGGTGATCGTAAAAATATGGAAATTCAGGGTGATCACAAAATTGTTAAAGGTCAAGATATTGATAAAATTAATAAAAATGAAATGGGATACTATCCAGAACTTTTTCTAAGTTTAAATGAAAAAGAGAGCAATCCTAAGCTTATTAATGAACTTTCAAAATCATCTGATTCTGAACAAAAAAATATTAGTCTGACCAATCAAGCGTTTGCCGTCCACATTTATAAATTAAAATCTGAAATTAATCAGCTCTGTGAAGATGGCTATAGTCGCAACTACTATATCTTTGAAAATCTTACGACCCATTTTGAATCTAAGGCCAGTAACGATGCCGTTGCCGATTTAAAAATTTTAACTAAAACTTCTCTATTTAATAATATGTTATTAAAGGCGGCTTTAACTGATAACTTCAAAATAGTATCAGCCACTAACTATCTAAAAGAGGATAATCAACTTTTTAATGGATTTGAATTAGAGTCACTAAAAAGATTGGGCCCGAATTGGAGTCAGCTCTATTTAAATCGAGTTAGAAGATTCGAAAATAGTTATTCAAAAACGCAAGTCTATTTCGTGAAAGTAGACTTTTGCCATCTGCACATTTACCAGCATTGATATTTGTTGTAATCGAGTGATAGATTGAAGAGTGGGTTCTATGCCTAGGAAAAATTATCAACCACTTTAGATTAAATGGATCAAGTGCCATTAAGTATCCGTTGGAGGTTCAACCAGAATTCGCGCTTTCCAAACTTTTAGATCTGTAATCTGTCGGCGAGAAACTCTACTTTGAGCTATAATATTTCCTTCAAGGTCACACTTAAATATTTCACCGGAAGGTGAACCTAAAATCATCTCTTCGTTTAAAAGTAAAGGTGTGGCCGAAGAGGTTTGCGGCCAAGTTTGAACTAATTGACCATTATTTACATTTAAAACATTAATAGGACTGCCACTAGTTCCAATATAGATTTTGTCATTTTTTATAATTGGATTTAAATCAACATCGACAAATTTTGTACCTAGATTAATTTTAGTTTCCCAAAGTAGAACCCCATCATCAATGGAAAAGGCACCCACTACCCCATCAGCAAAACCCACTATGATTTTGTTATCAATTCCGACTGGATTTGATACACCTTGAAGTGTAGTTGAATAGGGTACCGATCTTTGGTAGCCCCAAAGAATCTTACCGGTGATCGCATCCAAAGAAATTATTTTGTGATTTCTTAAATGAAAGAAAATACGTCCTTGATAAAAATAGGGTTTAGACTCAACTTGAGATCCTAAATCGACACTCCAATTTAGAGCGCCCGTCAAATAGTGTCTAGAAAAAACTCTACCATCGCCGGATCCATAAATAAGTTGATCTTTAAAAATTCCAGGCTGAGCACCCAAAGCTATTGACTCTTTAAATTTCCAAAGTGGTTTTCCATTATCATTATTCCAAGCGTAGATATTTCCATCTTGATCTCCCACATAGAGTAAATCATCAAAAATAAAAGGGATTCCTAAGCTTATTGGAAGATTCCCTGAATCATAGATTGGATCAAATGAACGATTCCAAATCATTTTAAAAAATGGTGCCGCTTGTTTGTCATTTTTAAATTTACTACCAGTTATACTTTCAACTTTATTTTGAATTGTCGAACAACCAGTAATTTGAAGAAGCGTAAAAATAGAGAGTATAAGTAAAAAAATTCTCATTCGCTTACAGCTTGCTCAAGTAGAGTTCAGCAATTTTTGAGTATTCGGTGTTAGGGAAATTTTCAACCACATATTTTAAATGAGTTGCAGCTTTTTCTTTATTGTTATTCATTAAATTAAGTCTACCTAAGTCTAAATAGATGCGCTCATGATTAAGTTTTAATTTTCCAGCCAATAGAGCCTCTAGTGTCGTAATCGCTTTATCAAGTTGTTTTCCCTCTTCATAAGCCACCGCAAGAGATGTCGACACTAAATAGCCTAAATAGAGATCTTTACCTTTTTCTTGATATAACTCTTCCCAAAGTGGAATAAGTTCAGCGAGAGTATCTTTTTCTTGATAAAAATTGGTTACTTCCAATAAAAGATTAATGTAGAGGGTATTATTCCCACTTACTTTATGGAGCTCTTTTAGACCACTTATTAACTCCTCTTTACTTACTTTACCACTTTTAAAATTTTCCCATTGATTAGTTCTAAACATGAAAATTTTTTCAGCACCCTCTTTGCTTTTTTTCTCTTGAACATTTTTATAAATACCAACACCCACAACACCTAAAATGGCAATTAGAACAATCAGTATCAGCTGAAATTTGTATTTTAAAATGATCTCTACCGGAGAAACAGACTCATTTTGAGCTGGTACAGTAACCGTTCTTTCCATGACTAAAATCCTTGAGTTTATTAAGCAGTTAATATCTAAAATGTTCCTCATTCTAATCGTTTTTTTAAAACAATGTCAAAGATCCTTTACCCTTCTGACTTACTTAGTTACACTTAAGATAAGAGAGGTTTTTATGAAAAAGAGCTTAGTGAATATGCGTAATATTATTTTACTTCTACTTTTAGTCATTTCATTTAATCTTCAGGCACGTAACTTAAGTGGCCGTTTAGGTATTGGAATGACCAACCATTTTCACAACGATATTCCATGCATCTCACTAAAATTGCAACGATCAAAGTCCTATGCACTAGGACTCGAGGTTGGAACTAAATTTAGTGATACAGATGGAGGCTATGCCACTGGTTTAAAATTTTATCGGATTATATTCGACGAACCGCAACTCAATTTTTATGGAGCATTGATGGGAGCTATGCTGAGCCAAAAAACAGCAGGAGTTTCAAAATCAGGCTATCAATTTGATGGCACACTTGGAACAGAATTTCATTTTGCGGGACTTGAAAGTTTAGGCTTTAGCTTTGAATTTGGATTATCCATCAATAAATTAGGTGAGAAATCTGCTATCGAAACGGTTGGCGATAGTATGATTGTTGGAGCTGTCCACTTTTACTTATAACTTATGCAAAATAAACTGAAACGTTCTATTTTCATTTTCTTATTATTAGCAAGTTTTGCGGCTACCGCCTTTGCCGATTTTGATACTGATGAGGTAAAGGGATTTAATGATGATGATCTAACTTTAGGTGGTGATATTTTTAATGACTTCAATGAAGATTTAGATGCCGCACAAGTTTTAGAAGATGAGCGCTTTTATGAGTATGGACGTTTTTTTGCAGTTAATTTCTCTATGGGAATTACCACCTTTACAGGGAATCGCGGAGCTGCTTATGAAGATGAACACCCTACCTTTGGCCTTTCCGTTATGTATTTTTCCAGTTTTCACTTAGCCTATACACTAGGTTTTGCACTTTCCAAAACATAGCTTTAGTGTGAATGGTGCAACTCGTACTTTTGATGATTTTGGATCAGGTTAGTTCAAGCTTCATTTTTCCGAGCTGCCTTTGGAATGCGCTATTATCTAGACACGGCTGATCTTGGAACTGCTATTACTTATTCAAATCCTTATATTGTCGGAAACATAGGCTATTGGTATCAACGAATAAATTCACTGACCGCGAAGAAATTGAAACACAAAAACAGTGTGTTTGGTGTAGGATTAGAGTCATTCTTGAATTTCCACTGAGTTAAAAGAGTCCTATATCAATGTTGAAGGCCTTTACCATACAGTTAATCTCTCTGATTCTTATACCAAAGATTATGCGGCAACTAAGCCAGGGGGTTACGGATACGAAGATTTAACCGGAAATGCTATTACCCTAATGGTAAGTTATGTACTTAGTTGGTAGTTTATCAATAAAAATCATCGAATTTATGTTATAATCTTTTCCTTTTTGCTAGGAGAGAAAGCTAAGCTTTAGCATATACCGCTCATATGGAAACGGTTAAAATTATTCTCAATCATCGAGCAGGATGTTCAGACCAAAGCTACTGGAAAAGTGAAATTGAAAAAATTCTTTTTCGACGAGAACTCCATTTTGTAAGTCCTAGAAACCTCTATGAACTCCATGCCGAAGTACAAGATGCGATAACCAAAAATATGAATCTATTAATTAGTGTTGAATGGTGATGGTACGGTAAATACTATGTTACAGGATTCGCCAACCAAAAAATTGACTTTTAGTTATCCCTGGCGGAACAGCTACTTACCTTGCTCGTGAGTTGGGGTTAAACCAAGGTGTTCGCAGCACTTGGAATTTTACGAGAATAATTTCAACAAAAATTGACCTCATTAAAGTTATTAATAATCGATATATGGCAACCAATGGAGGAATTGGGGTACTGCCGAAGTTGCAAAAATTGCTAATTTTATCCGTGTACGTTATCCACTAACTAAAATTAAAATCACATGTTTATCAAATCTTTAAGTATAAAACTCATTAACCCACTCATGAAGTATTATCATTTAAAAATTGAATTTAATAAACAGACGCCAATTGTGAAAACACCCATTCTCTTACCAATAATCAGCCAACTCGCCGGAAATTCTCGCGTTTCCAATACAACTGTGAATAACGATGGACTTTTTAAACCTTCTCATTTCTCAATCATAAAAGCCATTTAAAAGATGATTCGAAGTGCATTAAGCATGGGTAAAGGAGTCTATCCTTCCAATGATCCAGATCTTATTAGCGTAGAAACTAAACATGTTAGAATTAGCTCTATGGATAACCAACGATTGATTTTTTTGGAGATAGAGATTTTTCCACAAAGTTCAGTTTATGATATCTCCATGGAACCTCAGACTTTAAAAGTCTATAGTTTAATGCAGTAGAGGATTTATTATGAAGCATATTGTAGGCAATCACCCCTAGCACCCACTCAATATGATTTTGATAAAGAAATCACTTTTTAGATAATCAATTTAGAGTTACTCAATATGGAACTAATTTTGATACTAAGCTAATGGTTGATCTAATTGAAAATATGATGGTATAGCAGATGTAATTGCTCTCTCTGGACTTCCAACAGGTCTAATTATCAACAATAAAATCGTTAATCATGAAATAATCATCAAAATGAAAAGCCTAGTAAAAGAGTATTGTGGCTACTGGATTGCAATTTAGAGAAACCTACTCAATCCTGTGCCTTACGTGATTATATTAAAAAAAATTACAGCGAATTTAATCAGAAAAAAATTGGTTTTACTCGGGAGCAATGCTTAGACCATTAGTATCACTATGTAGTGAATTCACTACACAGATTTCATTTGCTGATCCTTATCTTGCACTTAACATGCCTTACACATTAAAAAACATAAATCATTTAGATATATTCTTAAAAAACTTTTTCATCTTTTTTTAAAAAGATTCCTTTAAAAAAAAATAGAAAAACTTATTTTACATTAAAAGAAATTGAAAAAAATAAATCTTTAGCAAATTTTTGTAATTCACAAGTTTTTATTTCAAGTGGCTTTATGCTTAATTTCATTAATTTAGAACATTTAAAAAATAAAATTTTAGTTTTAGACTTTTTAAGTACAGATATGGAGGTTAGACTTAAAAAAGCAGGCGTCAAAAAAGTAATTAATTGTACTCCTAGTATTACACCAGATCAAAATGTAAATTTTGCAATATTAGAAGCACTTTTTTTAAGTGTTACAGAAAAAGAACATTTAGATTTTGTAACCAGTGATATGATTTTAGAATGGATTAATGATTATAATCTTAAACCCATTGTTAAAGTATTAAATAATGATGATAAATTATCTTCTTCCAAAAGAAGTTTTGCCTTTATTATACATCCGCTTAGTTCCAAATATCTTTTTAAAGCACCAATTTTAAAACCCTTAAAACCAATTCAAAAAGAGGTTGCTCCACTAATTGAAAAACTTACCAGTAATTTTGATGGAATATTATATGGTAAAATTACGGGAATCAAAAGTGATTATAATGGACAAGAAGTAGAAGGATTAATTTACTCTGTATACGATACACCTAAAATGTTACTACAGCAAAAACCAGAAGTCGTTTATAAAAAGTTAGGTAAACTCTGTGATAAGGCAGCAGCAAGTGGTGCACAAATCATTGGATTAGGTGCATATACTAAAATCGTAGGAGATGCTGGTGTTACAGTTGCTCAAAATAGTCCTATTCCTGTAACAACCGGAAATGCCCTCTCAGCGGCAGCAACTTTATGGGCAGCCAAAGTAGCCGCAACAAAAATGGGGTTTATAAAATTTAATCCTACAAATAAAAAATCTGAATCTAAAGCGATGATCATTGGGGCAACTGGAAGCATCGGTAGTGTTTCGGCAAAACTACTTTCTCACTATTTTAAAGAGATTTACATAGTAGCGCCAAGAGCTCAAAAACTGCTTGAACTAAAATCAACAATTGAAGAGATTTCCCCTGGAACCATAGTTTATATTGCTACTGATCCTAATCCTTACGTAGGCGATTGTGATCTTATTATTACTAGTACTTCTAATCAAGGTGAACGCATTCTCGATATAATGCAAGTAAAACCAGGATGTGTAATTTGTGATGTAAGTAGACCTCTAGATATCTCTGAAGAGGATGCCGTTAAAAGGCCAGATGTTTTAGTTATTCAAAGCGGTGAAGTTGAACTTCCTGGTACAGTTAAAGTCCTTTGTGATTTAGGTCTACCAGGAACTACAGTTTATGCTTGTCTAGCTGAGACAGCACTACTTGCGATGGAAGGACGTTTCGAAGCCTATACGCTTTCACGAAATATTAGTCTCGAAAAAGTTAAAGAAATCTATAAACTATGTTTAAAACATGGTGTTACACTAGCATCCATTATGGGGCATAACGGGAAAATTACCGATAAAGAGATTGATCTTTGTCGTGAAATAGCACTCAAAGAGCGTCAGAAGACAATGCCTACAAAAAGAGGTTCAAAGAAAGTTAAGCCTCGAATAGTAAATCCAACAGAATTACAATTCCATTAATCTATTTTTTTTTCTGCATAGGATAGGTATTAAATGTCCCTAACCCTTTAGCCGTTAAATTTTTTTGTGTTATATTCTCAATTGAAGCAGTTGTAACAATTAGACGTTTTCCTTTAAAATCAATATTGCCTATACCTTCCAGCTCATCTTCAAGATAAGCTGGATTTAAATAATTAATTTTAAACTCAACAGTAGAACAGAATCTACCATCAGGAAAAGCCGCCGTAAGTGCGGCAAGACCGAGAGTTGAATCCATTAACCCTGCAAGAATTCCTCCATGGCACAAATTAGAAAAACTTACATGTATTGGCAAAACTTTAAGTTTATAGATAATTTTTCCAGGTGAGATCACTTCTAGCTTTAGCCCATTAGCTTGGTCAAACATATTATTTTTTAAAAAATTATGGATAAATTCATCGAAATTCATAAAGTTAACAGGTGCCTTTTTGTCGATTTAGTTTCTCCACCTATTGGTAAATTAAATGATAGATTTTTTCCAGCAATTTGACCTAATTTTTCAGCATCGCGGGATAATTTAAATGAACTACTTCGAACACTCACTAAATGGGGATAAACTAAACTTACTCTATTTTCTAAATTGTTTTCTAATACCACCAAAGCATTTTTTTGTTCAACAGTATTTTGCTTTTTTTGTAATTCAATTTTTTGTAAATAACCTTTTTGAACTCCAAACATAAATGAGTCTTTGGCAACTGTACCTCTAAGATTGGGGTTTTTAGCTTTTACACTCTCCCATAGTTTATCAAGATGAAGATTAAGAAAATTAGCCACAAATTCGCTGAGTTCAATATTCACTTTAGAACCAGCAACTTCAAGATAGGACTCCTCACGATTACCACTTCTTACAGGATAAACTAAGAAAGTTTTCAAAATACTAATAATTGTACTTATTTTTTTATTAAATTTAGAGTAAGAGAGAATTTTTTTACAATAAATTTTCTCATCATCTGATTCATGACTATTTTTTGCCTCATACTGATCTAAATTATATTTAATAAGTAACTCATTGGCTTTTAACGTCGCAAGCTCCGCTTCATGTTCATTATCACTTTGAGCAAGATTAAAAAGTTTTCTTTATTTTTTCTACAATTCGCTGCTCTTCCACTGTTTTATTGCCATTAAAGCCGCTTCTCGTGTTGACATCTGTTTAAATCGTTCAAAGTGAGTTGCTTCATAAATGGCTTGGCCAGTAAAATACCCCTTCTCCCAACCATATTTTTTACAAAAATCTTCGAAATTCAGATCCATGATGATCGATCGTATTCCCCATAAATTATATAGCAAAAGAAGATGCGCAATCTCATGCCTTAATACATTTTTGAGATTATTAATATCAGGATCAAAGTAGAAAACTTTATTAATTGCAATTAAGTATTTAGTTGAATCAAAAAAGCCTAACTTCTTGTCATCTTCAAATAGAGCAACGTTTATCCGATAGATATAATTTCCGTATTGGAATCGCTCTCGCATTGTCTTTAGTTTGAGCTCACTGCTCATAATCTGTTTAATCGTGGTTTTCACGAGATCAACAAAAAGCGAGTAGCCTTCAGAATAGATAAACATAAATTAAGTAAAGCTAGCTTTTAAATACTCACGGTTAAGGCGAGCGATGTTCGAAAACTTAATGCCTTTAGGGCAAACCGACTCACACTCACGCTCATTAGTACAGTTACCAAAGCCTAACTCATCCATAGTATCAACCATCTTCTGAGCTCGCTCTTTACGCTCAACTTGACCTTGCGGTAAAAGTGCAAACTGAGAGACTTTAGCGGAAACAAAAAGCATGGCTGAAGCATTATTACAAGCAGCTACACAGGCACCACACCCAATACAGGCAGCCGCGTCCATCGCTAAATCAGCATTAACTTTAGGAACTAAAATCGCATTAGCATCTTGCGCTCCACCAGTGTTAACTGAAACGTAACCACCAGCCGCTATAATTTTATCAAAACTTGATCGATCTACCATTAAATCTTTTAAAACTGGGAAAGCTTTAGATCTAAAGGGCTCGATAAAAATTTTATCACCATCTTTAAATTTTCGCATATGAAGCTGACAAACAGTAGTTTCAGGCTGAGGTCCATGTGGAACACCGTTAATCACCATTGAGCACATTCCACAAATTCCTTCGCGGCAGTCGTGATCAAAAGCAATCGGGTCATCACCTTTTTTAATTAAATCTTCATTTAAAACGTCGATCATTTCTAGAAAAGACATTTCAGGTGAAATCTCTTTTACATCATAGTCCACCATTTTACCTGGTTCACTATTTCTCTTCTGACGCCAAATTTTTAAATGTAAATTCATTCCGCCATCACTCATATTTCTTCCCCTATTTGTAACTTCTTTGACTTAATTTAACATGTTCAAATTTTAACTCTTCTTTATGACGAGTTGGTTTAGTGCCAACACCTTTAAATTCCCAAGCGGCCACGTGACAGAAATTTTCGTCGTCACGTAATGCTTCGTTATCTGGTGTTTGGCTCTCTTCTCTAAAGTGTCCACCACATGACTCTTTTCTTTCGAGTGCATCGAGTGCCATCAATTCACCTAACTCAATAAAGTCAGCAACACGTCCGGCCTTCTCAAGCTCGTTATTGATGTTATTACTGTCGCCTGGAACTTTAACATTTTGGTAGAACTCTTCTCTGAGTTTTGGAATCTCTTTGAGCGCATGAGTTAAGCCTTTCTCATTTCGTCCCATACCTACACAATCCCACATAATTTTACCTAAGCTCTTATGGAAATCGTCCACAGTGCGATTACCTTTCATGTTCAAGAATTTTTGAGTTGCTTTTTCCACTTCGGCTTTGGCTGCTTTAAAAGCATCGTGATTTGTATCCACTGCTTCTAATTTCGTTGAAGCTAAATAGTTTCCAAGTGTATAAGGAATAACAAAGTAACCATCAGCTAAACCTTGCATTAGAGCTGAAGCACCTAAACGGTTAGCACCATGATCACTAAAGTTAGCTTCACCTAAAACATGCAGCCCTGGAATAGTACTCATTAAGTTATAATCAACCCACAAGCCACCCATGGTATAGTGAACTGCTGGATACATTTGCATTGGAACTTTATATGGGTTTTCCGCCACAATTCGCTCATACATATCAAACAGGTTTCCATATTTTTCTTTAATAACATGTTCACCTTGGCGTTTGATAGCTGAAGCAAAATCTAAGTTAACCGCTAAACCAGTTGTCCCTACTCCGCGACCTTCGTCGCACACGAGTTTAGCGTTTCGAGAAGCCACATCGCGCGGAACTAAGTTACCAAAGCTTGGATAGATTCTTTCTAAGTAGTAATCTCTTTCGTTTTCTGGAATTTCGTTAGGTGGACGTTTGTCACCTTTAGTTTTTGGAACCCAAACTCGTCCGTCATTTCGAAGCGACTCACTCATCAAGGTTAATTTTGATTGGTAAGTTCCGTGAACTGGAATACAGGTTGGGTGAATTTGCGTATAACAAGGATTTCCAAAAAAAGCCCCTTTCTTATAAGCTCTCCACGCTGCTGTTACGTTTGAGGCCATAGCGTTGGTTGATAAGTAAAAGACGTTACCATATCCACCAGTCGCTAAAATCACTACGTCAGCACTATATGTTTCAATCTCACCATTAATTAAATTTCTAATTACAACTCCGCGAGCTTTGCCATTTACCAGAACTAGATCAAGCATCTCACGTCGCTTGTAGAGTTTAACCGCACCTGAGCCAACTTGTCTCATCAGCGCTGAATAGGCTCCTAGTAGTAACTGCTGACCAGTCTGTCCACGAGCATAGAACGTACGTGACACTTGCGATCCACCAAATGATCTATTATCAAGAAGACCACCATACTCACGTGCAAACGGCACACCTTGGGCCACACACTGATCGATAATATTTTTCGAAACTTGAGCGAGTCTATAAACGTTAGCTTCACGAGCTCTATAATCTCCCCCTTTCACTGTATCGTAAAAGAGTCTCCAGATACTGTCCCCATCATTGGGATAATTTTTAGCAGCATTGATCCCACCTTGAGCCGCAATCGAGTGCGCGCGTCTTGGAGAATCCTGGATACAAAAACTATGAACTTCGTAACCTAGTTCGGCTAAAGATGCAGCAGCACTACTTCCAGCAAGACCAGTTCCAACCACGATAACTTTAAATTTTTTCTTATTAGCAGGGTTAACAATCTTCATTTCAAAACGGTGTTTGTCCCATTTTTCGCGAATATCACCTGAAGGAATTTTTGAATCTAAAACTGTCATGACTATACTCCTCCCTTAAAGTAGGACCAAGCTGCAAGAAAAGCAAAAGCACCAGCAACGACGATGGCATAAATTTTTCCGAGTCGCTCAATGGTACAAGTATATTTTTCATGTTCAAGTCCAAGTGACTTAAACGTACTAGCAAAACCGTGGCTTAAATGGATTCCCAAACAGAGCATCGCAAACACATACCAAAGTGTGTATGGAAAACTTTGAAAACACTCCATCACTGTTCGGTAAAGATCGCGCATTTCAACGTTACTGTACGTAGCGATATATTGAGTTCCATATTTAAACGTTTTTAAATGGATAATTAAAAAGATAAAGATAATAATTCCAGTATAGATCATGTTCGCTGAAGCAAAGGTAGCGCCACGACCAGTACGCGCTTTCATCGCATACTTATCAGGGCGTGCTCGACTATTTTCAATGTTAAGTAAAATTCCCATTGCTAAGTGAAAAACAAACAAGAGAACTAATCCGATCTCCATCGGAACAATAAACGGATTGTTGACTAACTTATGCGAATATTCGTTAAAAACTTCGGGCTTACAAAGTAGCAACAAGTTTCCAGCGAGATGCGCCACAAGAAATCCACACAAAAGTAGACCCGAGACGGCCATCATCTGTTTTTTTCCAATTGATGATTTAGCGTATTTGCCTATCCACGACATAGACCAATTCCTCTTTAAAAAATTATTTACGATATTTTTATTTTACATCGATAAAAGTCATTTACGCAAACAAAAGTTTAATTAAGAAATCGCTTTATATCCAAAAATTTTTAGAGCGTTGTACTGATTATGAGTAGCACACAAAATTTGCAAATTATTTTCAGCATGACTTCCACCTAAACTATAAGGTTTAATATGCTCAATTTGTAGATTGACTCTAGCTGAACATCGAACTCCATCTCGCTGTATAAACTCACATTGATAATTACTCTTTTTGAAAACTTTTCGCCTGATATTTATCGGAATATAACGACTTCGCTTAACTTCTGGCGACAATTGCGCAATTGTGGTCGCCGCATCCAAAAATAAGCTATCCTCTTTCTCCTGCATCAAGCAATTTAACAGCAAATCATTATCACGAATTGCGAGTCGTTCTTTTAATTTTTCTAAACGCTCGACCGTACTTTTTTTCAAAATTACTTCGCATTTTATTTCTGGGACTAAATTTAGGGCTGCCTGAATAATCTTTTTGGCCTCCCGACTAGGCTGATTACAGATCTTCTCGATCAATCGATTTTTTTCTTCAAGCGACAATTGGAATTCACATTTTTTTAGATGAATGTAAAGATCGGCGGCGGTAGTTAAACTAAGTTCTCTACTTTCCAGTTTGATCTCTGCTAACAGACTATTCTTAATTAACCTAACGGCATTAACTCGAATAATTGCCTCTGGCTCAGAATATTTTAAATGGTCACGGCAATAGGTAAAAAGAGAATTAAAGCCAATTTCAACATAGAGCTTACGTCTATCTATCTCTACTAAGTTTTTTACAATCTTAACTGTAAACTCTTTTTCGTTCTTTACTAATATCTCAGTATTTTCCAATAAATTTCTTGCTTCACTATTCATTTAAACCTCCGATAAAAAAAATAGAAAAGGCTTATAAGCTTATTTCAACTAAACTGTCTAACTTGAATTTAAAATATTTCATAATTGAAAAAAAATTTGTGTTAATAGTTTTGACAGGTGAAAAAAATAAATACGAATTCAATTCAATTACTTAAATCATAAATCTTACTAATTAAATTTGGAACACATCTTGCTAAATAAAATTCAAATTATAAAAAACTAATAAAAATTATTCTTTTTAAAACAGGAGAATTTCATGAAAAATCTTGGAAAACTTTTACTTGCTACTTCAATGTTATCACTTTCAACTTTATCGTTTGCTAAAGAATTAGAAGGAAGTATTCGTGGTGAATTCATAGGTGTATATGATAATAAAATTAACTCTGTAACCCTACCTCTTCCAGTTAGTGGTTTCGCATTAGAAGTAATCACAGGGCGCGATGGAAAAGTAGAAGGTTACGCTGGTGGTGGTCTAAATTTTCTTTTTAGAACAGATAACACTGGAAAAGCTTTGGTCCATTTAAAAACTGAGACTGGTGCTCGATACAAAATCAATGATTCAATTAAAGTTGGTGGTGGACTTAAATATTCTTACAACTTTGCAGGTACCGCTAATCCAAATGAGAGTTTCCATGATCTTTCTGTAACTGCTCATGGTAGATATACAAAAAAGAATAATAATTATTTTCAACTTGAAGTTAATAAATCTGTAACAGATGCCGGAGGATTTGGAGCTAACGTAAGTTACGGACAAGCATTTTAATTTATAATAAATTATCTTGAATAACCAAAAGGGCCCTTAGATTCATATCCCCCTGAATCTAAGGGCCTTTTTCATTTAAATAAACTCTATCTACCCCACTTTAAATCACTGTCTAATCTTTAAACACCCCCTTTATTTATTACATTCTTTCATCCACTTGAGCCCTTTAATAAACCCACCTAACTACCTGATTCTCTTCAATTAAAAAGTGGCATTCATCTTGCTTTATAAATTCTAGTTTATGTGAGTTTTTGCTCACGAAAAGTTAAAAATTAAGTAGTTAAAGAGGATGTTTATGAAAAGTACAAAAAGTCTGTCAAAAGTTTGGACACTTAGCCTTATCGGACTGTTAATTTTCAGTCATTTAGCTTCAGCTACAGCAGCACCTAAAGCTAAAACTAAGACCACCCAAAACACAGAAGAGAAGTACCATTTAATGCTACAAAATGCTTTTAATGAGCAATTTAAAGCTAACTCATTTAAAGTAGAAGCACCTAAGACATACTATTCAGAAAACCTTATCCAATCTGAATTTGCTAGTTGGGGAATCAATAATAGCGATCTATCAGCAACTGTTAATTTAAAAGCTGCATGGGAAAAATTTGAAAAGAAAAAAGATGTAGTAGTAGCAGTTATTGATACCGGTATTGATAACACTCACCCATTTTTAAAAGATAATATTTATGTTCCAACTGGTTCAGTTTCAGCTCTAAACTTTGGATACGATTTTTCTAAAAAGAAGATGACTAATACTCCAAGCGATGAGCATGGTCACGGAACGCACGTTTCAGGAATCATTAAAAGTATCTTCCCTGAAGTAAAAATTTTAGCTCTAAAATATTTTAATCCAGAGGCTTCTGGCCAAGATAACTTAAATGCAACAATTAAAGCTCTAGAGTACGCGGTTAACTTAAAAGTTGATATCATTAACTATTCTGGCGGTGGACCTGAAGCATCTGAAGAAGAGTTAAAAATCTTAAAGAAAGCTGAAGATCTAGGTATTTTAGTAGTAGCAGCTAGTGGTAACGAAGAGTCAGATATCGATAAAAAGAAAAATGCCTACTTCCCAGCTAGCTATGGTCTAAGCAATATTTTAACGGTTACAGCTCATAACCAATCATTAAAAGCGCTAGAATCATCAAATTGGGGAATTAAATCCGTTGATATCTCAGCTCCTGGCTTTAGAATTAAATCAAGTATTCCTCAAGGAAAAGCGGGATATATGTCAGGAACAAGCCAAGCGACAGCGTTCGTCTGGGGTCGCTGCCCTATTAAAATCAGAGTACCCTAACTTAACTGCCAAGAGATTAAAACCATTATTACTCAGTCAGCAGTTAAAGATTCAAACCTATTCTTACGTTGTCAATCAGGTGGAAAACTGGATGCACTTGAAGCGATTAAGATGGCCGGAAACTACACTAAGTCAGCACCACTTAATGACAATAAGTTAGCAAAAACTCAAAATGTTAAATTTTTAAAGTTCAACACGACTAACTAATTTGTGACTCTCATTTTCAGTGAGTGCAATAGTTTTGGTGGTTTGAGCGCCAAGCTCTTTCATCTTCTCAAACTTACTTAAAATATTACCTTTACCGGTTGAAAGCTTATTTAAGGCATCATCCACATTTTTCTGAGAGCGCTCTAAACTAGATTTTAAACCCTGAATATCATCTACAAAGCCACCGAATTTATCATAGAGGTCTCCGGCCAGTTTTGCTATTTGAAAGGCATTCTTATTCTGCTTCTCTTGCTTCCAAATAGATTCAATCGTTCTTAATGTCACCATCAATGTTGTCGGCGAAACTAGAATTATTTTCTTATCCCACCCAAAACTAAAAAGATCATTGTCAGTTTGAAGTGCAGCGCAAACGCCCCTTCAATTGGAACAAAGAGTAGCACAAAATCAGGTGTTATCAGTTTATCCAGCAGTTGGTATTTTTTGTCTGAAAGTTGTTTTATATGCGTTCGCAGCGAATTAATAAAATCTTTTGCCCCTATCAACTTCTGTGCTTCTGTTTCACTGGCCACAAAACGATCATAACCAACTAAACTAACTTTAGAATCAATAATAATATGCTTTTGCTCGGGTAGATTCACTATAACGTCTGGCCGTTGAATCTCCCCTTCACTATTTTTAAGTCCAAGATCTTTAGCTTGAAAAGTATACTCTTCTCCTTCACGCAGTCCTGAACCCTCCAGAACCTTTTTAAGAATAATTTCACCCCAATTCCCTTGCAGCTTATTATCCCCTTTCAATGCCTTAGTTAAATTTTCAGCATCTAAACTAAGTTTCTGATTGAGCTTTAACATAGCTCCAATCTCATTTTTTTAAGCGTAGTCGACTCTCGCCGCATCTCATCTTCTCGGTAGCGAGTCACTGTCTGTTGAAATTCACTTAGTCGCTCTTTTAAATGGCTTAAGCACTGAATCCATATGTTTGTGCTCTCTTCTGAAAAACTACTCATCTTTTCCTGAAAAATTTTTCCTGCTAAATTCTCAAACTCTTTCGTTAACTGGTTTTTCACATCATTAAGATCTTTGAGCTTCTCTTCTGTTCCTCGCTGTTTCTCTTTAAGCATAGAGTTTTCAGTCGCAAAATTTAAGCACACTCTCTTCTCTTTTAGCTAATTCACTAGCTAACTTTTGCGACTCTTCTTTTAAGCGCTTCAAATCGTCCTTTTAGCTCAGCAAGTTCTTGATGGACTTGATCGTCCCTTCAAAAAAGTAAAAATAACTAAAATAACAGCAACAGCAATTAAAATAAGTGATTGTTCCATGGACAAGAATGTATACTGGGTCTATTTTAAGGTCAATAAATTGTGCGTCGACAATATGAGGTAGGAGAAATAAAAAAGCAAGGTAGCAATCCATTTACTACACTTGCTTGGCTTTATTATGTAAAAATTAGCTTAAAATGTTTAGAAATTAATTTAGCTAGTTCGAACATAGATACTGTTCTTTTTCCACCAAATACTGTCGCTAATTTATCGTCAGCATTGATGTTTCTTTTATTATTTTTAGCATCTTGAAGACCATTTTTCTTAATGTAATCCCATAGTTTTTTAACAACTTGAGTTCTTGGAAGTGGTGACATTCCAACAATCGCCGCTAAAGCAGCAGATGGATTAAGTGGTTTCATGAATTGTGGGTTTGGTTTTCTAGCAGCTTTTTAACTGTTTTTTTAGAGCAGCAGCTTTTTTTGCTGTTTTTTTAGGAGCAGCTTTTTCGCCGTTACTTTTTTAGGAGCCGCTTTTTTTGTTGCTTTTTAGGAGCAGCTTTTTTGCTTTCTTAGTAGCCATTGAATACCTCCGGTATAAATAGTAATGTTAGTACCTTGAAATACTATCAAAATAATAAACCTTGTCTAGTGAAAAAAAATAAATATTAAAATTTTCTTTACTATATATGAAGAAAATCACTATGAAGTTGTGTTTTCACTCAATTTTCCTAAGTAAAGCTCATATTTCCCTCTATAATAACTACTTTTCTATTTAGTAAGAGCCTTCGCTTAAGCTATTTCTCTAATAATAAGTAATACGAACCAAATGAAACCACACACTGATTATCGCGCTGCTCTGTAGTTTTTCCAATGAAACTCCATCTTTACAATTGATCATTATATTATAAAAATGAGAATAACATTAAAACAGGATGGATGTATGGGAAGCTTAAAGGATGCTCTCTTAAAGGCAGGTCTCAAAGAGACACCTAAACCAAAAGTAGAAAATGTCAAAGCTCACAATGAGCGGAAGGCAATTCCAAAGAAAAAAGAGACAGAATCAATGGCTCACCAAAAGCAGCGTAACTTCTGTGAAGAGTGTCGCCAGATACACCCTGATGTTGAACAGTACTTTCATAAAAATCCTACGACTGACGCTGAATGGATCTGTATTAGATGTGCCGATAGACTACAGATTCTCGATAACACCAGACAAACCGCTCAAAGTGATACTTCTATTAGAAAGATGTTTAGACGTGAATATGGTGCTACTAAGAAATTTTAGTAGACAACTTTTTTTCTTAAAGATTTATTGAGTCCTGTACGTTTTTTACTTTGAATTCTTGCCTCTTTAGCACTGGACTTAGGTTTAGTTGGAATCCGTTTTTTCGGTGGAAATCGGACTGAAAGTATCATGGTCGCGAGCTTAGCTAGACACTCTTCTTTATTCTTGGGTTGGTCACGATAGATATCACTAACAATTGAGAGTTCTCCGTCGCTATTAATATGGTTTTTATATTTAAGACTTAATCGTTCAAGCAGACTATGCGGTAAACTACTATTAAAATAAAGCGGGAAAATCAATTGAACTTTAGTGCTAACTTTATTGACATTCTGCCCTCCAGTGCCTCCACTACGTGAATACTTAAAGGTTAATTCATTAAATGGAATATAAAGATCCTCTGTAATGAAAAAAAGATTTGGGTTCATATTTTAAGTTGCTCTTCAAGCTTGGCAATCTCGTTTGAAGTTCTTTCCCACTCTTCAAAAATTTGGGCCAAACTGGACTCGAGATCAATTTTTTTCTTTTCCAACGTACTAATCTCGGCAAAGGAATTATTCATATAAAAGTTTGGCTCGGCAAAAATCTCAACGATTTTTTGAATCTCACCTTCTAGTTTATGAATCTTACTCTCGCTATCTGTAAATAGTCTCTGCAATTTAGATAAGTTACGTTTAAGTACTTTTCTATCCTGAAACTCACTATTACCATTAGAAACGGTAGCACCACTACTATGCCGATTCTTAAAATTAACTGTTTCAGCATTGAGGTAATCTTCACCATTTAGGGCCAAATATTCGCTGTATGTTCCATTAAATTCCTTAAAACCCGTTGGTAAAAGTTCAAAAATCCTATTGGCAGTGGCATCTACGAAATGTTTATCGTGACTAACCAAGAGAACAGTACCTTCAAAGTTATTAATGGCCTTTTCTAAACACTCAATCGCTTCTAAATCTAAGTGGTTGGTAGGTTCATCCAGCAACAATACATTGGCTTGTTCCATAATAAGTTTACATAGCAACAATCTAGCTGACTCTCCACCGGACAAGTTATCAGTATATTTAAAAGCATCATCCCCTGAAAAGAGCATCTTTCCAAGCAGTGAACGGACTGATCCGACATCTCCATCTACTGAATATCCATAGAGCCAATCATATAAATTAGACTTTTTAGCATGAACTTCACTATGATTTTGGGAAAAAAATGAGAGTTTAGTCTCATACCCCCATTCAAATTTACCTTCAGATGCCTCTAACGATCCTATCAAAATATTTAATAGGGTTGATTTTCCAACTCCATTAGGTCCAATTAATGCAACCTTTTCTCCACGTTTAAGTTCAAAATTAATTCCTTTTAAAACTTTGTAAGTTACCAAAGTTTTTCCCAATATTTTCTACTTTTAAAACATTTTTTCCAGATTGGCGTTTTTGAGTAAACTGAATATGAGGATAACGTCGAGAACTTTTTAAAACATCGGGCACTTCCATTTTTTCTAATAGTTTGGCCCGTGATTGGGCCTGCCGAGCTTTAGATGCTTTTGCTCTAAAACGGTCAACGAATGCCTGCATTTCATCTATTTTTTTCTGAACTGCTTCGGCTTCAGAGGCTATCTGCTCAGCTCTTAAATTTTTTTGTGATTGAAACGACTCATAATTCCCCGTATACATTTGCATTGATGAGTAATCAAAATCGACAATATGAGTAGAGACCCTATTGAGAAAATCTCGATCATGCGAAATTAAAAGGAGCGTCCCTTTATATCCTTTAGTTAAGTACTCCTCTAACCAACGAATAGACGCAATATCCAAGTGGTTAGTCGGCTCATCTAACAAAAGAACATCTGGATTTTTCCAAAGTAGTTGGGCAAGTAATACTCGCAATTTAAAACCACCTGAAAGTGAAGACATCGGAAGATTTTTCTCTTTAGGATTTAGCCCCAACCCTGCTAAAAACTGACTCACTTCCGCTTCAGCACCATTTGCACCATGTTTATTTAATTCATCTTCTAAAGCTGAAAGTCTTAGACCATCTTTTTCATCAAGATGCTCTTTTTTTAAAATTTCATTTCGTTCTTGTAATGGTTCCCAAATCTCTTTTTTTCCCATGAGCACTACATCTAAAACCGAAATATTTTCATATCGATAATGGTCTTGGTCTAAAGCTCCAATTTTAACCTCTTTGGGAATAAAGATCTCCCCTTCACTCTGTTCCTCTTCGCCAGATAAAATCCGAAGAAAGGTCGATTTTCCAGCACCATTAGCGCCAACTAAACCATAACGTTTATTAGGATCAAATTTCAAATTGACATTAACAAAGAGCGGTCGATCGCCAAATTGCATGCTGAGTTTACTGGTAATTAACACAAGCCGCTCACTTTAAGATTTACGGGTAAATTCGGCTTCAAAGGTGTCCTTGTCATTAACAGTAGATTGAGATTTATCCGACTGATGGTAGGGTCCATAGGGAAAACGGCTAGTTCTAATTATAAAGCGACTTCCACCCAGCTTTCTTTTTTCAAGCGTCTCACCACTGAAAGCTACTACCCAAGCAATCACAACTAAGATTGGATTTGTTTTAAAGTAACCAAGTGTGGCCAAAATAGCGACTAAAATACGGGGACAAAAAATAAATCCAAGCCACCAAGTAATTCCACCACTTACTACCGATGAAAAAAGTAGTGTTAATCGTGGAAAAATAGCTATTGCCACCAAAAAGAAGTAACCATGGTGTGTAAAAAAATCCTCAGTCCCAAAAGGGGTCTTGAATACTTCAAGCATAAGGCTAGTAACAATTATTAAAATTATAAAGGTGATTACACCACGGAAAATCAAACTTTTCATTGAGTGAGCATACACTATCGGCAGCTGCGTGGCAAGTACGCACTATTTTATAATATTATCAATAAAATCACGGTCCATAACAGTTTTTCTACCGTCTGCACGAGCCGAATCAATAGCATCATTACAGAGTTCACGAACAAGTCGAGAGAGTCGTTCTTTCACATTTCCACTAGTCTGAAAACCACCAGACTTCTCTTTGATATAATTTTTTAATTTAGATTCAACAATTAAAATATCGTTTAAAGCATCTCCACTATCATCGTTATTTACTTCACTTTTATTAGAAGCATTGGGAACCACATATCTTCGATTTGAGGCTGGAGTCGCCACATGCTCTTCAGCATACGCTGTTTTATGATTCATAATAGGTACATGCACATCCCAACAAGTAACTGAACAGAAAAAATGGGGGTTACTAGATTTATTACAGGTACTGACACTACAAAGCTGGTAGGGCTTATTATACAAAATATCTTTTTTACATGTACTGCATTTTTTAAACACATTATCATTCATCGATTTCGCTCCAATATTAGTCAAAATTAAAGTTGCGGTAAAAATGGCAGGTGTATCCAGCCGGATGCTGTTCTAAATAGTCCTGATGGTAATTTTCAGCTGGATAAAATTTTTCGAGCTTTTCAATTTGAGTCACAATAGGTTTTCCCCATTTTTTACTCTTCTCTACCTTCTCTTTCATTTTTAAAGCTGCCTCTTTTTGTTTATCATTTTGAAAAAAGATAGCCGAACGGTATTGAGTTCCAATATCATTTCCTTGCCGATTAACTGAAGTTGGATCATGCATTCTGAAAAAATGAGTTAGGAGCGTTTCATAACTTACTACTTTAGGATCAAAGAGTACCTGTATACTTTCAGCGTGCCCTGAAGTTCCAGTTTTAACTAAATCATAAACGGGGTTATCTACTTTTCCTCCAGTATAACCAACTTCCGTTTCAATCACACCGGGAATCTGTCGTAATAACTCTTCCATGCCCCAGAAACATCCACCGGCAAAGGTGGCAATTTCCCAATGTTTTTTATCAGCAAAATTAAAAAGATAACGCCCCAATTTATTCTTTTTTAATTCATCAAGTGGAATAAATTTAAGTGCAGCAGAGTTAATACAAAAGCGTTTACCTAAGGGGGCTGGACCATCGTCAAACACATGCCCTAAGTGCGAATCAGCTTGTTTAGAACGAACTTCAGTTCTTGGAACTACTAATTTGTGGTCAACTTTGGTGTTTAGACTATTCTCTATAGGTTTGGTAAAACTAGGCCAACCAGTCCCTGAATCATATTTATCTAAGGAACTAAATAGCGCTTCCCCACTTACTACATCAACATAAATCCCATCATCTTTTAAGTTCCAGTAAGGATTTTCAAAGGGTTTCTCTGTTCCCTCTTCTTGAGTGCACTGATATTGCATAGGAGTTAGTTTTTTCTTTAACTCCTCTTTTGTAGGTTTTTTATAATCTTCATTTGTACTCATTCTAATTACTTCCTTATCTCGATTATCGCTAGCAAAAAGCTGAAAACTGAGTAACAGCCCTAATAATAATTTTTCCATTTTTACCTCGGTTCTATACTTAATTCAATAATTTTTATAAATCATTTTGGTAATTTTATAACAAATCGGGTTAGTTTTTCAAATTGCTCTAAAAATAGTTCTCCCTGATGAGATTCAATAATTCCTTTAGAAATGCTAAGTCCAAGGCCAGTACCTTCACCCACTTTTTTGGTAGTAAAAAAAGCTTGAAAAATTTTATCTTGAAACTCTTTAGGCACACCTGGTCCATTATCTTCAATCATAATAGTTATCCATTTACTATCTTCCAAGCAGGTCAATTTCACAAATTTATCGTAAATTTTCTCATCATTTTTAAGAGATTGATAAGCATTATTAAGTAAATTAATTAGAACTTGCGAAATTAAAATTTCACGACAATTCACAATTATGGAGTCATCAACTTTAACTTCAAATTTAATTTTTTTGTTTTCAAATTGAGCTTTACATAAAAAAAGTGAATCATTAACAATTTTACTTAATTGCACATTCGCACTTGGTTGATTGGAACCATCTCGTGCAAAAACTCTTAGCCCATTAATAATAGTTCCCATTCTTTTAATC
Organism: Bacteriovoracaceae bacterium; assembly: GCA_046328975.1. Classification (GTDB taxonomy): domain Bacteria; phylum Bdellovibrionota; class Bacteriovoracia; order Bacteriovoracales; family Bacteriovoracaceae; genus JAXLVO01. The sequence goes on along the minus strand of JAXLVO010000018.1, from coordinate 18,281 downwards.
ATGGCCTTAATATTATCTGAATACTCAATTAACAATGGTTTTGAAATCTCCTGTTCACTATTTGCCATCTTATTTAGCTTGAAAGCAAATCCCGATAAAACAGTCAAAGGATTATTTAGCTCATGTGCAATTCCAGATGCCATTTCACCTAGAGTAGACATTTTAGCAGTTTGAATGGTTTTATTTCTTTCAGCAATTAACTCATTTTCTAGATTAATTTTTTCTGTAATATCTTGGCAAAGACCTGTGACCCCAATTATTTTTTTATGATCATCTAAAAAACCCTTACCATGGACTTCAAAATAATAAATGCCTTTGTTGTTTATCTTAGTACTAATAATACAGTTAAATTTTGTTCCTTCTATGGCACATTTTTCAATAGACTTTAACCACAACTCTCTATGTTCAGGTAAAATTAATTCACTAAACTGCTCTAAACTATAGTCATATTGATTTTTAGTTAATACTAACTGATCAATAAAACTATCTGAAAAAGTTAATTGTTTTGTAGTTGAATCAAAATACCAGTTCCCCAAATTTGTTAATTCTAAAGCAGCTAACAGTTTATCATTTCTATTTTTCACTTAGAAAAACTCCTGTCAAAATTATTTTAGTCGGGTGTTTAAATTTATATATGTACTTAATGATTATACTAAATTTTTAGATTTAATTTAATTAAATTTAATAATATTATTAAAGTCAGGTTCCTATGAAAGAAACAGTTATAAAAAAAGGTATGGAGTTTAAAATTCCTCTTAAAGAGGTCTTTTCAGCTTTATTCCCTTCAAATAAATTTAAGCTCTATCAGATTTGGCGTGTTGTACTCATGCAAACCTATTTTACCTTTATTCAAGGTATACCACTTTTGTCTTTTATTTCTCTCTGTGTGGGTGCTGCCATCTCATTTCAAGCCTCGATGGGCCTCTCCATTATCGGTGCTGGTGAACGTTTAGGTGAAATTTGGGTTTTTATTATTTTTCGAGAAGCAACTCCACTCTTTACCGCCATTTTTATGACGGCCAGAAGTGTAACGGCCGTAGCCTCTGAAGTAGCAACCATGAAACAGCATAGAGAAATTGAAGCTTTGGAACTCATGGGAATTTCAACCATAGAGTATGTATTTTCACCCAGAATTGCAGCTGGTATGATTAGTGCTTTTTGTCTGGCCACAACTTTTGCTTTTTTTTCCTTGATGGGAACTTGGCTTTCAACTAACTTGGATAGTCCGATAAATCTTTTTGACTTTTTAACTAAAGTTTCTAAAACTTTTACTTTTGCTGACCTAATCTTTTTTCTCTTAAAAACAACTGTCGCTGGTCTTGGCATTTTTTGGATTGGTTGTCTTTCCGGATTGAGTTTAAAAAAAGCCTCATTTGAAGTTCCCATTGTTACCATCAACGCCGTAGTTTCCTCTTTAGCCTTTGCCATCTTTTCTCAAATAACACTCTCCTTAATTTTTTATTTAATTTTTGGTTTACAAATATGAGCCTAATTAATGTTACAGAATTAAACCAAAAACTCACTTTCACTTTACAGGAAAGAAGTGTGGTAACTCTCTTTAATAAAAATGCTGAAAAAAACATCTCTTATTTAATCCGTCTAATTTTAGGAATGGGAACTATAGATTCAGGGCAGGTTCAGATACTAGACAATAAATTTGATCATAATAATCTAAACCTCAACTATTTTAAAATTGATTGGCGAAAAAAGATTGGTTTTGCTTCAGATACAGAAGGGCTACTCTCAAACCTTACCATTAAAGATAATATCTTTCTACCGCTCAGATATCATGGCGATTTTGAGAGCGAGTATAAAAATAATCCTGAACAAATTTTAAATGAATTAGAGATTGCATCCACTTATTGGAATTTACGACCATATGAAGTCCCCTCTATTATTATAAAAAAAGCACTATTAGCTAGAAGTATGATACTTTCACCTAAAATTTTAATTTTAGAAAATCCAACTCGTTATTTTCCAATGGAAAAATGGCCATTTTTAATTAATTTATTCAAAAAGAACTTGAGTTCAAATACCGGAATTTTAATTACTAGTGATGAAGCCACTTTCGTGAATCTATTAAAAACTGAGTGTAAATCAGATATTGTGGAGATCGATCATGATTAAGTTAACTCCGCCAACTAAAGCTTTTATTGGCATAGCCGTCGTATTCACCTTTTCTATTATCTTTTTCATCTATTTAGGAATTGAAAATATGTGGTTTGATAATAGTAAGGAGTATAAGACTAAACTCAGTGAAGCTGATGGTCTTCGCAGCGGAACTTTAGTCACGCTATCGGGTCTTCGCGTGGGAGAAGTTGTCAAATTAAAGGTGGATGATGACAATAAAATCATTGCGACATTTAAAGTAAAAAGTTCCCTCGCACATAAAATTAAAGAGGGTACGGTGGTTCACGTAGTTCGATCATTTGTTATTGGAGATAAAAGACTTGATATTTCTCCTGGTCCTAAAGAAAATGCGTCCATCCCTGAAGGTGGCATTGTCCCTGGAATTGAATCGTTTGAAATAGCTGATCTGCTCTCCGGCAAAAAAGTTGGGGAAATTATGGGTAAACTCGATTCCCTAATTAATGCCGTCAATGCACTCTCGATGGTTGGGGCAAAAGTTAAACCAGAAGAGTTAGTGGCACTCTACCAATTAATTTTACCCACTGTAAAAAAGCTTAATCAAGTTTTAGTCAATGCTGATGGTGTTCTGATTGAAGTGGCCAAAGAAAAAAATGCCATTTCACCTATGTTAAGAAACAGTTCATCGATACTGGCTGGTACCGATAAAATAATCAAACCTATTGCTGCTAACGAAAAATTGATTAAAGATATGGTCGGTAATCTCGCTCTTTTAACTGAAGAGGTGGCAAAAGATCCTCAGCTTGCTAAAAAAATGTTAACGGCACTCAATGAAACCATTGTGACACTCAAAGCGATTCAGCGAACCTGGATGCTATCATCCCACGTAAAAGCAGTGGAAGAGGAATCTAAAAAAGATAAAGAGGTCGCGCCGCAAGCACCGTAACTATTTTTTCACACCATGCGGACGAGACTCTTCACGTCCTGCTGGAGTTACTTCCATAAAATAACTATTTTCGCGCATATCATGGATGGTTTTAGCGTTAAGATAAGACATTCCAGAACGAATTCCACCACAAATCTCATCGATAATATTTTTCACACTTCCGGTACAAGCGACGCGAGTCGACTCACCTTCTGGTGCCATACCATTTGGTAACTCTCCTCTCCACGATACTTGTGCATCTTTTGAGGCCATACCACGATACCGTTTCATTCCACCTTGAACTTCCCCTGGAGTTTCAAGTGATCCCGCGAGCATTGATCCAAGCATAACCATATCAGCACCAGCAGCTAGAGCTTTTACAATATCACCACTGCTGCGAATTCCACCATCGGCTATAACTGGAATATTATGTTTGCGAGCAACATCTACACATAAACTAATCGCTGTTAATTGCGGAACTCCACACCCAGTAATAATTCGTGTCGTACACATTGAGCCTGGACCAATTCCCACTTTAATGGCGTCAGCTCCAGCATCAATTAACCGTTTTACACCAGTTGGATTTGCCACGTTTCCAGCAATCACTTCAATCTGTGGATATTTTTTCTTAATATACGTTAACGTTTCAAGCATCATAACGGAATCACCGTGAGCGATATCTACAGTTAAAATTTGCACCCCTGATTTTACTAAATAATCAGCTCGTTGCATGCCCTCTTCTTTCACTCCCACAGAAGCACAAATTGGAGTCTTTAAATTCTCTTTTGCATAAAGCTCTTGTAATTTTTTAATCTGTTTACCCTGCTCTTCTACACTCATAAAACGGTGTAAAATCCCCACCCCACCTAATTTGGCAAGCGCATAACACATCTCCCACTCAGTGATGGTGTCCATGTTAGCGGAAACTATCGGAATATCTAATTGAAATGATTTCGTTAAAACTGTTTTTAAACTAGGACCAAGGCGCGTAGAAATTTCTGAAAATTGCGGCATCAAAAGCACATCATCAAAAGTTAACCCTTTATTTTTTTCCACAATCTCATTTGCTTTAAATAGTAGTCCCATAAAATTTTTTCCTTTTTTTAGTAGGGAAAAATTCTATAATCAAATTCTAAAATTTGTAAACACAGAATTACTTACGACCTAAAAACAGTGGGTTAGAAACTTGGCAGTGAGTTAATTTTATCAGCATGTTCTCGAAATTTACCATTTTGCTTACTTAATAGTTGGGCGACACTCACCATTTTATTATGAGCAATCACTTCAGCCACTCGGATTTTATCCTTAACTAGTTTTAAATCCAAAATATCCGGCAACTCATTTTTACAATCAGAAATCTGAGTTGAACTATAACTATTAAAAGAAAAAAAGATTAAAAGAAAAATTCTTACAAACATTTTATATTATCCAATATTTCGTAAATGGTATCTTCATACTCTTTATGATCACTTCTCACCCTCGTATAGAGACTCAGATAACCTTTGTTGCAGTAAAGATAATAGATGGTTTCGTAATATCTATACTGATTCATGCCGTACTCTAATTTAATTTGATAGAGAAGCGCATCCTCTTTTTTTTCACTCTTACCAACTAAAGTAATTTGGGGATCAAGATAATTAGCTTTTTTTAAATTATCAATTTCAGTATTAGCAGTTTCAGTTAAAACCTCTTCTATTTTAGAGGGATAAATCATCTTCTCTAAATCACCTGAATCAATAATGCCAATATAAGGATTAAATCCATCTTTTTTGGGACCAGTTATCGTTAGTGGAACATCTAAAAAGTTTTCAGTAAACTTCCAATCTTCAGGAATTTTAATTTGAACGGAAATATTACGGACGATGAAACTTTGCGTAAGTGCCAAAAGATTACTGGAAATGAAGATTTGGAGAAAAAAAAATAGTCTGACCATCATTCTCCATTTTAGCTAGAAAAGGTTCTTATTTCCATTTGGGAAATTGTTGCCAAAAAAGCTAAAAAAACTCTATTTTTTTACTCAGTTATATTGTAAAGATATTAGCCTCATAAAGTTTTTTTACGGAGACCAACCTAGATGTCACAAATCCCAACTAATAACAGCACTACTCGCCCCGAATGGACTATTCAAGATTCAGAAAAACTTTACCATATTTCTCGCTGGGGAAAGGGCTATTTTAACATCAATGAACAAGGTCAAATTCAGGTATTACCAAGCCGAGATGCCAAAGGTCCACGTATTAACCTCAAAGAGGTCATTGAAGAGGCCGATAGCCAAAAAGTGAGCTTCCCGGCCGTTTTCAGATTTCATGACATTTTGCGCTCACAAGTTATTGCGCTAAACGAAACTTTCAAAAAAATTATCGAAGAGGCCAAATTTCAGGGCCGCTATTACGGAGTCTATCCGATTAAAGTTAATCAGCTCCGTGAAGTGGTTGAAGAGATTATCGATGCTGGAGCCCCTTATGATCACGGATTAGAGGCCGGTTCTAAACCGGAACTTCTAGCAGCTTTAGCGATGAATACAAATCCAGAATCACTCACTATTTTAAATGGTTACAAAGATGAAAACTTTCTCCGTCTAGCGCTAATGGGACGACTCCTCGGAAGAAAAATTATTATCGTGGTAGAAAAATTTTCAGAGTTACCACAAATCGTGCAACTCTCAAAAGAGATGAATGTAACTCCGATGATTGGAATTCGCGCGAAACTTTCCACTAAAGGTAGTGGCAAGTGGGCCGGCTCCAGTGGTGACCACGCTAAATTTGGTTTAACTATTCCCGAAATTTTAAGTGCAGTTAAATATTTAAAAGAGCAGAATCTCGAACACTACATAAAACTTTTCCACTTCCATATTGGAAGTCAGATTACTGATATTCGTACAATAAAAGATGCCATCACTGAAGGTGCTCGTATCTATGCTAAACTCGTAAAAATGGATATTCCTATTGAATATTTCGATGTAGGTGGTGGTTTAGGTGTCGACTATGTTGGGGCGAAATCTGAAACCAACTCATCGATTAACTACAACATGGAAGATTATGTTGGTGACGTTGTTTATATTTTGAAAAAAGTGTGTGAGCTTGAAGGTGTAAATCACCCCAATATTGTAACGGAAACCGGACGCGCGATTGTGGCCCACCACTCTTGTGTGATCGTTCCTGTTTTTGGAAAAATTGAGTTAACCAGCGAAAATGCTGATGTTGAAGTCGAAAGTGGTAACCATCTGCTGGTTAAAAACATGCGTGATCTCCTCACCGATTTAAATCCCCAAAACTATTTAGAGACCTATCATGATGGACTCCAGTTTAAAGATGAGGCCATCAGTGCATTTAAACTAGGCATTTTAAATTTAGAAGAGCGGGCCAAAATCGAAAATATTTTCTGGAAAATCTGTAAGCAGATTCAAGTTATAGCTAAACAAGATGAGTTTGCTCCCGATGAGATGAAAACACTCGATCAGAAACTCTCGGATCAGTATCTCTGTAATTTTAGCGTTTTCCAATCGACGATCGACTACTGGAGTATTAATCAACTGCTTCCCATCGTTCCCGTTGAGCGCTTAAATGAAAAGCCGAGCCGTCAATGTACGCTCGCCGATATTACCTGTGACTCTGACGGAAAAATTGATAACTTCATTGGTTTAAATCAGCCTAGAAAAACTCTGCCAGTGCATGACTTACGAGATAACGAAAAATATTATCTCTCTATTTTCTTAACCGGTGCTTACCAAGATATTATGGGAGATATGCATAATCTCTTTGGTCGCGTAAATGAAGTCCATATTTTCTGTGATGATGATGATCCATCGGATTTTTATGTGGAAGAGATTATTGATGGTAATACTTCGTCGCAAGTTTTAGCAACGTTACAATACCTACCAACGTCGCTAGCAATCACGGTAAAACGTGAGATAGATAAACGTGTGGCCCAAGGATTTATTCGTCCGCGTGAAGGTGTAAAACTCATCGATTTCTTCGAAGAGTGTCTGCGTGGTCAAACGTATTTAAGGACTTAACATGTTTAAAAAGTTATTTCAGAAGAAAAAAAAGCCAGCCGTTAGTAGGCAGAGGCGAGTAAAAATTATTCCGCTTCACCATATGAAACTTGAACTAAAAATCAATGATCAGTGGAAAAACTATCAGATTGAAAATACTTCAGTTGGTGGGATTGGAATTGTTAATGACAATTTTCCTGAAGAACTAAAAGAGGTTGTAGGAAAACTCACTATTAATAAAAAGGTTCTTGAACTAAAACTAAGTGTTCGCCATGTTTCCGAAGAGTTTGTAGGTTTTCAAATTGAAAATAACCAAGAGAGCGGTTTTCAAAAAGTGGTAGAAGAGTACTTAATGCATGAACTAGAAATTGCGAAAATGAAAGAGGTTAAACCAGAAAACATGCGCCAACCAAAAATCGGAAAAATGCGCTGGTGGAACGGTGGCGAAAACTGTGACTTCTCGATTAACTACAACGATGATGTGATTATTGAATTCTCTTTAACTTTTTTAGGTAACGTGATTAGTGGCTCTCATAAAAGCCCTACCATTCTTATGCCGCTTAACGAACGAGCTCTTAATAAAAAAGATCCTATACTTTTAAATAGCGATTTAAAAGCGAGTCTAATTAAGTTTATCAATAACATTGAAAATCTTGATACCAAACTTAAAGAGCAGCTTGAGCTCATAATACTAAACTAAAAAAAAGGCCTTAGTTTTACCTAAGGCCCTCCTATAATTTAATCATTCTTAATAAATTAAATCAGTCCCATACCCTTAACTGCATCACGCTCAGAACGTAATTCAGCCAGCGTCGCTGCCATTTTTTCCGTTCCAAAAGCGTTGTGTTCAATACCTTCGATCACTTTTAATTTGCCACCTTCAGTACGACAAGGGAATGAGTAGATAAGACCTTTATCTACGCCATATTGACCATTTGAACTTAAGCAAACTGAGAATGTGTCACCTGCTGGTGTATCAGTTACGAGTCTATAAACGTTTCCAACCACAGCGTTAGCGGCTGATGCAGCCGACGATAGGCCTCTCGCTTTAATAATCGCGGCACCTCTTTGTTGTACCGTTTTAATAAAATCACCTTGTAACCAAGCTGTATCAGAAATAACATCAGTCGCTTTTTTACCATTGATTTTTGTATTGTAAAAATCTGGGTATTGAGTTGCTGAGTGGTTACCCCAAATAGTTAAGTTAGTTACCGCTGTAACATCAACTCCTGCTTTTTTAGCTAACTGACTTTTTGCTCTAAATTCATCTAAAGATGTCATCGCAAAGAATCTATCACTTGGAATATCTTTAGCTGCGTTCATAGCAATTAAAGCATTTGTATTACATGGGTTACCAACAACTAACACACGCACATCAGACGCAGCGTTGTTGTTAATCGCTTTACCTTGAGTCGTAAAAATTCCACCGTTAATTTTTAAAAGATCGCCTCTTTCCATTCCATCTTTTCTTGGAACTGCACCAACTAAAAGTGCCCAGTTAGCGTTTTTCATTGCTACGTTCACGTCTGACGTGCAAACAATGTTTTTAAGTAATGGAAAAGCACAATCGTCGAGTTCCATCGCTACACCGTTAAGAGCACCAAGCGCTGGTTCAAGCTCTAATAATTGTAATTCTACTTCCGTGTTGGGACCAAACATTTGACCACTTGCAATTCTAAAAAGAAGAGCGTAACCAATCTGTCCAGCTGCTCCTGTAATCGCTACTTTTACTCGTTTCATACTCATAAAAATTCTCCTTGGATTATTTATATATTATTAAGCTTCTCGTTTAATTAAGTGATAACCAAACCGTGTTTTAACTATATCAGAAACTTTTCCAACTTCTAGATTAAAAGCAGCATCTTCAAACTCTTTTACCATTCTTCCACGAGTAAAAGATCCGAGTGCTCCACCTTTTTTACCTGATGGACAAGTTGAAAAATCTTGCGCTAGTTTTTCAAACTCAACACCTTCACCAATTTTTACTAATAGATCTTTAGCTTCATGTTCATTTTTTACTAAAATATGACGCGCTGAAACTTGTTGTACATCTTGATTTGCCATGATTATCTCTCCTTACAAAATAATTGAATTGAATAGTCGGATGCTAACTAAATTTAACAAATTTGTCTATTTTTATAGTGTAACTTGCCTGTTGCTTTTCGCCTTTTCAGTAAGAGCTTATTCTCCGAATGATGATTTCTCGTCACCCATAACCACAAAGGCCAATAGAGTTTTTTATACTGGTGCACTACTAACTACCACTGTCTTCATTTACCGCAATGAGATTAGTAAACCACTACAACGATCGTTAATAAAACATCGGCCACTAGTCCATTATAATTATTGGGGTGAATTCGCAGGACACCTCTACCCCAATGCTATTTATATATTAGGCCAATCCTTTATAGGTGAAAAAGACAGAGCGCTTGGAATGTTAAGAGCAACACTCTATTCTTCATTTGTTGTGGTCAATTTAAAACACACTTTTAAAATAGGTAGACCTAATTATGAAACCAAACTTGATTCTTTCCCTTCTGGTCACACTACCACAGCTTTTGCTTTTGCCGGTTTTGTGAGTGCAGAACATGGTCCACTTTATGGTATTCTTGCTAACGTTATGGCAACATTTACGGCCCTTAGTCGAATGACGGATAATCGACATTGGTTTCACGATGTATTAGCTGGTGCGACGATTGGAGTCTCTTATGGACTTGGGATTAATTATGTTCAAAAACAATCCACACTTGATTTAAGTTTTATTCCTAACTATTCACACGATTATAAATCAGTGTCCGTAGAGTTGACGTTTTAACCCGAGCAACTTTTTACTTAAAAGAAAATTTTTGATGAAATTTTGATTCTCAGCTTTATACCAAAAGAAAAAAGTTCGTTGTCGATTTTTTTCATCTAGACTGATCGCTGATTCTACTTTTTTTAAACTATAAGGATGGTAACCAGAATAGTAGATCTCTGTCGCAACTGTCATTGGCGTTGGAGTAAAATCTTGAATCTGCTCTAACTTATAACCTAGTTCTTTTGTTTTTGCCGCTAAATTTGCCATATCCACACTGTTACATCCAGGGTGAGAAGAAATAAAATAAGGAATAATTTCTTGGTTAATTCCTTTTTTAAATGAGATCTCTTCAAATCGTTTTTTAAATTCAATAAAATAATCAAATTTAGGTTTTCGCATCAGTTTTAAAACATGCTCTTCGGTGTGTTCTGGTGCTACTTTCAAACGACCTGAAACGTGATTACTCACCAACTCTTCTACATAAAGTTCATCTGCTTTAGGATGCTTTGATTTGGGATTAAACATTAAATCGTAACGAAGGCCAGAACTCACAAAAGCTTTTTTAATTTTCGGATGATTATTAACTTTCTGATAAAGTTCCGTCATTTGAGTTGGATTAGTATCTAAATTTCGACAAACAACCGGGAAGAGACAGGATGGAGCTGCACATTTATCACAGATTTTTTGATCAATCCCTTTCATCTTGTACATGTTGGCCGATGGACCACCTAGATCGCTAATATAGCCTTTAAAGTCGGGCATTTTGGCTATCTCATCCACCTCTTTCATAATCGATTTTTGCGAGCGTGAAGCAATGAATTTCCCTTGATGGGCCGAAATAGTACAGAAGCTACAACCACCAAAACAGCCACGGTGAGTATTCACTGAAAACTTAATCATCTCATAGGCACTAATCTCACCACGATCTTTATAACGAGGATGTGGTAGTCGCGTATAGTTCAAATCAAAAGATCCATCCACCTGCTCTTCCGTCATGGTTGGAAATGGCGGATTGATAACAAGTAGTCTGTTGCCCACTCTTTGTGAAAGACGATTAGAGTTTTGCTTATTCGATTCTTGCTCCACAAATCGAAAATTTTTGGCATATTTTAATTTATCTTTGAGACACACTTCGTGTGATGTGAGTTCAATATCTTTCCACTTTTTAAAATTAGGTAGCTCTTTAATACTCTTTTTGTCCGTTAAAAATGCTGTTTGTGGAATCTCTTTAAGTGACTTAAGTGGTACACCTTTTTTTAGCCACTTTGCTAACTCCCGTAATGGGAGTTCCCCCATTCCATACAGTAACAGGTCAGCACCTGAACTCTCAAGAATAGTGGGTTTTAACTTATCTTCCCAGAAATCATAATGAGTTACTCGACGTAATGAGGCTTCAATTCCACCTATTACCACCGGAACATCTGGATATAACTCTTTTAAAATTTTAGTATAAACGGTGGTCGCATTATCGGGTCTAAAATTAGTTTTTCCACCTGGTGTATAGGCGTCCGTTGAACGTAACCGTTTTCCAGCGGTATACTTATTCACCATCGAATCCATATTTCCGCTAGTCACACCAAAAAAATATTTTGGAACGCCTAATTTTTTAAAATCTCGTAGATCATCTTGCCAGTTAGGTTGTGGGAGAATTGCTACTTTAAAACCTTGTGACTCTAAAATTCTACCAATCACAGCTATTCCAAAAGCTGGGTGATCAACGTAAGCGTCGCCTGTTACTAAAATAACATCGAGTTCAGTCCAGCCCCGCTTCTCTACTTCTTTAGCTGTAGTTGGAAGCCACGCGGTTATGTCCAATAATTTTTTTTGAGTCTCTTTCATGATAGTGGTCGTATATCAAAAGAGTAAGAAAAGACCTAGAAAAATATGGTTAAAAAGGAACTTTATCTAACACTTCGATAATCTTTCTATAGCTTGGTTTAGTATATTTAGCGGAAATAGTCTTAATAATTGTCTCTTTATCAAAACTCGAAAGGTTAATTCTATTAATTTTAGGAAAATTGAGCGCTTTTAAAATCTCATTCACATACATTTCAGCAATTAAAAATACTTTAGCCAGCGGGGATAGATCCTCTTTATAATCGCGTGCAAAGCCAATTCCAAACTGACTGCCATGATGCTGACGAGTAATCACATCTGAACCAATATGAGTACGAGGAAATTTTCCGATTAAATCACCTACCAACTTAGCGTGCTGTAAAACTGTTTCACGCTCAACTGCCGTTAAACGTGAAAGTGCTAGTAACTCTTCATCACTTGAAACTTCGGGGTATTTTTTATAAAGAGGGACGAGAAAAAGATCATGATAAAAAGCAATAAATGCTAATTTTTCTCCATGCCCATGTCCTCCCCAAGAGACATGTTTTACAATATGACGACAGACAAAACTTATCATAATACTGTGAGTGAATACATAACCCGCTTTATTATTAATCAATGTTTCAAGTAAGATTTTAAGCTCTGGAATTCTTTTTATTATATCTTTGGAAGCTTCCACGCAAAGTTTATTTAAACTTAAGAAATCATCGTTTATAGTTTGCATGTCTGCAATATGTTCACTGATAAACTCAAATCCTTGCTGATTAAGTAGTACTTGTTCATCTTTTTCAAGATTAGTGCTTTGGAATTCAACGATCAATTTGGAAGTAACATCCTGAACAATCTTAAAGCGATTAATGGCATCAATATAAAGTGTTTCAACATTATTAGATTTTGCCACTCTAATAGTTTTTTCTATAACGATATTTTCCCCACCTATTTTAGTAAAACCAGTTTCCGCTTTCATAAAAACATCTACCGGAGTTTACTAAGTTTTGAGATAAGACTCATAGAAACAGGAAAATAACTTTCAACCTTTTTTCCGCCATAATTTTCGCGGTAATATTAAAAAGTTTAGCGATAGTTTTTAACATATCAGGAATATTGGTTGGATCACTTAAAATCAGCAATTTTTTAAACTGAGGATTTTTAAGCTCACCAATCGACAAGACAGGGATAGCTAATTGTTCACTTTCAACATAATTAAGCACACTTCGGACTTCTTCTTTTAAAGCGATAATAAGATCAAGATGAGGTCTAGCATCTAAGACTTTTTTGGCCGCATCCCAGTGAGGTTTTAACGTCACATCGGAGGCTAAGTAGATACTTAGATTGATTGGGTAAAGATGATTAATTGTCTCATTGTCTGAGATCAGTAGAATATGGGCCATATATAGTCTATTTTACCACGATTCAAAAAATGTGTGAAATATGTGCAGAACTGGACGTCTAGTTCTGCTATTTATACATTTTTCATTGGTAAATTGACTATATTTAGCTGTAAAGTTAAACCCAATAAAAATAGTTGGTTAGAATATGGGTGAATAATCGTCCAATAGCTAAGCTAGTTTTAGATTTTTGGTAACTAACAGATTTATTCTATTAAATTTTTAAACTTGCTTCAATTGACACAGTGACCACAATTGCGCAATTGTCGCCAAAAGTTACAAGGAAACTTTTAAACGAGTTCAAAGTCCCTTTATCAATTTTCTAAAAATTTTAGACGTTTAAATTACTGTATCAGATCAACCAAAAAAATCAAAATGAATACTCTGACCAATTTTGGTGTATCCAATTTTTTGATAAATCGAGTTGGATGTAGGGTTAGTTAAATCTGCAAAGAGATTGGTAAACTTTTTTCCATCACGAATAATTTTGTCAGTTAACAGTGCCACAACTTGGCTGCCGTAACCTTTGCCGCGAAGATTTGGTGGTGTATAGACTAGAGAAATGGTTCCACTATTGGGAGTCGATCTTGAATTAGCTGCCATAGAAAGAATTTCGTCTTTATTGCTTTTTAGAAGAAACAGACTTCTATTTTTCAAATGAAGATTTGTAGAACTTTCAATTCTCTCAGCCGAACTAGGATTATTAGGAAAACAGTCCCTGCTAAACCCAGTTACGTAATCTATTATTAGTTTTTTATCACATTCTGTAGCTAGAATTAACTCACCTGAAATGCTTTTAGGCATTATCACCTTAAGACACTCATAAACACCTAGATGCATATTAATTTTAAAATTTAAATTTTTAATCTTCGTCCATTTATTTTTAAAATAAGTACTCGACAGCTCTTCGCCTACAACTGAAGCTAATTTAACCTGATTTTGGTTTAAATCATCAATGAGTAAATCGAGCGCTAGTTCAGCCATCGCTGTTATAACTAAAGGTTTATCGACATTACTTCTTAGTGCACACCCAATGACGATTTCATTTTTTACAATCGAGTAATAGAGCGGTTCAGTCGTCTCCATTTTCTTATTTTTAATCATGTAAGCAAGACCAAGTATCAGATTATTTAAACTCTCATTTTTTAATAACAGGCTCTCGTTATAAACTAAAAACTCCTCGCAAGTTGTATGTTTTAAAATTTTCATAATAAATAATGCTAACTTAAAAAAGTTAATTTCACCAATGATACTTATTGAATAATCTTCAAATAAACATTGAGAATAATTATGAAGACTTTAGCTAAATTAACCGATAATCAACAATTAATTTCAACTGAAAAATCAGTCAAATAGGTAGAATTAACGATCTGCCTAGAGGTGATATTCCAAACAAGCAAAACTTTGCAGATCCAACACTTCGCCTAGAAAAAACGGCAAAAGATCAATAAGTGTTTAATCAATAAACTCACGCGCCCAAACCATCTGATCTATCCCTTTCTCAAAAATGGATAGATCAGAAACTACCGCACTCATAACAGGATATTTTTCGTTCTTAGTATGATCATAAAATTTTGAGATAGCGTGAATGATGTATGGCCTATTATTATAGGTCCCTAAATAGAGTGCTACATGACCCGGTTTAAAGAGAGCAACTCCCGGAGCTAATTTTTTATAAAACTTTAGCTTCTCTTTTTCAGACACTATCTCTTTTTCAAAGTTAAATTTTTCAAGACCAACTGTTCGCTGTTCAAAACTATTTCTAGGTAAATAGATTCCGACCGTTCTAAATGTATCTAAAATTAAGCGTGAGCAGTCTCGTCCTTCGTTTGAGCCTCCCCATCCGTAGCGCTCACCTAACATCTTAAAAATCTGCTTTAAAATTGTTCGTTTAGTGTAAGGCAGTAATCCAATGGATACATCAGCACTTTTAGAGATATAAGCATTAATTGAATCTAGCATGCCATCTTCTTTACGCACGGGAAGTTTAACTGTATAATTATTTTGCGACTCTTGTCTTTCTACAATCTCATCCACCAAGGGAATTTTAGTTCCCATCATAAACGAATACGTTTTATAAACTTCTCCCATTGTTACTGGAATAGTTCCGCTTACCACATGACTACCAGTCACCACTAAAAACTTCTCAGGACGCTCAAACACTTTTAACTCATCTCTATTTTTAGCAAAAGCAATTCCCTCTTTTCTAGTCCAGCCTAAATACTCTCGAAGCTGCACTAAATACCAATTTTTATCAGCGCTCTCATGTAACACCACCATAGGAGTCAACACATCAGCATCTGTCTCTTGAAATGAATCAAACTCTAAATCATTCTCTTCGGCCCAAACAATATCACTAGTGGGAAAACCTCTTAACTGAATTTTTTCTACACTGATAGCGTATTTAACAGGATTATTCGCCTTCACTTCATCTAAATTTAAATTATCTTTGATTTTATTCCAGTAACTCTTACTTAACTTTTGATTTTTTGTATCAAATCTCCCGCCCTCTTCTGGAATTTTATAAACATTTAAAAACTTTAGCAGTTCATCTTTGGGTAAGTTTTCTGGATAATTAAAAATATCGACAATATAATCTCTCTCATCTTCAATTTTTTTATTAAACGCTTCAATCTTTTTTTTATCCATAATAATTGTATCTGGATGTTTTGTTCGCTTAATCCAAAACTGCGCGTTTAACATTTCATCCGTCACAAACGGGACAGCATAAGTAACATTTACCAAAAAAATAAGTAGGATAATTAGTCTCATAGAATTGTAAATTCTGGCCCTTTATAACTAAAGCCACCATTATACTCAGTCGGCTTTAACAGATAAACCGTATCTAAATCACAATAGGTAAAAGCATTGGTTCCACAAGCTAGCTGAACCGAGGCGGATAATCCAATCGGCGACTCCATCATGGCACCAATCATTAAAGTCACAGAATTTTTCTGAGCAAATTCAATAATCTTCACCGCTTCAACGAGCCCACTCTTATGGAGTTTAATATTAATGACATCGACATAATTTCCTTCAACCAATTTTTGAGCGTCCGCAAAGGTTACCACTGACTCATCAGCTGCAATCTCAACATTCAATTTACTGGTTAAATATTTAAGTCCTTCCCAATCATCTTTCTTTACTGGCTGCTCAAACATCTCTAAATTCACACCATGATCAACTAAATTCTGACAAACAGAATAGGCTTCCTCTTTGGTATACCCTTGATTGGCATCCAAATAGATCGCTACCGACGAATCAATTTTACTAACAGCTAAAACTCGTTCAAAATCAGCGGCTCGATCTTTTCCCACTTTCATTTTGAGGGCACGAAATCCTTCGCCAATATATTGATTCGCTAAATTCAATGCATTCTCAGTTGTTCCAATCGGAATCGTAATATCAGTCATCAACCTTCTTGATTTACCACCAAAATAGTTAAACAGCGAACTCTTATTACATTTGGTAAAAGCATCATAAAGTGCGAGTTCAATTCCACTTTGAGCTCCATACACATTTGGAAATTGCGTATGCATCTTTTCAATCAGACCAATAAAATCTTCAATAGCTTTGCCCATAAAAAAGGGGATAATTTTATTAATCAGTTCAATAATCTCGGTTTGAGCACTCTGAGCAGCACTTGACGGTGGTGAAACTTCACCTAACCCTACTACCCCATTATCTAAAAAAACTTTGATTAATACATTGAAGGCAACGGTTCGAACTCCAGTTGCAATCACAAAAGGATTAACTAGCGGTAGATCTAGTTTTGTTACTTCAAATTTTAAAATTGTAGTTGCCATGGCTAGTATTAAGCAAAAGTTACCTCTAAAATGCATTACACAAAGCAAAATAATCTTTTTCTTTGGAATACTGCTTGACTAAGAATTAACGAATCTTTGAGAATTTAGGTATGAAAAAAATTTTTTTATCACTCCTAGTTACGATTATTCCTCTTTCACTATTGGCAAATGAAGATTTTGAAAACATAGGGACAATTCCCAATAACAAAATCTATAAGATTAATAAATCAGTTTGCGGAAGTAGACTCTTTACTCAAAGTGATATGGAAAATATTTCACTTTATTTAGAGTGTCCATTACCTGAATCAATTGCGACCAAGATTCCTAATTCATTTACTGACTTTGAAAAACGTGAACCCAATTTTAATTTATTAACAAAATATCAACGGGTAATTTCTGCAAATGACTGGAGAGAACGAACTCAAAAATATTTTAATCCAGACCACTCGCTTGATCCTTATGTTAAAATTATTCAACGTTTAGATAAATTCTACCTACAGCTAGTTGAGAATAGAAATTTAATTGAGATTCCTTTTTCAGGCAGTAACAGCGAGCTTGGACCTATTTTAGACCAATTCTACCGCGATCGACGTGATCTTTTAAATGATAACTATGATCCAAGTAGACCACTTGCTGGTATTAAAATTGCCATTGATCCAGGACATATCGGTGGAAAGTGGTCTGATTTTGAAGAGCGACACTATGTTGTAAAAGAGCCTGGAACTGGAAAAATTTTAGGAGTTAATAAAGAGGGTGACCTTTCAGTAAGAACTGCACTTATCTTAAATAATTTTTTAAAAGCAAGTGGTGCCCAAGTTTTCCTAAGTAGAACAGAAGGTGGAGATTTCGGTCACCCATTTACACTAACTTCACTCTATCCTGAGAGTTTGACTATTATAAATGACTTAAAAAAAGAGGTTCCTTTTTTTCGTGAGAACGAATCAATTCTCTTAAGAAATCAGCTCCTCTTATTCTTTAGTAAACGTCGTTTTATTTTTGAAGATTGGCGCTTTCGAACCGAAGCCATGAATAGTTTTAGACCAGATCTTATGATCTATATTCACTACAATGCAGGCGGTAGTTCACCTGATCGACAACCTATTATGTCGTTCGTTAAAGGTCATGTTGAAAAAGTTAGAGTAGATAATCCATATTATCGCTTCAGATTAGTTCAAGATATTTTACGTGGGGACATGTTTGATGGAGCAGCATTAGCTTATGCGGCCATGCTTGAAATGAATAAAAGTATGCAACTTCCAATTTTTAACGGTGTAAGTTGGCGCTCTGACATTATTCCGCTAATGCTTCAAGCTCCTGCCGATTTTCCAAGTGATAATACTCCTACACCTCGGGCCATGAAAGGTGTCTATATCTGGAATCTTGGGGTAATGAAATATGCAGATGCTCCGGCCATGTTAACTGAAGGATCATTTTTTGATCATAGTAC
>JAXLVO010000017.1:0-43009 GCA_046328975.1 Bacteriovoracaceae bacterium | reverse complement strand
AAATTTATTCAGAGCGGTTTGATCATTTTAAACAACTGGATATTCGGATTGATAGAAAATTTGTATACGACACTTGGATTCTTTCAGGATATCTTGATATTCAAAATGTTACTAATTCGAAAAATTCATCTAATATCCAGTACTCGTATGATTACACTCAAAATCAAAAAGTGCGAGGACTTCCCATTCTACCTACCCTTGGTTTAAAAGGAGAGTTTTAAAATGAATAACTTTTTAATTTTACTTACTTTACTTTTTTTAGCTTGTGGTAAAGATCCTTTTAAGCGAGTTGAAGAACTAAATTCTTTTAGAGTATTAGCAATAACCACAAGTTCGCCTGAACTCAATATTTTAGGCTCACTTAATACTACCGTTACACCCTATATTTCAGATATAAATGGTGGAGGGCGGATTACGGCAGGAACAGTTGAAATGTGTCTTGATCCTGGTGTTACATTTGGTGCAGAAGTTAAGTGTGATCATGATCCCTATAAATATTCAAGCTCTTATAATTTTGATTCAACTACTTATTCAAATAATCTCTATTCAGGTCTTGGATCAAGTGTAACATTAACTCTTCCTAACTATATTTTTTCTGGTAAAAGTGAACGAGAGAAATATAATGGGGTAGCAGTAATAGTTATTTTTACTTTTTCCGTTGATAATCTAACAGTTAAAGCTTTTAGAAGAATTTTAGTCACTAATCGAACAACACTAAATCAGAACCCAACGGTGACTCAAATTAATGTTAATGGTTCGGCCATAACTCAGAAGCCAAATAAAAATGATGAAATTAGTTTAAGCTATGGCAACGTTGAAAGCTATAATTATGAACAGGTGGATGGAACGGTTGAAACTAAAAGTGAGAGTTTTAAAATAGCTTGGTTTACTAGTTCAGGTAATATTAATTATCCTAAAACTGAAGTAGGAAAAAATGCTAAATATACTAGTCAGCCAAATTCGGGTTCATTTTTGATTGTGGGTGTAGTCCGGGATGATCGTGGTGGAGTTTCCATAATTGAAAAGAAATTTTAAGTGAGCTTTCCTATAAATTCATAAATATAGACTACTCCGCTTAATGATCCAAAATGCTCTTCTTTAGCTTCTAGCATTTTATAACTTTTAGGTGTTTCTAAAGGTGATTTGATTTTGCCTATGATTAGAGCTTTAAGTATTTTTTCTCCGTTATAGAGATCTGGAATTAAAATTAAGTAAAGATGTGTTTTCACTATTGTCGAAGGAGCAATATAGAGTTTTCCTGATTTTAAATCACGATCAATATAAAATTTTGGTGTCATAATTTCTTCTTACGTATAGCTGTTGATGATAGATTTTGATAAGAGTGCTCTTTTAAAATAAATATTTTAAGTCTAGTGAATTTTAAAGTGAGTTGTGCTTTGTGAGCTAGAATATCATGGATGTTATAAACTCTAGGAATGACGTAAAGTGACTCAATCTTTTTTAGTAAATGGTTGGCTTTATACCATTTTTCAATAGTTAAAAAATTATCATCACCCATAACAAGACCAATTTTACCTGCTTTAATTTTTTTTAACCAAATATAAGTGGGATTAGGTTTGGTGAGACCATAAAACCCTGAATAGATGGAGACGTTAAACTTACTAAAAGCTTTTAACAGACTCTGGTAATTTTGAAAAATATTTCTAAATTTAGGTTTCATTTTAAATGGGTTATAATCAGGAACAACCACTAGATCTTTTTTAAATGGAAATTGTCTAACACACTCAATATGCCCTTTATGAAGTGGATTAAAGCTTCCACCATAAAAGAAAACTTTTTTTCTATAGGAATTAAATGGTAGATTAAAAATAGCTATACTTTCACAGAGAATCTGGTCATAAGGTGCAAGAAACTCAACGGAAATCTTTTCAATTCTTTTACAGCTTAAACTTTTGTTTTTAGTTGGATTAGTTAGAAATGTTATAGCATGGTAATCGCTTCCATTAATTGTTTTTATAGGGAGTTTTTTAAAACTACTTTTAAGTTTAAGTTTTTTTTCAAGAATAAAATTTTTTAACGTAGAATTAATTTTTGCCTTATTAATAATAGGAATGGTAATGATTCTGTTATTCTGATAAATCAGTTGATTTTTGGTCAATGGAACAATAACTAAATAATTCAACTTATTCATATAAATTACAAGCCACTTGGCCCCCATTTTTAAAGTAAGTTCTTGGATAAGTTAACTCACAATTTGCCATTTTTTGAGGACAGCGATTTGCAAAATGACAACCTTGGGGTGGATTATAAGGTGATGGTAATTCTCCCTGGATGGGAATAAAACTGTTTTTTTGAGCATTATTACTTGTTGCAAGTTTAGGTGTTGCATTTAACAAACTCTTTGTATAGGGATGAAGTGGATTGTTAAAAACTTGAGCAACGGAACCCTCTTCCACAATTTTACCTAAATACATCACAATTACTTTATGACATAAAAACTTTATTACAGAGAGGTCATGGGAAATAAAAAGATAAGTTAATTTCAATTCGTGTTGAAGATCCGTCAAAAGATTTAAAATTTGGGCCTGAATTGATACGTCCAATGCTGAAACTGGTTCATCTAAAATAATTAAATCTGGTTTTAAAATTAAACTTCGAGCTAAATTAATACGTTGGCGTTGGCCCCCACTAAACATATGAGGATATCGATTAAGATTTTGAGGATTAAGTCCCACTAACTTCATCATTTTTTCCACTTCAAGCATATAATCAGGCTTTGCCATTTTTAAATTAACTATTAGTGGTTCAGCAATAATTTCCCAAACTTTTTTTCTAGGATTTAAAGAAGTATATGGATCTTGAAACATCATTTGAATTTTACTAATGAGAAATTCTTTTTTTAAATCATTTCGATCTTTACCTTCAAAATAGATTTTACCGGAAGTTAAAGGTTCTAGTCCAATTAGCGTTTTAGCTAGTGTCGATTTTCCGCAACCAGACTCACCAACAATTCCAATACTTTTTCCTTTTTCAATGGAAAAACTTACATTGTCGAGGGCACGTATTTCAAAGGATTTAAACCATTTTTGAGACCTATAAAATTTAGCAATATTTTCACACCGGATAATTGGAGTTGAATTACTCATATTGACTCCAATGGATAAAAACAGCGAACTGATTCACCATTTTTAAAAGTTTCTATGGGATGTTCATTTTTACAGCGTTCTTGAACATACTTACAGCGATTATGAAAAATACATCCATTCGGTCTGTTTTTTAAGTCTGGGACAATTCCTGAGATGGTTGGAAGTTTTCCTAATGTATGTGTCTCTTGTTTTTCAGGAAGAGAATCTATTAGTCCTTTAGTATAAGGATGTTTAGGATTCTCAATAATACTCATAGTATTACCCATTTCTACAATTTCTCCTGCGTACATAACAATGATACGATCACATATTTGAGAAATAAGGGAAAGATTATGGGATACAAATATTAGTGACATTTTAAATTCGGTTTGTAGTTCTTTTAGTAAAAAAATAATTTGTGATTGAATTGAAACATCAAGAGCTGTAGTTGGTTCATCGGCAATTAAGAGTTCCGGTTTACTAATAATGGCGAGTGCAATCATTACTCTCTGACACATACCTCCTGACATTTCATGGGGATAGGCTTTCATTCTGGCCGCTGCTTCACTTATTCCCACTTTTTTTAAAATCTCTTCAGTTTTTAAACGCATTTGACTTTTAGTTAGCTTGGTATGTGTACTTAAATACTCTAAAAAATGGTGTTCAATGGTCATACAGGGATTGAGTGCACTAAGAGCATTTTGAAAAACCATATTAATTTTCTCACCCCTAAGTCGATTAATCGCTTCAGCACCTTGAAAATTTAAAAAAGTGAATTTACTGGTGGTTGATCTAGCATTATCTGGGAGAATTCCTAAAATCGAAGCACAGGTTAAACTTTTTCCACAACCCGATTCACCTACAATACCTACAGTTTCTCCTTTGTATATTGAGAAACTAACATTGTTCACTACTGGAATAGCTTTCTGACTATTGACTTGAAAAGAGATGGCAAGGTTTTCAATGTTAAGAATTTTTGTTCCTTCCATATTAACTCTGTCTCTTTAGTTTTGGATCAAGTATGTCACGTAATCCATCACCCAGTAGATTAAGGGCAATCACAATGAAAAATATGGCAAGGCCTGGGATAATCACCATGTAAGGTTGAGTGTCCATATAGCTTCTAGCATCACTGAGCATAGTTCCCCATTCTGGGGTAGGTGCTTGAACTCCCAGTCCAAGAAACCCCAGGGCCGCTACATCTAAAATAGCGCTACTAAAACTCATGGTTGCTTGAATGATAATTAAAGGTAAACAATTGGGTAGGATATTTACAAACATTTGACGAGATTTAGAGGCTCCAATCGTTGTTGAAGCTAGCACATATTGTTTATTTTTTTCATCAATCACTTGTGAACGAATTATTCTAATAAATTGAGGGATATAAAAAAGTGTAACAGCAATTATAGCGTTAGTGGTACCTGTTCCTAAAATTGCTACAATTAAAATGGCGAGAAGTATTCCTGGAATGCTCATGAGCAGATCCACTATTCGCATAATGATTTGATCAATTATACCGCCTAGATAACCACTGATAAGGCCCAGTACCGTACCTAAAAATACTGAATTAATTACTACGATAAATCCAAGACCTAAGGAGACTCTTCCCCCATACAAGATGCGTGAATAAATATCACGTCCTAAATCATCTGTACCAAAAAGAAAGATGCTATTAGGACTCAATCTAAAACTTTCGCTAAAAACGGTGTTAGGATCATGGGTTGCAAGTAAAGGAGCACAAAGTGAAATAATTAAGAAAAAGCAAAAAACAGCAAATCCAATTACAATACTATAATGATTTTTCAAACTATTTAAATTCATTAGCGTCTCACCTTAGGATTAATAAGTGCATAGATGAGATCAACCAAAATATTTATAAACATAATAATTAATGTAATTAAAATGAGAGAGGATTGTATTACGGGATAATCACGTGCTTCAACTGCACCTAATAACCATTTACCCATTCCTGGAATAGAAAAAATCGTTTCAGTAAGAATGGCCCCAGTTAAAAGGGAGCCAAGTAAAATTCCCATCATAGTAATAATGGGGATTAAGGCATTCTTAAGCGAATAATGAATTACGATTTTTTTCATAGGAATTCCACGTGCTTTTGCTGCTTTAATATAATCTTCATTAATCACTTCTAAAATAGTTGTTCTGGTAATTCGAGCTAAAATCGCAAATGGAATTGTTCCTAAAACGACACTAGGAAGAATTAAGTGGTGAAGGGCATCCCAAAAGCCGGTCCAACCATATTCACTTTTTAAGCTATCAATAAGCATAAATCCTGTAATCTCTGGAATCTCGTAGAGAATATTAATTCTACCTGAAATAGGCATTAAATTTAATTTTAACGAAAAAAACATAATAAGCATAAGACCCCACCAAAAAATTGGTAGAGAGTATCCAGCCAGTGAAATTGACATAAGCGAAACATCAAAAAGGGAATTTTTTTTGTACGCAGCCAGTATTCCAAAACCAATACCTAAGATTGTTGACCAGATTAAGGCCACAATTGAGAGTTCGACTGTTGCTGGAAAATGGATTTTAAACTCTTCCCAAACTGAAATATGTGAGACAATTGAGGTTCCAAAATCACCTTGAAAGAAATTTTTCATAAAATTTAGATATTGAATTGGGAGCGGTTTATCGAGTCCTAAATTAGTTTTTAATTCAAGATAAGTAGCTGGATTGGCCCCACGTTCACCTAAAAGCAACATAACAGGGTCACCCGGAACCAAACGAATGAGCGCAAAGGAGACTAGGGTAATAAGAAAAAAGGTTGGAATAAAAGCTAAAATTTTTTTAGCAAAAAACTTAACCATTATTCAACCAAATCTATACTGTTAAACACATCACCACCAAAAGGATCTATTTTATAGTTTTTAATTTTGTTACTAAAAACCCTAAAGGTTGTAGCATGAGCAATTGGCACCCATGGAGCTTCATTATGAAAAATCTCTTGGGCCGTCTTATATTTTTTTTCACGCTCACTTTTTACAGTTAATTTTTTAGCTTCTTGGATGAGTTTATCAAAAGTTGGATTACACCATCGTGCTAAATTTGATCCTCCTTCTATTCCACTACAACCTAGTAATACACCTAAAAAGTTATCTGGATCTCCATTATCGCCAGTCCAACCCATTTGAATAATCGGGTGGTCCCCCGTTCGGGATTTACTTAAATAGGTAGGCCAATCGTAAGTAATAAGTTTAACTTTTATACCAATTTGACTTAAATCAGCTTGGATAAGTTCTCCCATTTTTTCCATTAGGATTATGAGGACGTGAAACCAAGGAAGTGTCCAAACTCACTATTAAATCCGTTTGAGGTAACCCGCTTTTTGCATAAGTGCTTTGGCACTTGGATTAGATCATAATCATAATCTTTAAGTCCGCTATGGTAGCTCCATAATGTTGGTGGAATTGGACCTTTAGCTACAATGGCTTGATTTAAATAGATACCATCAATGTAGGCTTTTTTGTTGTGGCGCGATTAATGGCATCCGTATAAGCAGATTATCAAGGGCTTTTTCTTAACGTTGAAAGCAATATAGCCGACATTAAGTCCAGGCGCTTGCATGATAGTAAGATTTTTATCTTGTTTTAAGTTCATGATATCTTGAGGGGAAGGTTCAGCGATAAACTGACACTCATTTCCTTTGAGTTTTTGAAATCTAACATGAGCATCAGGTGTTATCGCAAATATAAGTTTATCAATTTTAGGCTTACCTTCATAATAAGTCGGATTGGCTTTCAAATCGAATGAGTGAATCTTTACTATACATTTTAAATACAAAAGGACCAGTTCCAATCGGGAACATATCGATTTTCTCTTTGGTATTCTCCTTAGTAACTTTTCACCATATTCACTGGATAGTATTGACGAAAAACTCATGGCAAGATTAGCTAGAAATGGTGATTCAGGTCCTCGTTAAAACAAATTGAACGGTATAATCATCAACTTTTTAATATCTTTGATCAATTAATATTCATCTCCATCGATTGAAAATACTCATACGTTCCGCCACTCACTAAATAGTATGGGTGATCTTTTAAGCGTTGGCGATTAAAAGAGAAGAGCACATCGTCAGCATTAAAAATCTCGAGTCGGTTTAAAATAGTCAGTGGTACTTTATGAAACTTTACATTTTTTCTTAAGGTGAATTTGTAGAGTAGGTCATCTTTTTGAAATTTCCACTTTTCTGCCAGTGAAGGTTCAATTGTTGTTTCACCATACTTAAAACCAATGGAGGTGTGTTATAGACAGTGTGAGCAGAGGCATTGTTACTAGTTCCATCAGTCGTAATCTGAGGGGTTAAATGAGCTGGGACTACCTTCAGGCAGTAAGCGAGTTTGGCGTAGCGTGGTTGAAATAAACAGGATAATTAAAGTGAATATTCTTAAAAAAACATAATCGCCCTTATCAAGAGTGTTAAAAAGTGAGAGCTATTTTTTTCTTTTATTTATTAGATGACAAGCTAAATAAAAGTTAATTAGCTCAATTTTTTTGGTGCAATTTATACCGCTCTTTAAAATAACTCCTAAAAGGATATAAGATATTTTCTGCAAGTGACGATACTCATGACACAAAGTGCTTTTTTGTCTAAGAAATAGCACTTTTAGGTCGAGTAAGTATCTAATTTATGAATCGACGCATTGGCACGGGATTTGTATATAATAGTTCAGGCATTTTGAACTTTTAACATGAAGTAGGGGAGTTTCAATTATGACAACAAAATTCTTAAAAAAATCCATTCTAAGCTTAACCTTAATGACACTACCAGTAATCAGCTTTGCCGCAACCACTGGAACCTTGTTACTCCAAGGTACAATAGCTCAAGTTCTATCGATTAGTATTACTCCAGTATCGGGGGTGAATAACAACTTAGATTTAACCAGCAACGCTACTAACTTAGTGGTGGGTGCGGTACAAGAAGTGAGTAACTCAGTAACAGGTTATAAAATTCTACTATCATCTGCTAACGCTGGTAAATTAAATCATGCTAGTACCTCAGCTTTTGTAAGTTATACTGCTAGATATAACGGAACAGCTGTTACATTAAGTACAACTCCACAAAACATTTTTAACCAATCTACAGCTGGCGCATATAATACTTCAAAAAACTTTGATATCTCATATACTGGTCAAGCTGCGGCCAACTTAGTTGAAGGTAACTATTCTGATACTTTAACATTCACTATTCAAGCTAACTAAATTTTTTAGAACAACTTTTTGATACTAGGGCCACTTTACCGTGGCCCTTTTAATTTTAGGGCCGATTTGACTCAAACTATCTAAGCTAACTAGCTGATATATTTTATAAACCGACCAAAATAATCAAGTATGATTTCAACAATTCCGATAAAGAAATCATGCGTATTTTTTTATACCTTTTTCTATTACTCTATCTGCCCCTCTATAACTACGAAGTCATAGCTGAAGACACGGCAAAGCTTTTTCTCGTTGGCTATGTTAGAAGTGAAATGGGGGTTAGTATTGCTTCTCAATTTACTAGATTAAGCTTAGAAGAGGTAAGAGATATTCAAGAGATAGAGATTACCTCATTTTTAACCGAGAGTAATTTCTTTGCCGGATATAAAATTTCAGTCAACTCTCAGAATGGTGGAGTACTAAAAAATGGCGAATCTATTCGTATGCCTTATACGGTGAAAGTGGGCAAAAATACGCTTGATATTTCCAAAAAAGAGTCGCCTTTAAAGATCAGTTCTAATGGTAAGCAGGCTTTAAAAATTCGCCTTCCTGCTAGTGATGTTGCTAACTCCTTTCCCAACGGACAATATTCGGATGTTCTCTATCTAAACGTCAAGGCCATCTAAACAAACTATTGCAAATCACTAAAAATTCCATTTAAATTATATAATGAAAAGAATTTTCAGTATAATTTCCTTAACTCTCTTCTATTGCGGCACTGCTCTTGCATTTAAATTCATACCGATGAGTGCGACCTTTGCGCTTACTGGAAGAGATGCTTCTAAACTCTTTGAACTAGAGAACGACAGTAATGAAAAAATTGCAGTTCGTTTAAGTATGAGTAAACGTTTAATGGATGAAGAGGGGAAGGAGACCCAACCTGAAGTGGAAGATGATTTTCTCATTCAACCGTTTCATATCGTCATGGACCCTTTCCAGAAAAAAGCGGTGAGAGTAACCTGGATGAAAGGTGAAAATTTTAAAGATGAACTAGCTTACCGATTAATCGCGGAACAGCTACCCATTGATATGGGCGATAAAGCCGAAAAAAATAAACGCCAAGCCAATATCAAAGTTTTACTTCGTTATGTAGCAGCGGTTTATGTTGACCCAGGTACTACCCAAAGTAATGTGACAGTGGTTAAACAGGAGCATGATTCCATCAAGAAAAAATTGATCATCACCCTAAATAATAGTGGTAATAAACATCAGATTTTAAAAAATCTCAAAGTGAAAATTAAAAATGGTGATCAAGGTGAAACTTCCATCGAGGCGGCTGGTTTAGCGGGCTTTATTGGCGAAAATATATTAGCACAATCGACACGAAAATTTGTCATAGCGGTTCCCAATGAGATTAAAAAACTTAATCCAAATTTTACGGTATCCATTGATTTTGACAAAAATTAATTTGTTTCTAATTTTTGCGTTACTTTTTTCTTTAAATCTTTTTGCGGAAAAAGAGTCAACCCTACTAGTTCCACTTATTATTGAAAGTCAGTATGAAGAGATGATTAAAGTCATAGTGGAAAATGATACAGTGGTTAAACGGATTAATATTGGACCTCATCTCAACCGATTCAAAAATTATAGCAACCAAGAAGCTTATGAGAAACTCTTTAAGAGTTTAAGTTCTGATGGATTTATTGAACCTAAAAAACTAAAACAGCTAGGTTTTGATAATCGATTTGATGTCAATAGTGTTGAACTTTCAATTATGTTAGATCCTACTATTCGCAAAAAAAATATTGTCTCCATCGATACAAAATATAATTATCAAAATCTTACTTTTTTAAAACCTGCCAATTTTAGTACCTATCTTAATTATTATGTGACTAAAGATTATGAGTATACTAGTAGTATTCAAAATCCACTTAAGGCCAACTTTGAGTCAGCCATAAATATTTACTCGTTTGTATTAGAAGGGGATTTAGATTATGTTGAGTATAATCAACACCCTTTTCAACGTAGAGATGTCCGATTAGTTAAAGATTTTCCATCTGCCAATGTTCGTGCTATGCTTGGTGATCTTCGTTACGATATGAAAGGGTATGAAACCTATCGACCGCTGGCTGGGATTTCAATTGATAATGATTTTTCATTAAGCCCAGGTAAAATTTCAACTGCGCTAAGTTCTCAAGACTTTTATTTAAAAAATAATTCAAGTGTGAAAATTTTTATTAATGATCGTTTTATTCGCAACCTCGATCTTAATGCCGGAAACCACTCGATTGAAGATCTTCCCATTCAAGCCGGACTTAATGATGTACGCTTAGAAATTACCGATAGTTCTGGCCGAAATGAGACGCTCAATTTTCTTCACCATACCTCCAAAGATCTTTTAAAAAAAGGAACACATGATTTTAATTATACAGTAGGTGTTCCCTATCAAGATGAGAATGGAGTTAGAGTCTATTCTAAAAATGATAATAAACGGACCATTTCCCTGTTCCATCGGTATGCCTTTACCAACTTCTGGTCCCCCGGCTTCTATTATCAAGGTGACAATTATCAAAGTTTAGCAGGACTGGAAAATACTTTCTCAACTCCACTGGGAATTTTTAGTATCGATATGGTGGGAAGTGATACAGATTATGTTGATCAGGATTATGCTTTTAAAATAATCTATCAAGTATTTGATTATCATGGTCCCCAAGGAACAACTCGAAGACTCTCGTTTAGTGAAGAGCGTATTGGACCACAATTTGCAACTTTAGGAAATTTAAATCCTAACAATAAAATTCGTGACCGCTTTGGAGCAAGTTATTCACAAAATCTTTGGGAGAATATGTCGGTCAATTTAAATTTAGACTATTCGTTAAATAAGACGCCAGTGGAAGTTGATCCGTACCAACTTTCACTTTCTTTTAGTAATCGTTGGACTAAAAAATTATCTAGTTCGCTCTTTTTATCACGTAATCGTCAGGTTAATAACGAATGGAACGATACCGCTTTTGTAATGTTAAATTATGATATTCCAGAAGATAAGCAATCAGTAAATGTCTTTTATGATACTCAAAATGAAAATAAACGTGGAGATTTTAATTTTAGAAGCCAAAATAGAATAGGGTATGTAAATGGTGGTGTAGGTGTTGAGCAGTCGGATCAGTATCAACGCTATCGTGGCTCTTTTGGTTTTGAACATGAAAAGTTTGTTACCAATTTTAAACATGATGTGACTGATGATAAATTTAAATCGAAAATAGCTAACAGCTCGCAATTTCGTTTCGGTCAAGGAATTGTATGGGCTCAAAATCGCATTGCTTTTTCACGTCCGGTCAGCAGTAGTTTTGCCATCATTAGTCCCAATCAATATTTAAAAGGTGAAGAGATTGCGGTGAATCCTAACGTGGAAGGTGATCTTGCTCATGCTAGCTATTGGAATAATGGAGTTGTTCCTAGTATGTCACCCTATCAGCCATTCAATCTTCAACTCGATAGTACACTCATCTCGCCTGGAAAAAATATTGGCAAAGATTACTACTGGCTATTTCCCACCTATAAATCGGGTCATGTTATCGATTTTGGTGAACCCGGCAATATCCTCTTGATTGGTTATTTAATTGATCAGCATAATTCTCCATGGAAACTAATAGTTGGTCAGCTAGTTAATGTTAATGATAATAATGATCGAGTTGAGTTCTTTACCGATAAACAGGGGCGCTTTATGATTGAAGGATTAAAGAGTGGAGAGTATACTATCCAGCTAGAAGAACAAAAACATTTACCTACCAAAATGGTTATTCAAGATAACATTCAAGGCATTTTCAAAATTGGTAATATTGTTTTGAAAAAAGAGGAGTGAGATTACGATGAAATATATGCTAATGCTTTTAACTATCACTCTATCGACTAAGCTCTTTGCAGCTTGTGGTCTTGGCCTAACCATAAGTAATGTTACATTACCTTGGACTAATGCCAACCTCTCGCAGCAGGTGAATTTTACTGCCACTAGAACCAACACCTCCGGTGGGTGTCGTCCTTTTTTTATTACCATGACTAAAGGTGGGAGTAGTACCTATTCGCGCAGACTCGCACTCAATTCGAATACCCTTAATTATAATTTATATAAAAATAATTCTACCTCATTTGTGATTAAAGATGTTTTGGATCAAACTAACGCTAATGAGGTGATCAGTGCTAGTTTTAGTGGTAGTAACTCTACTCGGGCCGTAAGTTACTATGTCAAAATGCCCTACATAGCTCCCCCTACTGGCATGTATGCCGGTGGAACTTACTCTGACACCTATATCGTAAAAATTTTCGAAGGGAATAGAGGTAATACTACAATTCCAGCCTATTCAACTAGTGTAACGGTAACTACTATTGTACCTAAAGTTATTAATATTTCATTAGTGGACTCTGGCGCTGCCTATGACGTTTTAGATACCAGTCAAACACTCAATTTTGGAACACTTACAACCGGTGAGCAGCAGGGATTTGATATGAGAGTTTTAACCAATGCTGGATTTAAAGTGAGCTTCTCTTCGCAAAATAATGGTAATCTTAAACATGCCTCCTACAACTCACTAGTTTCTTATGGCCTTAAAGTTAATAATGTAAATATCAACCTTGCTGGAAGTTCAACCACACCTGTGGATGTAGCAACTGGCAGTGGCATCTATTACGCTACTAGTGCCCCACTACCAGTTTTGGTAACCATAGGTAATATTACCGATAAGCTTGCGGGAAGTTACTCTGACTACATTACGGTAACTGCTACAACTACAGAATAATCAATAATATTTATTAGAACTAAACTATTTTGTTCAAATGCCGATAGGTAACTGTACTCGAAGTAATTTGCTTTTTTTTAGGAGGCCTATATATGAAGTTATTATCATTCTCATTAGCTTTAATAGGAACGTTGCTAGTTGGATGTTCTGAGTCTAAAGCACCGGCTCCAGCTGCCGTAACTGCACAAATTGTAGTACCACCAGTAGTTCCAACACCTACTCCGGTACCTCCAACATATAATGCAATAACACCAGATGCTTCAACGATGTTAAATGACTTTAAAGCAAAGGTAGCTAACCTTGCTTTTCCTAAATTAGGTGGGACTCATAAGTTTGTTTTCAAAAAATCGTCCACTACCGTGAATGTAAATACGACGGAGTGTTTAAGTATTTTTACTTGTACCACTTCTAATGTTTCTAACTCAGTAACGGTGGTAGAAATATTGATATGGCGAATTTAGTGCCAACCTATACTCAGGAAATCCGCCAGTGATGCTGAATTAAAGAATCTACTCAACACCATTTTAGATCCAGCGCAAGTCGTAGGATTTTATAAAATTAATCTGCCAAATGCTTTCAAGAGTATGGTGGAACAGGGCTCAAATTATATAAAATCAGTGGGTGAAGCTTATCAAGTTCAACATAAATCAGGAAATGTCTATATTTTAAGTGCAGATATCCCAATTCATTAAACCAGTTAGTATCATTGTTCAACTAACGGAATAGCCCAAGAGATCTTTTTTGACCCAACATCATTTTAAAAACGGTTTTAATTTTATAAGTAACTGGAAAAGGCCATAAAAATGGCCTTTTTTATTTATTTCTTTTAAAATTAAGTGGTAAGATAATTTTAGGAAGGACTTGATGGAATATAAGGATATTTTTCATTTAATTGAAAAATTTTGCCAGACTACTCATGGAAGTACTGATTATGGCAAATCTCACCTATTGGTAGGCGCAGATATCTCATTCTGCACTTTTATCCTATATTTTAAAAAATATCCCCAAATTCAAGGTGTAACTGATCTAAACCATATGGGTTTTTGCTACAATTCGTTTGATTTTGTAGATAGTTCCCACTTTGCTGAATGGTATGAGAAGCAGTTCTCAAAAAAGATTCCTATTCCTATTCAAAAAAAGTCGGCATTTCTCTATTACCCCGATAATGAAGCGATCATTGATGCGCTTAGTTTGATTGGCAAAAAATATGAGGTTTTAAAGTCTCAGAATATTCTGATTAACTCAAAAAATATGCCCATCCAATTTGGTGAATGGATCAGTAAAGGTATCTTTGGATTAAAGCAGGAGAAATCGACCTCGCAGCGTGGTTTCGATTTTTTGAAAGAAGATAAGCGTATTGAAGTTAAAGTTCACTGGACGGATCTATCCTCACCTAAAGGGGTTAAAATTAAACGATCCTTAGTGGAACTCTGTGATTGGTGTATTATAGTTTATCTGGCCCAAAACTTTTGTATCCGTGATATCTGTTATCTTGATTCCGATTTTATTCTTAGAAAGTTCAATGAAAAAGGACATACCATCTTTTTAAAAGATGCCGACGTCTCTAACTATTTTTTTAGTAAGTCTAGTAAACATTACGATAAAGTGGTTAATATGGATCTACTCAAAATGTACTCAACTCCCAACTTCATGAAAAAAATTGAAGGCTTGCTCGTCAAATAATTAATAGAGATCGTAGATTAAAAGACGTGATTCAATATCCCCATTGAAGAAAGGAATTTTAGCTGAAGTCTTAAGTGATATCTTTTTTCTCATCTCTGAGTTTCCGGTAAAAACCAGTGCGCGATAATGTTTAAACTGTCGTTTTAGCTGTTCTCCATATTCGTGATAGAGTTTTTCTAGCTCTTCAGTTTGAATTTTAATCTCTTCCTGATTTTTTTCAATCTCTTCTAAAGAAAAGTCAGCCACTGTGTCGTTGGCCTTAAGTCTTTTTCCATAAGGAGGATTACAGAAAATAAGTCCAATACTTTCATGCGGTGGAATCAGTTTAAGTGCATCTTCACGCTTAAGTTTAATAAAAGGACTTAAGTGGGCGCGGTTAATATTTGCGTCAGCTATCTCTAAACTTTTTCGATCCTGATCAAAGCCTAAGAAAATATAGGGAAGATCACTACTTGATTGTTTAAGAATTTTTTGGGCGATTTTTTTGGTCTCTTCCATTTTATTAAAAAACTGTTTTTGGAGTTTGGGACTTTTAGTGAAATAGGCGTGTGCTACAATATCCCAAACTTTATTGTTTGAAGTATAGTGCATAACTTTCAAATAGCTAGGTGGCATATTAAGTACACAGAGAAGTGCTTCAATTAAAAAAGTACCTGTTCCACACATGCTATCAATAATATAAGGTTTACTTTTTCTATCTTTATTATCAAATTTTTCATAAAGATCTTCAATGTGAGAATTGAGAAAAAGACCAGCGGCTAAATTTTCACGTAATGGTGCCGGCCCCGTCATTGTTCGGTACCCACGATTACTTAGTGGCATTCCAGTTAAATCGATAAAAATATTCACAAACGTTTTATTATCACGGGCCTTGGCTCCCTCCTTCATTTCTAAATGCATGAGAAAAGAGGCATCGGCATTTTTTA
This sequence comes from Bacteriovoracaceae bacterium, assembly GCA_046328975.1. Lineage (GTDB taxonomy): Bacteria > Bdellovibrionota > Bacteriovoracia > Bacteriovoracales > Bacteriovoracaceae > JAXLVO01. The sequence continues at coordinate 27,364 of JAXLVO010000017.1, read as the reverse complement.
AATTCACACTAGGACGGCTATTAAATTTATTTCTAAAATAGTCGACAATTCCATCTTTAAGCAGTTGTGAAAAGTAGACTGAATTTTTTAAATTAAGTTGTTGAGGATTCTCTTTATAAAGTTTTTGGTCAATCAGAGTGTTAATTTTAAAAGTCTGATCGATCTGAAAATAGTCATCCCATTTAATTTTTTTAATGGCCATTTCGTAGATATTTTTTGCTTCATCAATTGGAAAAGAGTCTACTAATAAAAAAACGCGGCTCGCTATACGTGAATTAAAAATAACATGAAAAGCCTCTTCAAAATTTCCATTGAAATAGACTCCACCATTAACTTCTTTAACGCGATCTTCAGTAGATTCATCCAGCTCATGACGATCAAAAAAGCCCCACTCTTTGAATTCATTGACAAGTGTTGGTTCTAAATAGCGAGGACAAGAGATAAAAAATTGATTTTTCAAGCGTGTTTACCTTTACCTTATATAAATTTGAGTGTTATATTTTATCCGATTTTTATTTATTAACAGCGTTCTTTATGTTTAGGAGAAGATTATGTCTACTGTAAAAAATGATTATAAGGTAAAAGATATCAACTTAGCTGAGTGGGGAAGAAAAGAGATTGATTGCTGAATCAGAAATGCCAGGATTAATGGCGATTAGAGCAGAATATGGCTCAAAAAAACCGTTAAAAGGGGCAAGAATCGCAGGATGTCTTCATATGACAATCCAAACGGCAGTTTTAATCGAAACCTTAACGAAATTGGGTGCCGAGGTGCGTTGGTCATCATGTAATATTTTTTCAACGCAAGATCATGCGGCTGCAGCGATTGCTGCTGCGGGTATTCCGGTTTTTGCTTGGAAAGAAGAGACTTTAGCTGAATATGACTGGTGTATTGAGCAGACGTTACGTTGGCCAGATGGTGGATCAATGAACATGATTCTTGATGATGGTGGTGACTTAACCATGATGGTTCATGAAAAATATCCTGAAATGTTAAAAAACATTAAAGGAATTTCAGAAGAGACTACAACTGGTGTACATAGACTTTATGAAATGATGGCAAAAGGAACACTTAAAGTTCCAGCTTTCAACGTAAACGATTCAGTAACAAAATCAAAATTTGATAATCTCTATGGCTGTCGTGAATCACTACTTGACGGTATCAAACGTGCTACTGACGTTATGATTGCTGGAAAAGTGTGTGTGGTAGCAGGATACGGAGATGTGGGTAAAGGTTGTGCAGCTGCGTTTAAAGGTTTTGGAGCTCAAGTTGTTATTACTGAAATTGATCCAATCTGTGCGCTTCAAGCTGCGATGGAAGGTTACCCAGTAATGAAAATGGAAAAAGCAGCTACGATCGGTGACATTTTTGTTACTTCTACTGGTTGTGTGGATGTTATTACAGGTAAACATATGGATGCTATGAAAGATGGCGCTATTGTTTGTAACATCGGTCACTTTGATTCTGAAATTGAGGTTGCTTACTTAAACAACAATAAAAATATTAAAAAAGTAACAATTAAGCCGCAAGTTGATCAATACATTTATCCAAATGGAAAAAAATTAATTGTGTTAGCTGAAGGTCGTCTAGTAAATCTTGGTTGCGGAACTGGTCACCCATCATTTGTTATGTCTAACTCATTTACTAACCAAGTAATGGCGCAAATTGAGTTATGGAATAATGGAAGTAAATATGAAAACAGAGTTTATACACTTCCAAAATTATTAGATGAAAAAGTAGCGAGACTCCACTTAGCTAAAGTAGGCGTAGATCTTGAGGTGTTAACCGCGGCTCAAGCTAACTACTTAGGTATTAAGGCGGAAGGCCCTTATAAACCAGAGCACTATCGTTACTAATTTTTTAGGAATGATTTTATGGTTCTCTCAACCAGTATTGAGACACTTCTAATAGCCAGCGACCACGCTGGCTATATGGCAAAAGTTGAACTAGTGAAATTCATTAGGGAACAGTTTCCCTCTGTCAAAGTTCTCGATCTTGGCCCAAGCAGTGATCAGAGTGTAAACTATCCAGAATTTGCTATTAAACTTTGTAATGAGTTATTAGTTGATAACCAGAATGAGAAAAAATTTGGGATTCTGATTTGCGGTACGGGCATCGGTATGTCAATTACCGCCAACCGCTTTAAAGGTGTAAGAGCAGCACTTTGTAAAAGTGTGGATGAGGCCAAACTCAGTCGTGAACATAATAATGCTAATGTGCTCTGTCTGGGATCAAGAAGTTCTAGCTTAGATACTTTAAAAAATATTGTTATTGCGTGGTTCTCTACTGACTTTGCTGGTGGTAGACATGCAATACGCGTAAATATGATTCCATAATCATGGAACAGTTTTTAAAAAAAATTCTTAATGGTCGACTTATAACTGCTTTCCTCATGGGAATAAGTGCTGGCCTTCCACTGCTTTTAACTATGACGTTAATGCAAGCTTGGGCCAAAGATGCAAATGTAAGTTTGAAAGAGATTGGTCTCATGTCTTTAGTCGGTATTCCTTATACCGTAAAGTTTTTATGGTCACCAATTTTTGACCGCTTTACACTTCCATTTCTTGGAAGACGAAGAGGTTGGCTTTTAATTGTACAGATTTTACTTATACTTTCAATTGTAGGGATGGGACTAACTAGTCCTATGAATCTAACTTCATTTGTGATTGTCGCTTTTCTAATTACTTTTTTTAGTGCCTCTCAAGATATTGTGATCGATGCTTATCGACGTGAAGATCTTTTGGAGAATGAACTAGGGCTTGGTTCATCTTACTATGTTTACGGTTACCGTGTAGGAATGCTAATGGTGAGTGGGGGAGGTATGATTCTCTCAGACTACATCCCTTGGAAATATGTCTTTTTTGTTATGGCCGCCTGTATGAGTGTAGGGTTAATCACAACGCTATTTTGTCATGAACCCAAAGTGGTAGAAGCAGCACCTAAAAATTTACGAGAGTCGGTAATTGACCCTTTTGTTGATTATTTAAAAAGACCAAGTGCAATTACGATTTTGATTTTTATTCTACTCTATAAATTAGGCGATAATCTAGCATTAGCACTTACAACCCCCTTCTACTTGGAATTGGGATTCACTAAAACTGAAATTGGAACTGTAGTAAAACTTTTCGGCTTTTGGGCCACAATGGCAGGTTCCATTTTAGGTGGCATTATCATTTTAAAAATTGGAATTAACCGTGCGCTTTGGATCTTTGGATTTTTACAGATGTTTGCGACTTTAGGTTTTGCGATTCTCTCCAAAGTAGGTAACAGTGTTACCGTTCTTTCTTCAGTTGTTATTATCGAGAACTTAGCTACGGCCATGGCAACCGCTGCATTTGTAGGCTTTATGGCAAGTATCACCAATAAGAAATTTACAGCGACTCAATATGCACTACTTTCAAGCTTAATGGGAGTTCCTAGAGTTTTCATATCGGCTTCTTCGGGCTTTCTAGCTGAATCAATGGGCTGGTTTAACTTCTTTATCTTCTGTACAGTTGTGGCCATTCCAGGGCTAGCGCTACTTTTTAAATTTGCACCCTATTCTCAAAAAATTAAAGAGAAATCAGTCACCTAAGTTGCTTTTACTTTTTATTATGTTACCATTTTTCTATCAAAAAATTTGAGAGGATTATTCACATGAAAATTTTTTTACTTGCACTAACTACTTTTGACCACTCAAGTGGCCATAGCCCAAAAAAAGACTAAAAGAGCTCACCGTGAAGATGAGGAGAGTACACCTAAAAAGCATAACAAATCGATTCACGATAGATTGACTGGCCAAAATTATGGAATGGCCGGATGTGGTTTGGGCTCAGTTATTTTTGGTGATAATAATAATCGAGGAGTACAACTGTTAGCTGGTACAACCAATGGCACTTATTCAAACAATACTTTTGGTGTCTCTTCAGGTACATCAAACTGTACAGCAGAATCTTCACCTAATAGTGCTGATACTAGAAAAAATATGATTAATTTTATTAGTGCAAATAAACAAGAGTTAGAAACAGATGTTTCTAAAAATGGTGGTGAGACTGTTAATACGCTCGCTACTATTATGAAAATTGAAGACAAAAAAGAGTTTAGTGCAAAATTGCAGAAAAACTATTCAACAATTTTTAAAAATTCAGAACCATCTGATATTGCTAACGCTATATTAGAATTAATTTAAAAAATAGAGGAAATATATTATGAAAAAAATATTTGTTGCTACTTTATTACTAAGTTCACTTCAAGCCTTCTCATCTGATTCTGACTTTGGAATGGGCGGATGTGGACTTGGGTCAATGATTATGGGTAAAGATGGAAATCAAGTTTTAGCCATTACTACCAATGGAACAGGTACTCAATCTTTTGGAATTACTTCAGGGACATCTAACTGTAATCCACCGGATGAAGATAAAACGGCCAAACTCCAAAAATTTATCGAAGCTAATCATGTTTTTGTTGAAACTGATATCGCTCGTGGTAATGGTGAAACTATTAGCTCAATTTCAAAAATTTTAGAGTGCAATGGTGATATTGCCCATAAACTGCAAAGTAATTATGCGACTATTTACAGTGACAGTAATGGTGTCAGTGAAAAAATCACGAGAGTTCTGAGTGGTCAGTGTGCTATCTAAAAATAGCGCTACTCCTTTTCTCCTTTAATCTTTTTGCTCAAGATTACCAATACAGTGTAAAAGAGTCTGCTCGAAACAGTAGACTCTTTGAACAGAGTGCTTGGTTAAGACTTCTCCATTATCGTAAAGGTATAATCAACTCCTATAAGAGTGAAGCGGATGGTGAGGCTTTTTTTACTGATAAAAATGGTAAGTATAATCCTAAAGCGGAACTATTAACTTTTATTGATGCTATTTTTAAAACAGATCAGTTGGATTCAAATGAGCATGCCATCTGTCGCTTTCCTTTGCGCTTTAAGTGGTTAGTTTCAACGCTAAAAATCGATCCAACTAAATTACCTCAACCAAGCTGTGAAAAATATAATAACTTTATTAAACAGGTTAAGGCAAAATCGGCATCGATTGTCTTTTCTTCTTATTATCTCAATAACCCTGCCTCAGTTTTTGGACACACTTTTTTACGCTTGAATAAAAATAACAATAACGAGCTACTTGATACCGGAATCAATTTTGGAGCAGCAACCAATGGGGCCAATCCACTCTATTATGTTGTAGGTGGATTTATGGGGGCCTTTCCTGGTGCATTTATAGCAATTCCTTACTACTATAAAGTACGCGAGTACAATAATTATGAGTCACGAGATCTTTGGAGCTATAATCTTAATTTAAGTGAAGAGATGGTGGGGAGACTAGTTGACCACATTTGGGAAGTAGGGAATACCAATTTTGATTATTATTTTCTTGATGAAAACTGCTCTTACCATGTTTTAAATCTAATCGATGCGATTAATCCAGAATTTCATTTTATAGATGAACTTCCCTTCAAAGGATATATTTATACAATTCCTATTGATACCATTTATGCACTTTACACTAAAGAAAATTTTGTAGCATCCGTCGATTATAGGCCATCAAGTAGTACACTATTTTATAATAATTTTGAAAAATTAAATCAAAATCAGAAAACTATTTTTTACCAAATTATTAAAGAAGATGCTGATTTATCAATGTTAAATAGTTTAAGTGAAGAAGATAGAGTGAAAATTTTAGATTTAGCACTTAATTATATTGATTACAAATATGCTGAAGCAATTTTAAAAGAGGACAGTGAAAAAACTAAATGGAAAAAACGCTATCTTTTAGAAAGAAGTAAAATTGCACTTAGTTCAGTTAATAGTATTCAAGTGCATCCTGAAAAAGAGCTCCCTCACAATGGCCATCCTTCCAGAAAAGCTGCTCTTGGCATAGGCCACGATAGTAAGCTTGGTACCTTGGCACAGTTCCATTTTAAATTTTCACTCCATGATTTTACTGATCCACAAACAGGATTCTCTCCTTACATGATTTTAAAAATGGGGGAAGTTAATTTTGATTACTATGAAAAAACAAGTAAAGTGAGAATGAAAAATGTGACACTTTATGAACTGCTCTCACTCCCCCCTTTAACTGAAGCTCGTAAAAATCTCTCTTGGAAAATGAGTATAGGTCAAAAATTAATCAAAGATAAAAATAGCGAAAACCCTTACAGTAGTATTGGGGTTGAGGGTGGAGTAGGGGCAACTGTTAATTTGAAAAACGATTTCACACTATTTGGTTTAATGCTACTAGATTTGGGAGCGACTAAAAAAATCACGAATAATCATAATCTTCGCTTAGGTGGTGGACCAACGCTAGGACTGCGCTGGATGATGAATGATTATTTTTTAACAGCTCTACAATTTTATCAAGGTAGTTATCTTTTTCTAGATCATAAAAACTATTTTACCGTTACATGGGAAAACAGACTCTATTTTTCAAAATATTATGGCCTAAGCTTCAATCTAAATAAAAATTCTAAGTCACAAGAGTTCTCATCTCAGTTTATTTTATATTTTTAAGTTAGTTGATACTGTTCTCCCGCCCGTACAAAATGGGACGATGTGGTGATCAACAAGACAGTATTTAAAAAGAGACTTGTACCCAATTCGTTCTATCCTGCTCATTTTGGACGGCCATTTTTATAACTCTTACTAGTTCGTTATTATTTAAATTTTTCATTGGTAAAATTCTCTTTTTTTTTAAAAAATTTATGCCAAATAAACGCCAAGATCGCCGATGAAAACAGTCGGACAATTGGGTGATTTTTCTCGGCATAAAATACCCCTCTCAATCCTAGTCTATAGCTAGGCTAAGATATAGATTAGGTATGAACTATACTCTTTCTCAATTCTATTTCTTTTTACGCTGATCGGATGTATTGGCAAGAACACTGTTGCAATCAAATCTAAAAGCGCAAAATCATCAAGCTCATCAAGTAGTTCGGCCATAATTATTTCCAGTGTAAAAGTTTTAAATAATCAGATTGTCTTAACGGGAACTAATTTAAATACAGCAACTAGTTTTGTCATCAAGGAACCAATAACTTTCTATTTGAATTAAATTCGTCCGGGATTTTTTCTGTTCTTGCTGGAGCGAGTGGACTCTCTATTTCAAACTTAGGGGTAACAACTCTTACCAGTGCAGTTTTAACCACTGCTGATATCAACGGAGGAACTTTAGATAACGTTACGATTGGAGCAACCGCCAGAGCAGACGCTGCTTTTACTACTATTAGTGCAACTTCAGCAGCAATAGCTGGAACGGTTTCAGCAGGAACAGTTTTAACTTCAACTATTTTAGGTGGAACCACAACTACGAGTGGACTCACATTAAAAACCACTTCAGGCGTTGGAACTACAACCGCTGATATGCACTTTCTCGTTGGTAACAATGGAGCTACTGAAGCACTGACCATTTTAAATAATGGTTACGTGGGAATTGGAATAGCAACACCACAAGCTTTACTCGAAATGGTTTCAACTACCACGGGATTTTTACCACCGCGAATGAATTCAACTCAAAGAGACGCTATAACTACTCCCGCTACGGGACTAACAATTTACAATACAACAACCGGATTTATTGAAGTCTATAACGGATCAGCGTGGGTTTATGCCGGGCAATCGATTCCAACAGGTGCAATCATGGCGTTTGAATCCACCACTTGTCCAACTGGTTGGACCGAGTATACAACGGCCCGAGGACGTTTTTTAAGAGGTATTGATAATGGAGCAGGTAATGATCCTAGTGGAACCAGAGCCCCAGGTGCAACACAGACAGATGCATTTCAAGGTCACTGGCATGGAGAATATACAAGTGCAAATGCAGGTGCTGAGAGCGGCTTTTATGCGGCATCTAGCGGAGCAGGAAGGTCTAGTTCTCAAGCGCCTATATCAGATGGAACTAATGGAGCCCCTAGAACTGCAACAGAAACCCGTCCGAAAAACGTCGCAGTTTTATACTGCCAATACTCAGGTGGAAATGGAGTCTCACTTCCAACCGGAGCCAATCAAATTGGAACAGGCAATTCAACCATTACCGTAACTGATTCTGGAACTAATGGAGCCATCTCTTTTAATACTGAAGGTACTGAAAGAATTCGCATCGATGCCACAGGAAACGTGGGAATTGGGACCTCAACCCCTACCAATACGTTGACAGTGGCAGGTGGTATTACAAGTTCTAAGTGGAAAATTACCCAATTATTCCAATCTACAGCAGGGCCACTTCCTTTAACCAGCGCTAGTTTTACTACTTCTGCTAACACTACTCTAAAAGTTTTTGTTTCAGGTACTGCCTATCTTGGTACAGGTGGAACCATTGCTTTGAGTATAACAATAGATGGAAATGTGATTGGAGCACTTTATGGTTATACCAATGAAGCTAGTTCGCATAAGGCATTTCCTGCAACGGAAATTATCGTTACTGGAACCTCAGCGGGAAGTCATACAATTACAATTTCAGCAGGTGGTGGTACGGCAACTAATACCGACGACTATTTCTCACTTTCAGTGGAAGAGTTACCATTTCCTTAATTAGAAAACCGACGCTGCTAAAATAAGTCCTAGAATAGGGTCACTTTTAAAATCTTCACGAATAACTCTATCGTCATGAGATTTTGCTACTTTATAGCTAGCATAAATTTCAATCATAAAGTTGTTAGTGTAAAAATCTAAACCAGGAGCAACTCGAACGAAACTATTAGTTCTAAAGCCACGCCCTTTTTTAGGTTGATCCGACATAATCTCTTCCGCCCAGTAGGTAGTTAAGTTTGCTCCAAAATTTTGAGAGAAGTAGTAGCTTGGAGTTAAGTAGATTCTCGTATAATTTTGAACATGATTTCTCTTACCAGAAATGCGTTCATTAACTTGAAAACGGTATTGGTTAGTTAAATTAAAATTTCCAAAATTTTTACTTAAAGTTAAACGGTGGTGAGTATTCCCGTGAGTGTTATCATAATCACGAAAGCTTGCTGATGGAACATAATTAATTCTATTTTCTGAAACTACACTTGGACTCCACTCACCCTCTTTTACCCAAGCTCTTCTGTAATTAAGCTCTAAAGTGTTGAAGTAGGTCTCTTTAAAATCAGGCATATATTTATCACCTGGAATATTTAAGTGTTGAAAGCCTACATCGAGTTTAAGTGAATCTTTGGGAGTCATCTTATAAGTTGTAATTGCGTCAATTAAGTTATCAGAGCCGGCAATCTCTTTATCACTATTTCTCATAGTCATGTGGTGAGACATTAATTCAAATTTGACTGGCGATTTTTTTAACGAATCGTAAAAACTGGCCTCAGAAACTGAATCAGCGTCACCGAAAAGAGTAGTAGTAGATAAAACTAAGAGTAAAAATGGTAAAATTTTTGTTTTCATGAAGAGTTTTATAGATGATCGTCTATTTTTTGACAATTGCTTTATCAAAAAAGTTTAATGGCGCCACATGTAATTCATGGCCAAAAGAGTGAAATAAGTCTACATTCAGTTAAATTTTTATACCATGGGTTGTCTTTATGCCTTCAGTAAAATTAAGAGATCTCGCTATTCCTCACTATCCTATTGATATGGTGATGGTAAATGAACGTGCGAACACGTTTACCAAAAGAAGTATTAAGAAAGAGTCCAAAATCGAAGCACTCTACACGTGCATTGAGATGATGGACTTAACCACACTTGAAGGAGCTGATACGCCAGGCAAAGTTCGTTCGTTATGCGCGAAAGCCATTAATCCAGTCGCAAAATCCTATCAAGATATTTTATTAGCTAAAAATCTGCCAGCAGTTCCAAGTACTGCGGCCGTTTGTGTTTATCCAAGTTACGTTAGCTTAGCTAAAGAGTGTTTAGCGGGAACTAGCATTAATGTAGCATCAGTTGCGACTGCCTTTCCTTCAGGTCAACTCTCAATCAATATGAAAGTTAAAGAGGTGGAAAAATGTGTGAAAGATGGTGCTGATGAGATCGATATGGTGATTAATCGAGGTGCTTTTTTATCCGGCAAATATCAGACAGTTTTTGATGAAATCGTGGCAGTGAAAGAGGCTTGCGGTAAAGCTCACTTGAAAGTGATTTTAGAAACAGGTGAACTTTTTACTTTTGATAAAGTCCGACTAGCGTCAACACTAGCAATGGAAGCGGGCGCTGATTTTATTAAGACTTCAACGGGGAAAGTTCAACCAGCAGCTACCATTCCTGTAACACTAGTTATGTTACAAGCAATTTGGGATTACTATCAAGCTACCGGTAAAAAAATTGGCATGAAGCCAGCCGGCGGAATTAGAACTTCTAAACAAGCGATTCACTATCTCATTATGATTAATGAAGTGATGGGAGACGATTGGCTAAACCCAGATATGTTTAGATTTGGACAGTACGCTTTTAAATGATGTTTTAAAACAGATCTATAAAGAGGCAACCGGTAACTATTTTTATAACGAAATTTTTTCAGTGGATTAATTTATGACAAAGAAGAAAACAACTAAAACCCTAACAGGACGAGTAAAAAACAGTAAAGTTTTTACTAATTATAGACCATCGCTAGAATCAACCGCAATCGTGAACTTAAAAGAAAAATATGATCTTTTTATCAATGGCAAATTTGTTGCTCCTAGCTCGAAAGAGTATTTTGCAACCATTAATCCAGCTAACCAAAAAAATTAGCTGATGTAGCTTTAGGTAATGATAAAGATGTAGATAAAGCAGTTAAGGCAGCTCAAGTTGCTTACACTGAAGTTTGGAGTAAACTATCTGGACTAGAGAGAGGCAAGTATCTTTTTCGAATAGCAAGAATTTTAAAAGAGCGTGCTCGTGAGTTTGCCGTACTTGAAACCTTAGATGGTGGAAAACCCATTAAAGAGTCACGAGATGTTGATATTCCTTTATTAGCCGCTAACACTTTTTTCTATTACGCTGGTTGGGCAGATAAACTCCATTACGCTTTTCTGGAAAAAAAGTAAAGTCCTTAGGTGTTTGTGTGAGATTATTCCGTGTTTTCCACTGTTAATGGCAGCTTGGAAAATTGCTCCAGCACTCGCGGTTGGAATACAGTAGTTTTAAAACAGCTGAACAGACTCCTTTAACAGCACTGTTACTGGCAGAAGTCTCGTATGGAAGCTGGACTTCCAGCGGGAGTTGTCAATATTGTTACCGGCGCTGGTGCTACTGGTGCAGCACTGGTAAGTCACCCTGAAGTGAAAAAAATTGCTTTCACTGGTAGTACTGATATTGGAAAGACCATTGCAAAAAATGTAGCTGGAACTGATAAGAAATTAACTTTAGAGTTAGGTGGAAAATCGGCCAATATTATCTTTGAAGATGCGGCGATTGATCAAGCGGTTGAAGTGATCATCAGCAGTATCTTTTTTAATCAGGGACATGTCTGCTGTGCGGGTTCTAGATTATTAGTTGAAGAATCAATTCAAGAGACAGGGTTAAAAAATTAAAAAGACGCATGAGTGCAATCCGAGTGGGCGAGCCTCTAGATAAAAATAGTGACGTTGGGCCATTAATTCAGCTGAGCAATTAAAAAAGATTGAAGATTTAGTGGCCGTTGGAAAAAAAGAGGGTGGAGAATTTTTTCAAGTTGAAACAACTCTACCAAGCAAAGGTTACTTTTATAAACCTTGCTTTTTTAATAACGTAAGTTCTGCTCATTCCTTAGTAAAAACTGAAATTTTTGGACCAGTTTTAGTGATTCAAAGTTTTAGAACGCCGGATGAAGCAATTTTAAAAGCTAACGATACTCCGTACGGTCTAGCTGCCGGAATCTGGTCAGAGAAGGGAAGCAAAGTTCACTACGTAGCCTCGCAATTAAAAGCAGGAGTTATTTGGGCGAATACTTATAATAAGTTTGATGCCGCTTCACCATTTGGCGGAATGAAAGAGAGTGGCTTTGGTCGTGAAGGTGGTCTGCAAGGACTCCATCCTTATCTAGAAGTTGAGGGAGCATAATTATGAACGTAAATAAAACAATTAAAATGTTTATTGGTGGTGAGTTCCCTCGAACAGAATCGGGGCGATCAATTCCTACCTATTACGCTAACTCTGAAAAAGAGTACGCTAGAGTTAATCAAGCCTCTCGGAAAGATTTACGAAATAGTGTTGAAGCAGCAACCAAAGCTTTTGTTGGTTGGTCAAAGCGAGCAGCATATAACCGCGGACAAATTTTGTATCGAATCGCTGAAATGGTTCAAGGAAAAAAAGGGGAGTTTAGTGACCTCTTCAAAAATATTTTAGGGTTAAGTGAGAGTGTTGCTGATAGTGAAGTTCAAAAAGGAATTGACCAATTTGTAAGCTTTGCTGGTTGGGCCGATAAATATTCACAACTTTTATGTTCAGTAAATTCGGTTAATGGCCCTTACCATAATTTTACAACGCCTACTCCTATAGGTGTGACGGTTTTTGTAGAAGATGATAAATTTAATTTTGAAAAACTTTGTGAAGTGATCGCTGCAGTTATCGTTTCCGGGAACTCATTAATTGTATTAATGGGTAAAGGATGCCCAAGTATAATTGCTCCATTAGGCGAAGCACTTCATACCTCTGATCTGCCTGGTGGGGTGGTGAATCTCTTAAATGGCGATTTAAAAGAACTGAGTACTCAATTGAGTGGGCACTATGAGATCCAATCGGTTATTTATGGACATCAAAATCAAGAGTGTTGGAAAGAGCTTGGAGTGCAATCAGTAGGCAATCTAAAAAGAATTTATAAATTAAAAACCAAAGTCGATTCGCTAGAACTGATCGCTAAAAACGTTGAGATGCAAACAATTTGGCATCCTATTGGGCAGTAGCTTAATTTACTTTGGCGCCAAAGTAGTCAATTCTTGATGGATTAATTTTAAACAGCGATTCTGTTTTTTTAGTTTTAATTTCTCTTTAGAAAGTTCACGAAGTTTAGTCCAGTCAGGGTTATCTGGATCAAATTCTTTTAAAATCTCTCGAATTGAATCAAAGTCGCGACCTATCGTGTGGGGTTCAGTAAGAGTTTCTTTAAAATTATTAAGCGCACTAATATCTTTATATTGAACCATTTTTTGAAATACTAATTTATAAAGCTCTCCCATATTGGCAGTATGAGGTTGTCTAAAAGTTCCATAGATAAATGCTTTTAATGTCTCCCTATTTTTATTTTCAATGGCACTATCAATGACCATTTTATAGAGTGGAGACATATCTTTAGTGTGCGGTTGAGAAAAGGTACTTAAGGCAAAAGTACTTAGGGTAAACATGTCTCCTTTTTCAATTGTCTTTAAAATTGCAAGACGATAGAGATCATCCATTTTTTCTGTCGCCGCTTGAGTAAAAGTATTAACTGAAAGAAAATTAATTTTATCTTTTTCAATTAATAGTTTAATCAGATTTCTATTTTGAGCTGTATCAGCTTCTCCTAGTTTAGTTGATAGAATTGAATAAAACTGTGTATCATCCAAATTTTCAATGATTTTTTCTAAAGTTGCGATGTCACCTTTTTCTAGCAGTATTCGGAGCTCTTTACTGGGATGTTGTAAAATCTCTTTCCATTCTGGATGCTTAAAAATTATCTCATTTTTATTACTGCCATTTATTCGTAGACCTACTTCACCAAGTCCAATTTTTTTTAGATCGACATTATTAATACTATTAACTCCATTTTTAACACTAGCTTCAAAAAAATCTCTCACCATAGCTTCACCATATGCTCCCAACTCTTTGTCAGTTGCAAGTGACTTGAATCTTTTAATGATAGAAGTTTCGTCACCACTTTTAGAAAGTTCAATTAACTCATGCCAGAGGTTAGTTCTCTGATTAATTAATATATTAGCTTCATTACTTTCGAGATACTTTTTTAAATCGGCTGAATATTTTAAAGCATCTTTTTTAGAGACCACACCATCGATGGCCTGTCCCACTTTGCTCATAGGTTGCCATTTTCCATCAACCAGTTCAAAACTTGTAGAACGGTCAGTGTAGCGAGGCATTCGCTCATATTTAACTAGCACCCCAATCATATTACCTAGATTGAGGCTGGCTGCTTCTGGATTTATGGCAGTTAAAAAAACCCGAGCTGAAGGATATTTATGCGTAGACGAAGAGAGTAGGTGGGCTTGAATATTTTTTTGTAATTCAGTTGGAAAATACTCTTTAAGTTTATTAGGAATTGACCCTTTAAACCCAGTATCAACTAAAAGAACTTTTTTACCTTGACGTAGTGACTCAGCACTAATTCCCTCTTGTTTTAAATAGTCTAAAACATGAGGCGCTTCCATATTGGCACTCGAAATATTTAAGAGATGAATCCGTTTTAAGTTCACAGGATCATTTTTAAAAATAATTTTGGCCGTATCATAAAGTAGCTCTGAATCACTTGCTAAAAAATAGATATCATGATTTTTATAGAGCTCACTTAACATAACAGTAACTTCTAAATGTGCCCGTTTAAACTCTTCCCAATTTTGGATCATTCCTTTTGTATGTTTTTCTGCTTTTAACGTAAGTATATCAGGGCGAACAGAATAGCTCTCATAGTCATTAGCTTGTATGATTAGAGAGATTGTCGCCAAAAAGCTGACTAAAATAGTGCGTTTAAGTGTATTGATAAAAAAATAATTCAAAAATAATCCCAACTTCATAGCTAAAATCGGTTTATTTTCGTTTGATTTTTAGTGTATTTGGTAAAATTACTTTGTAATTAGAGAAAATTTTTAAGAAAAATCGCCCCAAATGATACTATTTTTCATTTCGTTGAACTCTTTCGTATTGATTAACTCAGGAAATAGCTCTTTGATTCTAGTTTCAAGCATAGTGATTGCGATAATTAGGCCTTTTTCAAATTCATCATGCTTAAAGCTCACACTCATCTCTTTGATTATGCTGCTGAGAATTTCTGGACTGATTTTTTCTTGAAGATAGCTATCGATAATAAGTTCGATTCTTCGCTCTTGTTGTGATAGTAATTGTAGGGCCCCAATTCGATTTTTGGTTTCATTGACTCTTAATTTGGCAAAGAGTTCAGTTGCCTTCTCTTTTACTTCACGCTTAGTTTCAGTTTCAGAGAGGACCCATTTTTTTAGTTTAGGAATTTTTCCTAAGTAGATACCTAAAATAGTTAGTATGACTTGGATTATAATAATGTAGGTATCATGTTCAAATGAAAAAAAGTAGGTAACTAGGTATGAGACTCCTAATAAAAAAAGAATTGTAAATCTGAGAGTTGCTGCGGGATAAGGGTCGGAAGCTTTCAAGATACTTAAAACTAATTCTACACCACAAACTCTTTCAAGCTCTCCAATTTTCTGTTCGATCCTTTTAATTGCAGCTTCATTTAAAATTTGATTTTGCCATTTTAATTTTTGCATAAGTTTTCCTTGTTTTACCAGTCACCAGATGAGCCACCACCGCTAAAGCCGCCGCCTCCGCCGCCCCAAGAACTTCCTCCACTACCTCCACCAAAACCGCCACCGCCATAATGGTTGCCGCCGCGGCTACTTAAGAGCATTAGTAGAATATTACTAGGTCCAATAATTCCAAAAATAAAACCAAGAAAAGTGAAGAGTAGAATCTGTTTTATTAAAATGGATCCTAAGACCAGAAAAGAGGTTATTCCAATCATGGAGCCCATTAAAGTTCCCCGTAAAAGCATACCTTTGATAATTTTATGCGAAAAGAGTGGCCCTATAATGGCAAAAATAACAAAAAAGAGTAGGAAGATCTCAAATAGATAGGTACTTTTTGTTTTTATTCCAAGTTTTTTAGGTCCAATATTTTTTTCAGTTACAACCTCTTCCCCAAAACTCTCTTTTCCTACGGCCTTAATAATATTACTTAGAAACCCTTTTATTCCTTGGTAGTAATTCTGCTGTTTAAAATTAGGGGCAATGACCTCTTTAATCGTTTTATGGGCCCAATAGTCAGTTAGTTCACCCTCTATTCCATTTCCCACTTCTATTCGAATATTATGTTCTTTGAGGGTAATAAGTAAGATTACTCCATTGCCTTTTTTCTGTGACCCAATTTTCCAGGTTTCCGCAAGTTTAATTGAGAACTCTTCTAAATTTTCATCTTCTAACGTTGGGATAATTAAAACTTGAGCCTGTACTCCCAGTTTACTTTGAATTTTAAGTATTAGTCGCTCTAAGTCGGCTTGCTCATTGTAATTAAGTAATCCGGCATGATCCTCAACCGGTCTAGTCAGTTCTGGAATAGAAACTTTTGCAAATAAAAAATTTGTAAATAAGAAGAAAAATAGAAATAACAAACTTACATTTTTTTTCATTCTGTCCTAACGAACGGTAAAGAAAAAATTAAAACTGTACTTTCGGAGCCGCTTGTTCAGCTTCACTTATAGTGAACTGTGGCTTTTTCTCATGCTTAAACATGAGTGAGTTGGTTATACTTGTAGGGAAAACTGTAACAAGATTATTAAACTCTTTTACCGTCTCAATATATCTACGACGAGCAATAGTTATACGGTTTTCTGTGCCTTCAAGCTGTGATTGAAGTGCTAGAAAATTTTCATTTGCTTTAAGCTCAGGGTACTTCTCAACTACCACCATAAGTCTACCTAGTGCGGACGAGAGTGATCCTTGAGCGTTTTGAAATTTCTGCATAGTTTCGGCATTTAATTTTGTAGGATCAATTTCTACTTTACTAGCTTCGGCCCTAGCTTGCATAACTGCTTCTAGCGTCTCTTTTTCATGAGCTGCATAGCCTTGGACTGTACTAACTAAATTAGGAATAAGATCGGTTCTTCTTTTATATTGGTTGAGAACTTCCGCCCATGAGGCATCAACTTCATTTAAAGCTGTAGGAATAGATTGAATCCCACAAGAAGTTGTCAGAGTTAATATAAAGGTAAATACCAACACGTGAATAAAGTTCATCGAAACCCTCACTTTGGAATAAAAATTTTCAATTAGATTCTAGCAACTCGCTCAGAAAGACGCGAGGTTCTACGAGCAGCATTAAGTTTATTAATGGCACTAGTTTGAGCTAATTTTGCTAATAAAGATTGAACTTCAGGAAGTAATTTAAGGGCAGCTGCCTTATCTTTCTTTTCAATTGCAACTCTTAGATCTTTAATCGCAGACTTAACTTCACTGTTTCTTGCTTTGTTTTGTTCAGTTTTAACGATTGTTTGTTTTGCTCTTTTCTTTGCTGACTTATGATTTGCCACAGAAATACTCCTCAAAAAATAATAATTAAGCCTATGCTTTTAGGGCAAATATTTATATTTGACAAGATTAATTGTGGGGGATTAGTTTAATCTCTAATCATTGTTATCAGTTACCATTGATAGGCACATCGCAGCGTGAGGTTTTATGACGACAGAGGCTAAACAGATTATCGGAATTGTTGGTTCAGGACAGATGGGAAGAGGCATTGCTCAAGTGGGGGCAAGTTCAGGTTACTCTGTTTTGCTTTTTGATATATCAGAAGAAGCCAATAAAAATGCCTTAGCGTTTATTACAACTCAGTTAAATAAAGGCAAAGAGAAAGGTAAGTGGGAACAAGCTTTTGTTGATTCTACTCTCAAAAATCTAAAACTTACTTCAAAAATAAATGAATTGAAAGAGTGTGATTTAGTGATCGAAGCTGCGACCGAAAATCTAGAAATTAAACTTAAAATTTTTCAACAATTAGATGAAGTAACTAAGCCAAGTTGTATTCTGGCCTCAAATACTTCTTCAATATCTATAACGGAAATTGCAGCTAGAACCAAACGAGCTGATAAAGTTGCTGGAATGCATTTTATGAATCCGGTACCAGTTATGAAACTGGTAGAAGGTATCAAAGGGTTAGAGACCAGTGACGAAACTTTTAATTATGTTAAAAATGTATCAGAAAAGATGGGAAAAACTTTTATTTCAGTACAAGATCGACCAGGTTTTGCCGTTAACAGAATTTTAATGCCAATGATTAATGAAGCAGTCTATACACTGTATGAAGGTGTAGCCAACGCTCATGACATAGATCAAGCAATGAAACTTGGAACAAATCAACCTATGGGACCACTTGAGCTTGCTGATTTTATTGGTCTAGATACCTGTTTGGCCATTATGAATGTACTTTATGATGGATTTAGTGATTCAAAATATCGGCCCTGTCCACTACTTAAACAGTATGTGAAGGCAAATCGTCTTGGCCGGAAAAATGGCAAAGGGTTCTACAAATACTAGGAGTTGTACCATGACCAATTTTGAAAAAATGAATCAAATGAAATATTTAAAATATGAGATTCAAAACAGTGTTGTCATTTTATCGATAAATCGACCTGATAAATTAAATGCGCTAAACGCAGATGTACTAAAAGAACTAAAGGCTTTTTTAATTGAGATTCATAGTGATAAAAATTTTGAATTTAAAGGATTAGTTATAACCGGGGAAGGCGATAAAGCCTTTATTGCAGGAGCTGATATCAAAGAGATGTCTAACATGAGTAATGATGAGGCACTTCTGTTTGGTCAATTAGGTCAAGAAGTAACGTTGATGTTTGAAAAATTGAAGATTCCTGTTATTGCAGCTGTTAATGGATTTGCTCTTGGTGGTGGACTGGAAATTGCCATGAGTTGTGATTTTATCTATGCGGTTACCACGGCCAAAATGGGACTACCTGAAGTGAGTTTAGGTTTGATTCCTGGTTTTGGTGGAACCCAAAGACTTAGTAAAATCATTGGCAGAAATCAGGCACGTGAAATGATTTATACGGGAAAAAATGTGACTGCTGAAGAGGCTCTCAATTTAGGTTTAGTCAATAAACTTTTTAACGGCGAACTGAATTAATTAAGGGTGCCTTAGAGACCATGGAAAAAATTAATAAAAATTCGCCCCTTGCTATTAATCTAGTTAAAAAGACTATGAATCATGGCAATGATTTGATGGTAGAAGAGGGACTCTCATTAGAGTTAGATGAGTTCTTCTCAATTTTCTCATCAAATGATATGAAAGAGGGAACGGCGGCATTTTTAGCCAAAAGATCACCAAATTTTAAAGGAAACTAAAAAAGGATATAAAATGTCATTAGTTATTGAAGAAAAGTATCAAGAGATTCGAGCTTTAGCTCGGAAATTTTCAGACACTGAGTTAGCGCCCATTGCGGCTCAAATTGATCATGATGGAAAAATTCCTGGTGATATTTACAAAAAAATGGCCGAGAATGGCTTTTTTGGAATTTATGTTCCAGAAAGTTACGATGGAGCGGGCATGGATTATATTGCTTACGCCATTTTAATTGATGAGATCTCGCGTGGTTGCGCTTCGAGTGGAGTTTTACTCTCGGCCCACACCTCTTTAGCCGTTTGGCCAATTCTTAATTTTGGTACGGAAAAACAGAAACAGAAATATTTACCCAAAATGAGTACAGGTGAATATATTGGCTGTTTTTGCTTAAGTGAACCTAACTCTGGTTCAGATGCTGGATCAATGACCACCTTTGCTGAGAATAAAGGGGACTATTTTGAATTAACGGGAACTAAAAATTTTATTACTAATGGGCGTGAAGCGGGTGTTGCTGTGGTTTTTGCAAAAACTACCAAGACCGATAACTATAAAGGAATTACTGCTTTTATTGTAGAGACTAGTTCTCCAGGTTTTAAAGTTCAAAAATTAGAAGATAAATTGGGTATTAAAGGTTCATCAACGGCGCAAATCCATTTTGATAAAGTTCGTGTTCCTAAAGAGAATATTTTAGGCGAGTTTGAGCAAGGATTTAAAGTTGCAATGATGACTCTTGATGGTGGTCGAATCGGAATTGCTGCTCGTGCCTTAGGGATAGCTAAAGCTGCTTTTAATTACGCTAAAAAATATCTAAAGAGAGAGTTCAATTTGGAAAACCGATCAATAATCTGCAAGCAATTCAATTTATGCTAGCCGATATGAGTGTTAAAATTTCAGCAGCGCAACTCTTAATTTTAGAAGCTTCTGAGAAAAAAATCGTAAGTTAAACTATAGTAAAGAAGCAGCTCAAGCTAAACTTTTGCTTCGGAAGCAGCAATGTGGATTACTACCAAAGCGATTCAGTTACTAGGTGGTAATGGTTATATTAAAGAGTATCCAGTTGAACGCCATTTTAGAGACGCTAAAATCACTGAGATTTATGAAGGGACTAGTGAAATTCAAAGACTCGTGATTGCAGCCGCGGAATTAAAAGCATGAGTTCACCGATAAGAGTATTAATTGCAAAACCTGGTCTGGATGGACATGATCGTGGCGCCAAAGTTTTGGCCAAAGCTCTTCGCGATGGAGGAATGGAGGTGATCTATACTGGTCTTCACCAAACCGCCGAGATGATTGTCTCAGCAGCCATTGATGAAGATGTACAAGTGGTGGGGCTTTCGATTTTATCAGGCGCGCACCTAGATATTGTTCCGGATGTGATAAAAAAACTCAAGAAGAGTGGGGGCGATGATATTTTAGTCATTGTGGGGGGAATAATCCCTGAAGATGATCATGAGGCACTCAAAAAAGCGGGAGTTGCTGCTGTTTTCACCCCTGGGTCACCATTGACTCAGATCGTAAGTTTTATAAAAGAGAACGTTAAAAAGTAAATAGCTAGTAGTTTAAGGTTTGATATGGTACAAAAATTGTCACTCAAAAATCTAATTAAGGGAGTCAAACTCATGTCAGCAAAAATGAGTAAACCGGGAAATAAAGCTAAAAAAGTGGAAAAAAAGCCTGCCAAAAAAGTTGAAGTAAAAGAGCTTAAAAAAGATAAGAAAGTAGCGAAGGTTGAGAAGAAGCCCGCTAAAAAAAAGGACGTAAAAAAAGTAGCAAAGGTTGAAAAAGAGGGCAAGAAAGAGAGCAAAAAAGATTCGGTTAAAAAAATTGAAGTGAAGAAAGAGACCAAAAAAGAGGTAGTTAAAAAACCGGAAGTGGTGGCCAAAGAAAAAGTGGCACCTTTAAAAGCTAAAGGTAAAGAAAAAGAGAAGGTTGTAGAGTTACCTAAAAAAGCTAAAGAGTCCAAAGAAGGCTCAGTTAAAGAAGTTAAAAAAACTGAAACAGTAGCAACACTAAAAAGTAAAGATAACGGAAAAGTCCCGGCCAAACTAGCTAAGGGTAAAACGCCGGTTGTGGAAAAAGATATTAAAGGTAAAAAAAGCAAAAAATCTAAAGATGAAGATGATGATTTAGATGAAGAGTTAGAAGATTTTGATGATGAGTTAATGGATGATGAAGAGTTAGATGAAGATGAGGATTTTGAAGATGAAGAGGATGAAGAGTCTGACGAAGATGATGAAGAGCTTCACGCAAAAAACGCTAAAGGTAAAGCCGCTCTAAAAAAAGGCAAGAGCAAAGGTAAAGATAAAGCTGCTGATAAAAAAGGTGGAAGCGAAGATCGTTTCAAAGATGATTTTGAAGCCGAAATGGATGAGGATTTTAGTGATTTTGAAGAGGATCTTGATCTTGATGATTTTGAAGAAGATGAAGTTAAACCTAAAAGCAAAAATAAAAAAGAGCTAGAAGAGCTAGGTAGTAAAATTTACGAAGAGGTTCTAAATCTGGCTGAAGATTATGACTTTTCTGAAATTCAAGAAGCGATTAAAGATATTGATTTTTTCAATAACGCTGATTCTGATGAGTGTTTAGAGAAGAGTTGTGAAAATTTACATACAACACTGGGCTATTGTCGATACCACTATATTAAACACTGGAAAGATATTAAGCGTAAAGAGACCATTCTTAAAGAGGGTAAATTACAGCTTTATATTCAAGAGTTAATTGCTAAATATCCACAAAAATATATCGAATCTATCTTATCGGATCTATCTGATGAGAAAGAGTTTTACAAAACTCTACGTGAACTTAACATTGATACAAACTTTCAGTTTGAAGAGTTTGCTGGTGATGATGAGAGCGAAGAGGGGGACCTTGAAGTTGAAACTCGGGCGATTGGGAAATTTAATTATGAGGATGAAGAGGGGATTTAGGCCTCTTCATCGTTGAGTTTGTTAATCTATTTTGGGAATGCAGCCCAATCTATTATCTGTTAAACCTTTTTCTTGAAAATTAGATCCAGCTGGATGCATCTGGATGGTAAAGATTTTTTGATTACTTTTTTGAACATAGGGTTCATTTAAGTCTGCAGGCCAAAAAAACATGACTCTCTTTTTTCTAGAACTATATTCATCAGGAACAATAAAGTTTCCATTTTCAAAATGAAACCAGATTTTTTTAAGAATACCCTCTCTAATAAATAGAGAATCGTCGGGAGCATCTCTTGTTTGTCCAGTTGGAGGATGTCTGTACGAAATTTTTTCTCTTTTAGCATAATATATTGCCTCAGTATCAGGGGTAAATTGATTTAATATAGTAAAAATAGGTATTCCTGAATAGAATTCTTTGGCTGTTGGACAAATCTCTTTTCCCGCCAGTTCAAATTTTTTTAAGATATAACCAAGTTTTGGTTTCGTATAAATAAGATATGGTGCATTCTGATAGAAAATAGGCTTAAATAAATCAATAGGCTCAGTAATGCCATATCTATAATAGAGAATATTGCTAATAATATTTGTAATAGTATATCTTTGATTATCGGCAAGAGAAAAATAATCACTCTTTTCGTCGTAAAGTAAGAAAGCGTTTTCGTCAGATCCAAGTCGCGGAAAAAGTGGACTATCAATAGGTCCATATTTTAGAAAATCGTAGCAAGTCGCGTATGAGTTTGTTCCCATCGGGTCAATTTCAGGATAGTTATAGTTATTATGAAAAAAATTTACGGTGAAAAGTGGGGAAGTTAGAGCGGTAGCATCGTTTGGATTTACACAATAATAATTTGAAATAGAACCTATTTCAATAGGAGGATATGCTACAGAAATCTCTCTTTTTCTTTGTAGTTGAATAGCGTTAGAGGCTACGCCTGTGGTTGATACTAATTTAACAATATATTTCTTTAGATAGACTAAAGGTGATAGGTCTGCCGTTAATGAATTATTTTCTGATCGAGTTAGAACAGGCAGATGAAATTTATCAATTCCATCATAAACTTCTAAAGTACATCCAGGGTTAGTTTGTCCATCGTTCAAATCAGCTGTACACCAATTACGAAGATTTTTAATTTTTGGATTAGCAAGATCGCTATTATCTAGGTCAATATTGACATAAAGAGTTGGCGAATCTTTTCCTCGCTCTTTGCAAAAGTTGGTACAAGCATACTGTTCTCTAATTGGCTCAACTTCACTGAATCCATCCATACAGATACAAAAATTAGGATTAACTGTTACGTTATGTCTGGGATTAGTACTCATGACATCACCTTCATGAGTGAGAAAAGCAATTGAGAATTTTTCTGATTCAGCTTCGTTAAATCCCCAAAGATGAGAAGCTTCATGTAGTAGACGTTTTTTTACTTCAACTACTTTTGTATCTATTTCAGAGTCAGCTGTTCCGGCAAAGGCCAAATAGTAGGATTTATAAATGATAATTTTGGGAGGGTTTTTTGAATAGTTGAACATGAGAAGGATTCCGTTGCGATACTCCTCTTTTTCTGGTTGCTGGTTGATATTGGTTAAAGTTAAAACTTTTAAGAGTAACCCTCTTCTATCGGGAAAATCCACTAAAAGGGGAAAGTTACTAGAAGTGATTTTTGATAGTAGTTCATTGGTAGCAATTTCGAGGAGTTTTTTAGATTGTTTAAAGGCAAACCCTCCATTGCCAGCATCATCACCGCCATCACTAAATGGTTTAGCTAAAATGTTGAGCGAAAAGAGTAAGAGTAGTGTGAAAAATAGCTTTTGCATAAAATATTAGTTCTCCGTGTTTTTACTTATTGGTATTAGGTGAATGCCTAGGTTATAGACACGTGTTTTTTTACCTTTTTCTAAAATAGTCGATAATTTTTTCTAAATTTTTTTATTTCTAATTTGGCCTTAGGTAGATTGGCTTCGTTGATCGTGACCGTTATGGAAGTTATATCGCGCTCATTTAGGTCATCTTTTTCTAGTGATGTTATCGCTTTTTCTAAAATCTGTTTGTGAAATTTTCTCAGACCACTTGAGACAATTTCATTAGTGGTGGAGAGAGAGTGTTAGTTCTTATGAGTTTACCATTTTTATCTCTTTCAATGATGCCTAGTTTTTCTAAGCGAGCAAGTGCAAATTTAGCTTCTATCGGGCGGATCTCTAACATTTTAGCAATCCAAGTTGGATCATCTTGAAAGCCTTCGACGAAAAAGAGTTGAGTGATGCCGTAGTGGTACCAATCGGAAACAATTTTGAAGGCTTCGAGGGTTAGTTCTAGGTTTTGGTTGATCTCTTCTTTTTTTTGAGAAATTTTTTTGCTTGGTTGTGTGGATTGATCGTTTAAGACTAAATCATAAAAAGTTTTTTTCTCTTGGGGATTTAGTGCGAGCGACTCGCTAATAATAGTTGCGGCCTTAAAGGTTAGTTTACGTTCTCCGCTGAGAACGCGGGATAAATAGGAGGGACTTAGTTTTATCAGTCTAGCAAAAGCTCTTAATGAAAAAGCGGGATTTTTTTGCAACTTCTCTTCGAGTCTATTTTTTAACCATGTTTCACTATTCATATTACTATTAACGAATGAAATTTAAAAATTGTAAAGTTGTTTGACAACAAAGTGTTGCCAGGTTGGAAACGGTGGATTTATTTAATCAGTTATTCATATTTGAAATTATTTTTTTTAATTATCGACAGAAAAAAGTTTTCTTGTTATAAGGATGCAACTTTTTCATTGGAGAAATGGTATGGATTTAGTTTATAAAAAATTATTAATTGAAACTGAACAGTTTGCTAGCGAAGAGAAAAAATATACGTTAAAAATTTTACAAAACTTAAGAGTGATTGATGCTAAGAAACTTTTTTGTGAGCTTGGGTATGGATCTTTGTTTCGTTATTGTAAAGATCATTTGAAGTATACGGAGCAGGAGGCGGCGATTCGGGTGAATGCTATGAGACTGATGCGGGATTTGCCGGAAACGAAAAGTAAAATTGAAAAGGGGATGCTCAATTTAACTAATGCTGGAACGCTTTTTTCAGATATGAAAAAATATGAGAGAGCATCGGGGAAAAAATTATCTAATGAAGCTAAAAATAGGTTAGTGGATAAAATTGAAGGGAAATCGACAAGAGCGGCCAGAATGATTCTTGATGAAGAGTTAAGTTTGCAAAAAAATTATAAAGAAACAAAAGTTGAGATTAAGCTTAGTCAAAAAACTGTGGATCGGTTGAGTAAGATGAAAGAGAAATTGAATATGTATGATCTGGAAGTTTTATTAAATTGTTTGATGGATGAGAAAGAGGATAGTTTAAAGATAGATAAAGTTGAAGTTACTTTGGCGCCAGAGTTAAGTGAGCGTGAGAGTCAAAAAAAGCAGACGCGATATATTTCAGAGAAAACTAAGCGAACTCTTTTAAAAAGAGCGAACTATCGGTGTGAGTTTGTGACAACAACAGGGAAAAGGTGCGACTCTTTTTCTAATTTACAAATTGAGCATGTGCATCCGTTTGCGTTTGGAGGAAATAATAGCTTAGCGAATTTAAAAATTCTCTGTTTTCAGCATAATCAATATGCTTATTTACAATTTAAAGAGAAATTAGTTTTGCGAGAGGAGGCGGTCGGCTTCTAACGTTAGTTGAATATTTTCGCGGTTGATTTTGTAGTAGAATTTGTTTCCGCTACCGGCAGTTTCAAAATCGGTCCAGAGGTCAGAGACCTCTTCTAATAGAGCATCTTCGTTTCTTAAGGATGAAAAGAGCTCTTCTAAAATTAGACCTAAGCAGTCAGTTAGTTCTTTTTGGATTTTTTCGACTTTGGTTTTTTCGGTTAGTTCGACGGAGAGAAAACAGGAGTAGGGAATTGCGGCCGCACTGGTTTTGTCTAGAACTGAGGCGATTACTAAGAGTTCAGAAGGATATAGGAAGCTGAAAAGTTCGATTTTTTTGTGGTGCTCTTCGCACTCTTCGACGAAAGCGTCGGTTATGAGCTCTTTGGTCTCTTTTTGCCATTTTTCGGGGAGCGATTTGGGGTCAGTAGACTCTTCATTTCGTGCTAACATTTTGCATTTTCCTCTATCTTTTAAAGGAGAAAATTTCTACACTAGGACATAGAATAAGTCTATTGCTATCAAAGGAATTACCATGAACGATGTATTTATTTTAAGTGGGAAAAGAACACCAATTGGCAGTTTTATGGGAGAGCTTTCTGGTGTTGAGGCCCCAAAACTCGCGGCAACGGCCATCAAAGGGGCGATTGAGGCCACAACTATTAATAAAGATGAGATTGATGAAGTCTATATGGGGTCAGTATTAACCGCGGGAGTAGGACAGGCACCTGCTCGACAAGCCGCAATATTTTCTGGCTTAAAAACCAGTGCGCGAGCGACTACCATTAATAAGGTTTGTGGCTCAGGGCTTCAAGCGATTATTTTAGGGGCAAATTCGATTAAGCTTGGACAGAATAATTTAGTTGTCGCGGGTGGAATGGAGAATATGTCGCTTGCGCCTCACTTACTACCTAATTCTCGAAGTGGGTATAAATATGGCAATCAATCGATTGTCGATTCGATGCAGTTTGATGGTCTTTGGGATGTTTATACCAATCGAACCATGGGGAACTGTGCGGAAGAGTGTCTTAAGACTTTGAAAATTTCGAGAGCTGAACAAGATGAGTTTGCCATTGAATCGTTTAAGCGTGCTCAAAAAAGTACCACGGAAAAAGTTTTCGCACGTGAAATTACGCCAGTGAAAATTGTGGTTAAAAAAGATGAAAAAGTTGTAGTGGCTGACGAAGGTCCTTTTAAAGCTAATTTTGAAAAGATTCCAAAACTTAATCCCGCTTTTGAAAAAGAGGGAACCATTACAGCAGCAAATGCTTCAACTATTAACGATGGAGCGGCGGCAGTTATTCTAAGTTCATCGAATGCGAGTAAAGGGGCGAAATTTAAAATTCGCAGTTACGCCGGTTTTGCTCATGAACCAACTTGGTTTACGACAGCGCCGATTAATTCCATTCAAAAAGCCTTACAACTAGCTAACTTAAAACTTAGTGATATCGATCTCTTTGAAATTAACGAAGCTTTTGCCATGGTGGCAATTGCGGCAGTTAAAGAGTTAAAAATTCCGCAGAATAAACTCAACATTTATGGTGGAGCGATTGCGCTAGGACATCCGATTGGTTGCTCTGGAACCAGAATTGTAGTGACATTAATGAATGCTATGGAAAATAGTAATGCGAGACTAGGTCTTGCTAGTATTTGCATTGGCGGCGGAGAAGCGTTAAGCTTAATTATAGAGAGAATTAATTAATGGCAACAACTCCTCCTCCAAAATCTAACTCAACTGATCCCTTAGCGGTAGTAGCCAAACAAGCGGCGGCCAAAGCGACTGCTGAACCAGCAGCTGCTACTAAAAAAAGTGGTCTAAAATCTTTTAAAATTAATGAGGTTATTTTTCAGGATG
>JAXLVO010000016.1:0-48648 GCA_046328975.1 Bacteriovoracaceae bacterium | reverse complement strand
GTTAACATAGATAAAATTGAATCGGAGGTTTTCAAGTTATTACATAAAACAGATTTGTTTCGATCGGAGCCCAAATTAAAAAATATAACGGGGTCTTACCTTAAAATTATTGAGAGACTTAAAGAATTTCCCGCCAATATTGGATTTAAAAATACCAACCAACTTACTTTTCATAGGCTAGATTTCGAACCTGCAGCCGGCGAGTGCCCTTTTTTTGACAGTTTTATTGATCGTTGCACCAACGGTGAAAAGCTAATGGCATACATAGGATCAATTCTAGATGAAAAAAGTTATATGCAGGAATATTTGTTTTTAAAAGGAAATGGAGGAGATGGTAAGGGTACTTTAAGTCGCTTCCTTGAGAAAATCTTAGGAAGAGCATTTCATGTTGCTAGTGATCCGTCAAAATACAATCAGTTTTATAGTTCACAGTTTTTGGGGAAAAGGTTAGCTGTATATAATGATTTAAATGATAAAAACCTAGTCAAAGCTTCATGGTTTAAACAATTTACAGGTGGAGATTCAGTCAATATTGAATTTAAAGGAAAAGACTGTTTTTCGGCCAAAACAAATACAAAATTCTTACTAATATCTAATTTTAAACCATCCATTAGCTCATTAGCTTCGGATCAAAGAAGGATCATTTACTGCGAAATATCTAAATTTGAAGGAATTTTAGATCCTTCCTTTGAAGACCGACTATGGGAAGAACGGCCTGTAATTATATTTAAATGTTTAAAAGCATATGAGGAGATATCTAGAAAAACCGGTGGACCTATAAACGATTCTAATAATATGGAAATTCTAGATTTACTTGAGGACAATGAAATCGCGTTTGAAACAATTTTCAATGATTATTTAGAGTTGGATATAGGCTCAAGTGTCACGCCACAAGAAATGCATAAAGCAACTATCAGTGAATGCCTCAAAAATGGAGTCCAATATAAAGATTTTAGAGATTGGGTGGAAAGAAAATATAATTTAAAAGAAAGGAAGGATAAACAAGGCAGGAAGCTTATGGGATTAAAGTTAAAAAAAGGGTTCCCTCAGGTTAACCACCCTCGGCACCCTCTTTTAACTTAGTTCTACATATAACTTATATTTTTAAAACTAACTAAAAACCACCTGGGTGGGTGGTTAATACACCAATTAAGGAAGATAAAAATGAGCAGAACTGAAGGCAAAACAGATGGAATTAGCGAGAAAGGAATGGTAAATGACAGTCAAAAGCTCTTTGACAATTTTAAATATAAGGTATGGCGGATAAATGAAGTGGCCCAGTACCTGGGGGTTAGTCCAGGGCATGTGTACAACCTTGTAAGCCAAGGTAAAATTCCCCATACCAAACGTGGCAAGCTACTGTTTTTTATTCCAGAAAAAATCCTGAATTGGGTTTACGAAGGAGAATGAAAATGGAAAACAGCAAAGATAAGGACAGATACACTACGCTTAAAAATTACCAAGGAATCCGGAAAGACAATAAAACTGGTAAGTTTATTGTAACAAAATGTATTAAAGGAAAGCGCTCATTTAAGTCTTTTTCTTCATTGAGAGAAGCATCTGGGTGGAAGAACTCTTTTCACCCAGGCGTTCCTCAACAAAGCAAAGTAATTGCGGCTGAAATAGAAAAAATCAACGGCGATAGGACTACGAAAACGCTAAAGGATGTTTGGGAGCTTTATCAAGAGTTACACTTACTGGGGCTTGAAAAATCAAGCCAAGAAAGCTGTAAATACTTAGCTACAATCTTTAATAACTTACTCGAACTACCTATAAACAAGATTGTTCCAGAGATAATTGATAAAAATCTGTCACTCCAAAAAGAATTTATGATTTCGACTAAGGCAAAAAGGTGCAATTTCACGGCACCTCTGAAATTTTTACGCTCTCTTTTTAGTTGGTATAAGGAAAATTATGATTTTTCTTTTGTTAATCCAATAATGAAAAGACACTTTAGTCTTGGTAAAATTAAAGAGCCAAAGCAAAAGGAGAAAAGACTTTCGGCGGAAGATATTCTTAAATTTTTCGAAGCTCTTCCTCGCCTTCTATCGAGATAAGGCAATGGTGCACTTTTATATTGCTGGCAGAGTACAAGAGGTGTAGCTGGAATTCAAGTTTCTAGTATATTTCCAAAAATCGCTCACTTTTGATTAAAGATGGTAATTTGGGGAAAAAATAAGCAATTTGTCGAATTTTCAAAAGCTCTACTAAAAATGGTTTGATTCGCTACTGTCACTAAATGATGCTTTAGCGAAATTATTTGAAAGAAGGCTAAAAGCGATTCCAGTTGGATGCGCATCATGTTTTTCATAATGAAGCACCTTTTAGTTATAGAAAAATTCAACATGAATATAATAAAGCCCAAAACGATGTGATTAAGTGACAAGTATGCAGGAAACCCACTTTCTTAGGTTTTCCATGGCTCAGCTCACGCGAAGAATTACTGGCAGCCTAGAGGCTACCCAAGCGGTTACAGGTCATAGAGATCGAGAATGGTTCAGCACTATGCTACTTCCCAGAGCAAGTTCAAACAAGCGCAGTTACAAGCGTAGAAAGTTACTTAAATTCAATCACTCGTGCGAGCAATTGGTGAGCAGGAATCGAAAATTTCTTAAATGTCTGTGATTTAAAAATAGTTACAAAAAAGTGAAAGCGGAGACGGTGAGAGAGCTTAAGCTACTTTTCTCATCTTCCACACTAAAAAATAATTGATAATAATTAGTCACAATTAAACAGCTAATATCAAAAGATTTTGATCATTAACGCTGCGTGTGTTTTTTTGGATTCAATTATTATCTATTATTGTCGATTTTGATCTATTTTCAGGAAATTTAGCTACTTTTTAGTCTCACGGATTTTTTAGAAATTAGATCTATTTCAATTATTATTCACACTAATTCACAGGAAATTTTGGAGAATTGTCTTTAAAGCCATATTTATTGGGGGAAACTAATAATTGAACACACAAAAAAAGAGCTAAATTGAATCTTAACTTTTTAAGCCATAGTAAAAATTGCGGCTATAAGATTTAACTATGGCTTACGAGAAAGACAATTTACTCAGTATTCATTTTGATCAAACATGTTTCATGCAACTTAAAATCGTTCTAAAGAATCTTATTAAAGATAAAGGTATTAGTATTTCACATTTATCAAGATCTACTAAAAATCTCTACAGATAATACATGGGTGGCTCAACGGAAGTCAGCTGCAAAATATTTCTCAACTTAAACGAGTTGCGACTATTTGATGAGTCTTGATTATCTTTGTTTTGAATAGAGGAAAGAAAATCAATGATTACTGAATATAACAATGAAATAAATGTTGGGATTTTTGAAGTCGTTTTAAGACGAATTAATAATAAGAATAACAAGGAGTGTACAAATGAAGATTTTAGTATTAGTAGTAATGTGTTTTACTCAAGTAATTGCGCAATGATGGTAAATGCCAGACAACAAATTCAGGTTAACGGTGGACTAGAGGGCAAAGTAGTCAAACTTAAAACACCAGACGGTACATTTGAAGTGGACAATGGGTCTACCAGTTTTGCTAATCGTCTCGTTCGCGCTCTGACATACCTATTACTATAATTTGCCCGGATGGTTCTAAAAAAGAAGATACTATTCCAAATACAGCTTGATTGGCTATGGGTGGAGAAAATATTTTCTAACGGAGGGATTGGATGGTTTATCGATCCATTTTAGCGGATCAGGCTTTTTGTAATTAAAAACTTATTCGCTTGCTAATTTTTGTCAAAAATAATTAGTTTTTCAATGAAGAAGCGCCTTTATTATTTAGAAAGGTCTTACTTATCACATGTTGATGGAGTTTTTATGAAATTTTATTAGCGCAAATATTAATCATATTAACAGGATGCTCATTCATACCAACTCAAACTTCGTCCAAAGGTCTTAAAATCATTGAATCAGATGAAAAACAAATACAGAAATGTAAATTTGTAGGTAACATTGAAGGATCATCAAGTTTTGGTGGTGTATTTGCACAAGATGTTGGTTATAAAAGAGCTAAAAATGAAGCTTTAGATAAAGCAGTGTCGATGAATGCTACTAATATCGTTTGGTGAATAACTCAAAAGGCTTTATAGCTAAAGTGTCTTTTGGAAAGCTTATAATTGTAACAAGTAAATCACAGTACACATTATTCTTTTATATTGATCAAATGACTCAATTATAGCTTTTTATCAAATTATTCCTTGATGATATTTACTACGATAGGTTCTGCGGATTATTTTCTGTTTTTCGTGTCACCTAACTCGCTATGCATTTTAGCCAAAACATAGTCATCGCAGGATACTTACCTGATGTAGCCATTTGATAGCTATGGATGCCACTTGTTCAATAGATTTAGAGCGACCTTGTTCAATAGCAAGTTTTAAAGATTCGTCTCTGAAATTTCTATCAGCAGCTTTAGCTACCTAAGTGCGCGCCATCTTACTTATCGATAGACCCTTGATGATAGGTCTTTTATAGTCTTTAAATCTATTGAGGTAAGTACTAATTTCTTTCATCATAAAACATACCTATAATTTTATTAATAAATTATATCTTCTACACTATCTACTATTAAACAACCAAACAGGTAAACGATGGTGCCTTATTAACAAAAAGCCAAAATAGATATATAAATTGGGGTCTTTGATTCCTTTTTTACTATTAACTTCATTGATTTTTTTTTCAATTCTTTGCCTAAGTTTTTATACAATCTTTCAACTGCCGCTAATGTATTTTTTAGGTCAAGCGTATTCTGGTGCTCTACAATCAGCTGCCATGGCATTTGTTATTAAATGTTATTCTTAGGAACTACAATAGTTTTTGCACAAAAAGATCTTGAAGTCCTGAATATTCTTCCGGCTTTGTATTTGGAATCACTTACGTTGAAATATTTTAATGCCGTATCTACTGCAAATAGAGTTAATGATAGTAAGTTTGGCGGAAGATGAAAATGAAATGAAAAGAGTATTATTACCAGAGCTTGTCTAGAATAAATAGCAAAGCTCTTTTTTGGCGTTCGAAAACTCTTAAACGGAGAACAAACGTTATTATCCATTATTATGTTTACGTAACAATTAAATGAAGTGTATGACTTGACGAGTCTTTTTTATTCATTGGCTAAAAACAATTAGTAACAGGAGTAACGAAGTAGTAAAATTACATTATAATACTTAGTTGTTTATTCTCTTGATTAAATTATTTAATGCACTATTATTATTTTATAGATATATATAGTTTATGAAAATTCTAAAGAAAAAGATTTTGACTCAGATAAGAAAATTAAGAGAAACTCCTCTAGTTGAGGTTATTTTCAAATACCAATTCGATGAAATAAAGGAATTAGTTGCGAAATCTTTTGAATTTCAAAATAAAATTAAAAAAGATTTTCCTATTCCATCAATCCAGAGACCTAATTCTATTGTTGTTGGATTTAGTTTAAATAAAAATTCTCCTGAGATTAAGCAAGAAAATAACTCAATTGATTTATAATTGGCTTTCAACAGATAAACAATTAAAAGTTTCTATATCTTCAAAAATTTATTACAATTACTACTAACAAATATAAAAATTGGAAGAACTTTAAACAAACGTTTGTAAGTGTTATAAATAAATTCAAAAAAGAATATGATATTGGCGAAATTACAAGAGTTGATTTGTTAGGATTCGATTGATCGATCGCTTATCACTGAAAACAGATTGGCATAATTTAATTTTGATGAAATTCTAGGATTAAATGGTTTGGATAAACTCTTTCAAAATATCCAGGTGACAAACTTATTAACTCTCGTGATTTCAGGATATTACAGCTACCTAAATGTAAGTTAATTTTTCAATCCGGATTAACCGATAATCATACAAAGGAAAAAATTTATTATATAGATACAGATTTTTTCGTGATGAAAGCGCGTTAAATGATCATACGAAAAAATTGCAGAAAATTACACGAACCTGCATTCCCAATTTTAGATCATGTATCACAGAGCATCTTTTTAAATCACTCTGTAAATGATGGGTTCAGAAGTAGTTCAGTGACGTCAACATCAGGATTTTGGCATGATAAAGAAATATTACTTTGGCCAGTGAATACTGAAGCGGTATCGGGATGTTGGGGTAGGGATAGAAGAAGTTATCAATGAACCAGAGGTAGATTTAGTATCGGACAAATTTACTATCTAAAAAATGAATGATAAAGGTTCGATATTGAATTACAAAATAATATGTGGAATTGATTCTCTTGCTCAAAATTCTTTTTTCTACTCCTTGATAATCTTATTTTGAAGTTTTCTAGCCTCCATCATGTCAAAATTAATTTTGTTTCAATTTTAGAGTTACCTCAAGATATAAGGATAAGCTCAATTCTTGGATAACTCTTCGAGATAATGCAATTATTTGGATTGCTAACTGTTGCAACTTAAATCCCAATATATATCACTGAAAGGTCTTATTTAACTTCCGTTGCGGAGTCCTGATAATAATATGTCACCAAGAGTTTATTTAGATATTTATCGAGTAAAAGAAAGTCAGTTTCATTTATTGATCTATTGTTTTTAATGGAGATAACATGTATGTTGCCAATTGGCACTTGATTTTGAAATAAAATCTGTACAAGTGAATCATGACTAAGAGAAGCTGTAATGTTTTCGATTTGGAGAATGAAAGAATATTAGCTACATACGGTCTATAAATGTGAAAGTGGAAAACTTATTTCAGATGGTTTAAGTTATTCAAAAATGTTTCGGTGAAAGTGGTATCTTTTTGGGGCTTGATAATGGAGAAGGCTTAATTTGTGCTAGTTTTGTAATTGCAATATTTGAGTCGCTTAGTCTCCCCGTTAGTAGATAAAAACTTGGTTGATAAGAGAGGAAGATAAAGCTTGGCAATAAATATTGCAAATATGCTAAAAACAAATCATCCAAAAAGATACAGCGAGATAGGCTCTATATTGAAAATGTTGTAAGATATCGTCCAGAAGAAGTATTTGTGGAGGATGCAGAACTGATGAAAATAAAAGTGCCATTAACATATGAAGATGCAATTGAGCTTGCAAAGAATATTAGAAAAAGCTGCAAATAAAAAGTGAATTTAACATGAGACTGGCTTAATTATCCACATATTATAATTGGTAAATAAATAGTAAACTTCTAGTCAAATAGTCCATTTGTCTGCAAGAAAGCTTATTTTATCTTCCTTGAATTCTAATCCTTTTTCCAATTGATCAATTTTATCACATAGCTTTTCAATTTGTTCAAATAGCTTATGAGTGGGGACATCTGACAAATCTCTTTTATTCAATTCTGTTTCCAATCTAGTAAGATTTTGACCTAATAGTTTTAAACGGTTTTCGTGAACGAATCTGACATCTTTCTAGAATTGCGTCTTTACGTTCAGATTTTAAATTGTGAATTTCAGTGTAAAGCTCTCTTGTGACTATTTTATTAGAGTTGGCTTTGAGACATATCAATTCAATTGCTATTTTGTCGAAATCCTTTCCTTGAGCGCGAAGTTCAACAACAGCTCTTTCGTTTTTAAATCTATCACAATAACTTCCTTCTATTTATATTTTAAATTCATGTTTAATAATAACATCATTACACAATTAGATTCAAAGCATTTTTTTATCGACATATAAATCTAATTAATGATGGTTGTCACTAATTTATTGAATTGATATTTTTTAATTTTTAGAGCTTTAGAGTTAGCCAAGGAATGTTTATTTTTCTTCAATATATTTAATGTATTTTTTGATTCTCTTTCTTCAAATTCGCTAAAGGCTTCACAAAGTGTGGAATAGTGCTTGTCTTAATAATATTGGAATTTTCTAAGATAAATCAGCAGAAAGCTCTGCTTTGTTTTCATCTATTTTAAATATGCATTAAAATATTTTTGTAAAACTCTGTTTCAAAATAGTTAATTTTTTTATTAAAATCTTCATTTTTAAATTGGTAATAATTTCAGCTTTCGCTACTCCATGACTCATATTTAACAAATATCCTAATCTATCCAGAAAGAACTAAGGCTCCTCGTAAATTCTCTTAATTCAGTTTCAAGATCTTTGTCTGAAAGTATAATGGGAATTAATACTTTATCTACGATTGAGTGGATTAAATACGTATTTATGTCTGAATTTTTCTCCATTTGGAAAATATTACTAATAAGACTTTCATCGAATCCCATATTCGATATCACGTTCAAGATTAAAAGCGATAAATGAGATAATTTTTAAAATATTTTGTCAATTACACATTTATTTTCCATTATACTTTCGTATAAAACTACACAGATTTCCGAATATTTAATTAAAATATACGCTTGATTTTTAAATTTTATCACACCCCGTTTACCATATTGAAAAGTATTACAAACCTCTGTTATTTTATTAAAAAATTATCATTTTTTTCAATTTCAGGAATATTAATTTCATCTTGGTTTGTATTATTTTTTGTGTTTTTTATTTTCTCAGAATATTTAAGATTATCTTCAATGATAGAATTGTAAGCCATATCTAAAATCCTCAAAGCAAATACTCAAGCCTATGATCTAGAAACATATTTTCTTCTCAATACAAATGCTGCTACGCCAATACTTCTATCCAAAACTTTTCTGATAGAAGTGGCAGTTAACATTATTTGTAGGAGATTGGTACAAAGATTCTTATTAACGGGCATGCGAAGTAAAAACAACAAAAAGGAAAGATATGGAAAACATTCAATCGGAAAACAACTTACTGACTTCAAACGAAAACATGCAATTTTTAAAAATAAAAATGTCCAAATTTAGATCAATTATTTTTCGTAAAGAACTATCCTATATTAAAATAGGACGACTTGTTAGAGTACGAATTAGAGATGTTGAACAATGGTTAGAATCTAATAAAAAATAAGCGAATAGCAACTGTCATTAAATTGAAGTGCTACTTCCGCTAAAAGTCCATACAACTTCAGCATAGCATTCTTTTTAACAAAACTTAAATATTAATTTTATTAAACAGCTTTTTGTGTTGGCTGGTAAGCTTTATGCCAAAAAATATAAAAAAAGCTGATGTTTTTTATTTAAAAAGGAGGATTTTTTATGACTTCAAATACATGGAAAACAGTTTCAAGAAATCAAAGATGCATTATCTGTGATAAGCCTGACTGGTGCGTTCAAGATCCATCAGAAAGGCTGCTATATGTAGAAGGATTAATAACGGAAAAGCAATCTTAAAAAAAGATAAAGATGGCAATGAGTACTATGTTTATATACTTCAACCAGAAGTCTATCTCAAATATAAATCCGAATCAAGTTTGCCAATCCAGCCCATAGATAATGCCAGTTTGAATTTCGAAAATATAAATCTTATTTACAATTGCTTTCTTGGATTATCTTTATCTTTCTGAAGAACACAAAAATAATTTACTCAACAGAGGTTTTAATGAAGAAGGAGTAAAAGAACGAAAATACCGTTCAATTATTTTGAGAGGTAGAAGTCAAATCGTTAAGCAAATTCAAAAGCAATTTTCGAACGATCAAATTCTATCGGTTCCTGGTTTTTATATTAAAGACAATAAATATATTACATTTGCGGTTCGATTTTACATCGCTATTCCAGTACGAAATATCGAGGTAAAATTGTTGCTATAAAGATAAGGAGTGACGGTAACGATGTAGATAATCGCTACACTTATTTCATATCTAAAAAATATAATGGATTAAGTGCAGGTGCACTCATTCATTATCCTTTAACAGAGAGGATAAACTTTGAGACTCATTCGTATAACCGAAGGCGAATTAAAAAGCTGACATTTGTTGCTTTAAGAATGAAATCTATACAGTTGCTGTTCCCGGTGTCAAATCAAAAATGGTATTGATGAAATAATCGTAAATTAAAACTAAAAATAGTTCATATTGCATTTGATACAATGATTGGAAAACGAAAATCTTAGTAAAAAATGCACTTAAAAAATTAATTGTCAAACTTAAAAAACTTAATATTGAGTGGAGGGGAAGAAATACGGAATTAGGAAACGATAAATTTAAAAACAAAGCGATAGATGATGCGCTTAAAAACGATGAAAAAATCGATTATGGGCGAATGAAGAAGAAATTAACGACTTTCTTAATGAAAATGATCAAGATTCAAAAGAAACAAAGAAAAAAATCTGACAAAATTCAACTCTGCTGATTGTGCTGACGATTTTTTAATTGAAAGTAACTTAATTGAACAGATGGAAAAATTTAATTTATTGGGCAATGTGATTTTTATGTTTGGGATTCTCAAAAATTCACCATTTTGAATGAAAAATATCTAGAAAACGATATTCAAAAATGGTTTCGCTCTCTGATGCTAATTATAGAAATCTTGTCACTGCAAGCGATCGAAGGGAAGTATCGCCTCATATTCGTGCGATAACAGTGAATTAAAAAAACACTATTGTTATTCCATCCTTTCTTGATGACGAAACAAAAAAATCCTCTAGCTATATTGCTCTAAAAATGGATTTTTATCATTGATTTATTTTTTAAAAGAAGCTCCATTTCCATTGATGCCTCATTCAAATAATTACTTCAATTTGAGCGTTATTCCAGTGGAATTCAATCTAAATGCATCATGTGCTATTTTTTTGAAATATCTTGAAGAAGTACAACTCGATCATCAAGTCAGAAATCTTTACAAGAATGGTTGGGTTATAATCTTATTTTTAGTAATAATTTTCAAAAATTCATGATCTTCACTGGCGAAGGAGCAAATGGAAAAGTGTTTTTTGTACTGTAATGATATCGTTACTTGGTGTAGACAATATTTCATAATTAGGATTGAATCATTGACGAAAGAAGAACTTTCCCTTTAGCATCTACTGTTGGAAAAACTTGCAAATATTTGTGAAGAAATGAATGACCTAGATAAGGTACAAGAGGGATTACTTAAAAAATTTATTGCTGAGGATTTTTTAAGTGCAGAAAGAAAATACAAAGACTTTTTAATTTTCACCCAACAGCAAGACTAACATCTGCCACCAACGCCTTCCTAAATTTAAAGGATCGTAGTCATGGAATATGGCGCAGATTAATAGTTGTACCTTGAATATTAAAAATTGAGGAATCAGAACAAGACAGAAGGCTGGCTGATCCAAAGTTCTGGCAAGACTCCGACGAACTATCAGGTATTTTAAATTGGGCGCTTGGTGGTTTAAAAAAACGTCTATTGTATCAAAAACGGGTTTACAGAGCCAGTGATTTGTACTGAATTTAAAAGAGTATCAAACAGAATCTAACCCCGCAGTTCTATTTTTAACAGAAAATTATATTGAAGCAAATGAATCAAGTAGAATCTCTAAAAATGTAATTTACATAGAATATAGAGCTTTATGCAGGAAAGTGGCTTATTGCCACTTTCAGCTCAAATTTCTCCAAAGAAGTACAGAAAACTTTTAAAAAATATTAAATTTACTCCTGAATGCTGTTAATAGTTTGCGAAAATGGAAAAAGAGAGCGCTCTTGGATTGGAATCTCAAGGCAATGACACAGACGACACATATGATCCTTGTCTCAAACTATAATTGCTTATTATGAATAATCCACAATTAAGACAGTTGCAAATGGGATGTGTCGTTTGTGTCAAAATACAAAATTTTAAAAAAGATAAAACAATAATGAAAAACCATAAAATACACTCAATCACTTGCAAAATAAATCTACTGAGTTATAACAACACTCAACAAAGCTCTTTAACAATTGAATATGGCAGAAGACAGTTCTTTAAAATTTCCTAAACAGGAGATTTTATGGAAATTAGAAAAAATCAAAGTTAGGAAAAATAACCTACAGAGGCAAGTTTTATATCAATGGAAAGCCCGTTTATAAATCCTTTGATAGAATTTCAGATTTTAAAGCATGGGATTCTTCAATGAGACATAATAGAACTATGTCAGAAATTACTGGGATAGCAATCAATCCAGATATAAAGCTTATAGATTTTTACCAAAGTTGGCTTCAGCGAAAATAGGATTTGCTAACTGAACCTATGATGCCTATGTTCGTTGCAAAATTATTATGCCAATGTTTGGACATCTTAATCTAAACAAATCTGTTGTTCATGGGCATCGATTAATTGTTGAGCTGGTGAAAACAAAAACAGTAATTCTCGAATCAATTTCTATTTAAGGTTTTTCAATCAACTTATGAACGATGAAGTGGATTATTTGCAGGTGAATCCTCTAAAGAAATTGAAAAAGATTAAAGAGCTTCCACCCAAACTAGTTTATTGGCTACTCCTGCGAAATCGATCAATTTATTTCAGCAAATAGAGATGATGAATTTTTTGAATTATTTGTTATAGTACAAATACTGGTGCCCGTAGAGGAGAATTATCACAGTTCCTAATTGGGATATGGTAGATTTTACTAACGAGCAAATCGAAGTCTCAAGAATTAGAGATCGTTATGGCTTAAAAGATACTACAAAACAGGGCTGGTTCGTTACATTCTCATGAATGAAACAGTTAAGACTGTGCTTCTAAGCTTAAAACAGAGAGCTACACGCCTTGATTATGCATTTCTTTGTAGATGGCTTCAATACCTGTAATTGAACATATCTCAGACTGACAGTTTAAAAGGCAAATTTCTACGAGCGGGAGTTAAAAATACAGTTTGGAAATACTGCGCTCTTCGTTTGCTTCAAATTTTGTAATGAACGGGTGGAGATATTTTTACTCTGAGTAAAATTTTAGGACACACTTCGGTAGAGATGACTGCTAAAAAAATATGCTCATTTAAGTCAGAGTTATTTAAAAGTATGCCATCAGAAGTAATTGAGCTCAAAATCGATGGTAGTAACTTATCAAAAACTAAATCTCCTAAAAAGTCTTTAGCTACTTTTCAGTCCTTAATGGGAAAATTTGAGTTTTATTTATTCGATTTTCTCAATGATATTAATGGGTTTTAACGCTGGCTAAAAAATGGTGAGACGGTGAGATTCGAATCCTCACGGAAATTTCTTTCGGGTTCGGTTCCTTAGCAAGGAACTGGATTTAGCCACTCTCCCACGTCTCCGCGATTGTTTTAGCTTAATTAAAGTATGAGATTTTGTTGGCGGAGGACTAGGATTCGAACCCCAGGAAGGCGTGAACCTTCGTCAGTTTTCAAGACTGATGCCTTAAACCACTCGGCCAGTCCTCCATCAAAAAAATTATCACTTTCGTGAGTCCGTCATGTTAATTAAAAATGCTAGAAATGACAATTATTTATTTTATACTGACTGCACTACACAATCTTATCTTGTCCACCCATGTAGCCGCGTAAAACTTCTGGAATGGTGATTGAACCATCTTTATTTTGATAGTTTTCTACAATCGCAACTAGAGTTCTTCCTACTGCGAGTCCTGAACCATTTAACGTGTGCGCAAATTCGGGTTTTCCTTCTGCGTTTCGGTAACGGATTTGTGCTCTGCGAGCTTGGAAGTCACCGCAATTTGAAATTGAAGAGATCTCGCGATATTTGTTCTGACTTGGTAGCCAGACTTCTAAATCGATGGTTTTTCGTGATCCAAAACCAGTGTCGCCACTACAAAGTGTGATCGCTCTGTAAGGTAAATTAAGCGCATCTAGGATTGAACAGGCTCTATCAATCATATCTTTATGAGCCTCTTCTGATTTACTCGCTTCAACGATATTTACTAATTCAACTTTATTAAATTGGTGTAGACGAATTAAGCCACGGGTATCTTTTCCGTATGAACCAGCTTCAGATCTAAAGCATGGAGAATAGGCACACATTTTTAACGGAAGTTCGGCGCGATCAAAAAGTTCTTCGCGTTTAATATTCGTTAAAGGAACTTCTGAAGTTGGAATTAGATACCAATCTTGGCCCTCAATTTTAAAAAGGTCTTCCTTAAATTTTGGAAGTTGTCCCGTTCCGTATAATGATTTTGCGTGAACAATGTATGGTGGAATTATTTCTTGATAACCAAACTTTTGGTGACTATCTAACATGAAATTAATTAATGCTCTCTCAAGTCTAGCAAAGGCACCCTTATATAAAACAAAACGCGCACCAGTCATTCTAGTTGCGATTTCAAAATCAAGGCAACCTAACTTCTCACCTAATTCAACGTGATCAACCGGTTTGAAATCAAAATTTTTCGGTGTCCCTTTTTTAATAAACTCAACGTTCTCTTCTTCACTTTTTCCAATAGGAACATCTTTTCCCAGCATATTAGGAATAACGCTAATTTTATTATCTAATTCAACTTGAATCGCTTCTAACTCTTTTCCAAAAGTTTCTATTTCAACTTTAGCAACTGATACTTGTGACATGAGTTCAGCGGCTTCATCATTTTTCTTTTGAGCTTTTAAAGCACCGATCTCTTTTGATAATTTATTTACTAAAGCTCTTTTAACTTCCACTTCTGTGGTTAACGTTTTTCTTCTATCGTTTAGTGAAACTAATTCATCTAAACTAGCTGTATTAAATCCGTTTCGGTTTTGTAAATTAGCTTTAACTTCACCTAAATGGTCTACAATATATTTTATATCGTACATACCCTCTCCCTATTGTAATAACTTAATGGCCGCTTCAATGTCAGCTTTGTCAGTCGCGTTTGGATTCATTTCTAAATACGATTTAAAGG
Organism: Bacteriovoracaceae bacterium; assembly: GCA_046328975.1. Classification (GTDB taxonomy): domain Bacteria; phylum Bdellovibrionota; class Bacteriovoracia; order Bacteriovoracales; family Bacteriovoracaceae; genus JAXLVO01. The sequence goes on along the minus strand of JAXLVO010000016.1, from coordinate 34,033 downwards.
ATTGAATGGCAAGTTGTCCTTGTCCCATTAATTTATAAACGTATCCGAGTTGGCGTTTAACAATTGCATTGTTCGGTGCTAAATCTTGCGCTTTAGTATACATCTCAAGCGCTGACTCAATCAAGTTTCGTTTGTATTGAATCCAAGCTAGTCCCATAAGGGCATCAACCGATTTTTGATTAATAGCTTGAGCTTTTTTGTAATTTTCATTAGCTGCATTGAAATCTTCTTGTTTTAAATAGATATCCCCTAAAAGTACAAAACCATCCTCTAAACCTGGGTTGAGTGTCGTTTCTTGCTTAGCAAAATCAATCGATTTTTCAATATTGCCTTGCAAGAGATAAATTTTACTTATGTAATAAAGTAATCTAGGAAAAGATCGCATTCGCTCTTTCACTTCTAAGAATTGGTCTAAAGCACCATTTGCATCATTGTTTTCCATTAGGCTTCGACCTAAATCAACTCGAACCTCAAGGTCAGCCGGATTAATTTTTAAAAGCTCTTGTGAGTAAAAAATCTTGTCTTTTAAATTATCTTCTAATTCTGCAGCCTTAATCATAAATCGATAAAACTCAGTAGTTCCACCTGTAGTTTGTTGTAACTTTTCTTTAAACTCTTGAAAGTTTTTAATCTGGCCACTACGGTGATAATAAATAGCTATATCACTTAAAAGTTTTGGATTATCCGGAAATTCATTTAGTGCTTCCCTAATATATCCAATAGCTGTTTCAACATCATCAAGCTCATATAAAATTTTTCCATAGAGAGATCTATATTCTACATTATCTGGATCAAGTCCCATTGCCTTATTGAGCATAATTTTAGCTTCATTATATTTTCGCTTTTTTAGAAATGCTTCAGCTAAGAAAAAATAGTTAGTATCATTAATTGGATTTTCATTTATTGCCCTTTGTAACCATTGAACAGCAAATTCAAAGTTTCCTGCCCTATGATACATCTTACCCATAATAGACATATATTTTGCTTGATTTAAGTTAGGAAGGTTTGAAATATTACTTAATTCAGTTTTAGCATCATTATACTTAAAGCCTTCAATTAACATATCCGCTAATTCAAAAGTTATCTCTAAATCATTAATTTTTTCCTTTTGAAACTTTTGAAGAGTTTCAATTGCTTCATTAAAATAACCTTGTTTCGCTTGAATTTTAGCAAAAAGAATTCTTGCTGGAACATAGGTTGGAAACAAATCTGTAGCCTCAACCGCTAATGAAAAAGCTTTTTCAACATTTTTTTTCTTTAATTCACTTTCAGCCTGTTTCATTAAATCAAGTGTTTTACTCTCTAAAGCTAAATCTTGCCCACCTTTATCACTATTAATATCAAGTGAGGCTATTTTAGATCTTAACTCACTAGACTCTTTATATTTTAATGATTCTCTAAAATATTTAGTTGCTTCAGGAATTTTCTTATTTATTACCAACAACAATGCTGCGTATTCTAAATATTTTGCGTAATAACTTACAGAATTTTCTGCTCTCAACTCTTTAATTTGTGGAAGGATCTCAGCTAGTTTTTTATAATCCGACTGTTGAACTAAAAGTTCTGCATATTGTAAAAGTAATTTTACTGAAGTTGGATGCTGTTTTATTCCATCTAAAATTACTTTTCCTGCCATAGCAAAATCATCTTGGACATAATGATATTTATAAAGTGCCAGATAAGCTTCGATTGGTTTTTTAGCTGCACCATTAATTTTATCATAAGCTTTTTTTGCATCATCCATTTTTCCTATATTAACTAGTGAAATTAAATAGACGCTAAAAAGTTTTAGGTTGGATTTTCCGACTCGAATAAAATTCTCAGTGACTCTCACTGCCGATTTATATTTTTTAAAATGGTCGTAAAAAATACCACTAGCTGTTGCCACATTAACATCTGAAAGAATTTTCATTTCATTAATTTGCATTAATTTATAAACAATATTTCCAGCTCTAATATCATCTTTGGTATCATTTAATAGCTCAGAATAAGTTTGAAGCAATAAACTTTGAGCAGGATTATCTTTATCATTTTTTTCTACAGAGACTTTCAATAATTGAGCAGCTTTTAGTTTATCAATATATCTTCCACTTTCCAGTAAACTTGTAGCTTGATTATAGAATTCTTCCGCCTTCTGAGGATCAACTATATCTTCACTGATGGGAAAAGTAATCTCTGCGTATACTGGTTGAATCGGTTTATTGCGTTCCATTCTAGGTTTATAAACAGATTCATAAAATAAATAGATAAGTAGTGAAGCAATAACCCCAATTAAAATAATTTTTTTCTTTTTCTTTTTTTCTTCTTCAGCTTCTATATCATCATCGTCTTCATTATTACTCTCTTCAGCCTCTTTTTTTGCTTTCAACTCTTTTTCTTCTTCTATCTTCTTTTTTAATTTCTCTTTAGTTTCTTTCTCTGTCGATTTAACTTCAATCTCTTTTTCACCCTCTTCCACTTCATTGCTTAGCTGTTCTTTAATTTCACCCAAATTAATCATTTGAGTTGCTTGGTTTTTAGGCTCTTCAGGTTCACTTTCTGGAACCTCTTTAACTTCTTCAATTGGAGGTGGTTCTATAGGGGCAGGGTTAGCTTTAGCTATTTTTTCTTGTTTAAGTTGGTTAATTTCATCTAACTCTTCTTGAGAAAATTTTTTAACAACTGTTTTTTCAGCTGCAGCTGGTTTCTCTAGTTTATCTAAATTTATTTTTACTGTCTTATCTACTGGAATGTTATCTCTTTTTAACTCTTGAAATTCAGTTTTGGGCGGTTCTTCTTCTTCTAATTCATCAATTTCAAACTCTTGTTCTTCCTGTTTTTTAACAATCTGATCTTGTTTAAATTTATTAAATTCCTTTAGCCCCGTTGACTCTTTCTCTTTTGAACCTTTTTTTCCTTTAATAAATTTTAATATTTCATCTGAAAGTGCAGGAAATTCACTTAGTTTTTTCCAATCGCCATTGGGAAACTCTTGGCAATCTTCATCGCCATTTAAGTGACCTTTCTGAAAAAGTTCACCGATCTGATCCTTTAAAAAAGGACCCACAACTCGACCATCTTTAAATTTAATTCGGTACTTAATCATCTAAAAGTTGCTACCTTACGGGCGAACCTTTATAGAAAAAATGCTGGTATCACCCCACCTAATATTATAATGCAACTTAGAAAAAGGGCTATGAATTTCATTGGAAATGTTTCGATCGAAGTAGTTAATGGTTGAGTAGTTGAATCTGCTTCCTCCATAAAAAGAGGAATAATAATTTTTAAATAGTAACCTAAACCTATTGCTGAACTTAGAATGATAAAAAGAGGAGCAATAGCAAACCCTTCTCTAAAATATCCGCTAAAAACTATATATTTTGAGGTGAAACCAGAAGTAAAAGGAATTCCGGCTAAACTTAGAATGGCAATAGTTAACATTGTGGCCATTTTGCTATCTCTATAAAATCCACCTTTTAAAATATCATAGGTGTCATTTTCTTTATTTTGAAGATAGTAATTGATAATCATGAAAGCCAGAGTTGCTGAAACTGAATAAAAAGCTAAAAAGAATAATATCTCTTTTTCGTAATTATTATTTATACCAATCACAAGGGCTAAAAGAATATAACCAGAATGTGCTACCGATGAGTATGCCAGTGCCCGTTTAATTTTTTTCTGAGCAAGTCCAGCTATATTACCAAAGAAGGCACTTAGCAGTGCTAAAGTTGTAATGATTGTATTAAAAATATCTTGTACTCTATGATCTGCTTCAAGTAGCAGCTTTTGGAATAACATCACTAAAACAAAACCAACAAAAAATTTATTAATGAGAAGATTTGTTCCAAGTACACCTTTATCAACATTAGGATAAACGTCAATTGACCATGAATGAAATGGGAAAATACCCAGTTTAAAACAGATACTAATTAAGAAAAGTGATAATGATATTGCATAGAAATCATGATTTACCACTTTAAAACCCACTAAATTAAATGAGTGAGTAGCGCCATAAAAGAATATCATCGCTAATAAAAACACCGCTGCAGCTAGAGAACCTTGGATAAAATATTTAATAGCCGCATCCTTTGAATTTTTAAATCCTCCAACCGAAATTAAGCAGTAACCAAGCAGCGCTATAATTTCCATACTAACAAAAAAGCTTAAAAACTCAGTTGAACCAATTAAGAAAATTGAGCCTAAATAGATAAAAATTGCGATTATAGAATTTCTTGTAGATGCTTTAGTTAAATAACCATTTAAAATAAAAATTATCAGCATGAAAATGTTTAAAATACCTAATGCCTTAAAATTTGTAGCTGAATTAATTTGAAACAATGAAGTTAGTTGTAACGAATTATTGGTAGCAATTGTTATCCCAAAAATTATCGGAATTAAATAATTTAAAAAACCTGATAGATACTGTCCGTACTTTGGAACGAGAAAAAGTAACATCGACAAACAGAGCACTAGTGACGCAATAACTACAAATGTAATAAATCCATATAGATTAAGCCTTCATTAAGAATTTAGCTAAAACATCAAAATATTTCATGAGTCCTAGCGGGTAAACTCCGTAATAAAATATAAATACCACTAAAATAATAAATGGAGTTGATTCAACCCAATTGATATCGGTTAACTCTTTGTTATGGTCATCTGTAATTGGACCCAACATGGTTTTATAATATAGGTTAACCAGATAAAGCGGAGTTAAGACCACGCCGAAAGCTGCGATAATTCCATACCACATATTTTTTTCGTAAATACCAAATGTAATTAAGTACTCTCCCACAAACCCATTAGTTAGAGGAACTCCCATACTTCCAATTAGAACCATGAAGAATGCAACAGCAAAAACTGGCATAACTTTAGCTACACCACCGTAAGCTGCGATCTCTTTAGTATGTCTTCTAATATAAAGATAATGGATTACAACAGAAAGTCCACCTGTGGTTAAACCGTGGCTAACCATTTGGAAAATAGCACCGCTATTGCTTTTTCTTTTAAGGTAAAAATTCCAGCTACAATATAGCCCATGTGACTTATTGAAGAGAAAGCACAATTTTTTAATATTAGATTGAGAAATGGCAGTTAAAGCTCCATAAACAATTCCTGCTAAACCTAATATAATGATGCAATCTTGGTACGCTGTTACGGCTTCTGGGAAAACTGGAATTACAAAACGTAAAAGAGCATAGATACCAAGTTTTAATAGAATTCCTGCTAGAATAATTGAACCAGCAGTTGGTGCTTCAACGTGGGCATCAGGTAACCATGAGTGAAATGGAAACACGGGAACTTTGATAAAAAAAGCAATACAGAAAGCCCAAAAGACCAATGCTTGAGGAGAGAAGAAGCCATTGAATGGTAACTGCATGGCTTTAATTGAATCTGCTGTTAAATCATAACTACCACTAATTTTAAATTGGATAGTACTTAGGTAAATAAGTGCTGTTAAAAGTAAAAGGGAACCGGTTGCAGTAAATAAGAAGAACTTAAAACTAGCAAATTTTCTATTATCGCTTCCAAAAATACCAATTAGTAAAAATAGCGGAATAAGCATAGCTTCCCAGAACATATAGAAGAAGTATAAGTTTTTAGATAATAGTGCTCCGTTTACAGTCCAAGTTAGGGCATAAATTGTAAAATAATAGAGACGATATTTATTTGAATCTAAATCATAAGTTGCGATAACTACAACAATAACTAAAAGTGCATTTAAGAGAATTAAAATTCCAGCCAGACCATCCAGTGCAATTGCATATTTAAGATTGAAGAACGCAGGAAAGCTTACCTCGGCTAAATCTTTAACCGTATAAAAGTCCTCACCCAGAACATTAAACAAACTTTGTAATCCCTAAAAAGATAACTGATGAGACTAAGGCAAAGAGTTTTGTCTTTTGTTGATTTAGTGGGAATATATAAAGGTGATATCGCCACCAAAAGAGGAAGAAAAATTGTAGCCAGATTAATTCTTTCATAAAGCCCTATTACCTACATGTGTTTAAATGCTAAAAAATTGTCTGCTTAATACGCCTGACATACCTACTATAAAGAAAAAGATACTTTTTCTTAAATCTACAACAAATACGTTTTTTAGAAAACACCTGAGATAGCAACATTTGAGACCCTTGGCAGCCTTTTGAGAAACCATCAATCACATATTTTTCAACTACACTAAATGAAATGCCAGCTATAAAGTTCATTGGATCAACAATTAAAACTTTATAAGCTTCATCAATATAGAATTTATTATTACTTAATTTCCATAGTGGTAAAAATTTAGACTTTAAACTTCCAGCTGTTTTAAAATCATCAGTTTTTCCGTAAAGCAGATAAGCTAAACCGATTGAACAAATAATTAAGAGAGTTGAAATACCAATTAACATGTATTCTGTTTCATGACTGAAAATGGCTTCGCGAGAAGGAACAACGGCTTTTTCAATAAAATGTTGGAACATTCTTTCGCTGTGACCAGCTAAAAAGTGTGGCATACCCAAATATCCAGCAACAACACTTAAAACACCTAATATCATTAGAGGTCCCGTCATATAGAGTGAGCCCTCTTTGATCTCATCGTATGGTGGTCACCATGGTGATATCGTGATGACTTTCGGTACGATTTTCACCAAAGAATGTAATGAAGAAGAGTCGAGACATATAAAACGCTGTAAGGAGCGCTGTTAAAAGTGCTAGTCCATAAATAATGAGTCCGTTACCTGCTTTATTAAGCGCAAGCCACATAATCTCATCTTTACTAAAAAATCCCGATAACATTGGAATACCACTGATTGCGAGAACTGCGATCTGTCGTGTATAGTAAGTTTTACAATGGTACGTTAAACCACCAAGTTTAAAATATTTTGTTCGTGAGTGAGCTGAATAGATTACCGATCCTGAACCTAAGAAAAGTAAAGCCTTAAAGAAAGCATGGTGAAAACATGGAACATACCAAGAGAATGCCCTACTCCACAAGCTAACATCATATAACCAATTTGTGAGATGGTTGAATAAGCTAGTACTTTTTTAATATCAGTTTGAGTCAATGCCATTAAAGCAGCTAGAAGTGCGGTTAAAATTCCAATCCAAGTGATCACTTCCATTACGATTGGAAGGTGAGCAATAATAAATGAAACTCTACAGAGTAAAAAGATACCTGCAGTAACCATGGTAGCCGCATGAATTAAAGCTGAGACAGGAGTTGGACCACTCATTGCATCTGGTAACCAAATATAAAGTGGGATTTGAGCAGACTTACCAGTTACACCTAAAACTAAAAATAGACTTGATATTGTGAGAATAACTTCGTTACTAGCGATAAGTGCCGGATCAACTACTTTGATTCCAGAGAATGATAGTGTTTTAAACACAACATAGTAACCGATCATCCCAACTATAATTCCAAAATCCCCGACTCTGTTGGCAAGTAATGCTTTTCTACCAGCAATAACTTTTTCAAGATCTTCATACCAAAATCCAATTAGAAGGAATGAGCAGAGTCCTACGCCTTCCCAACCAAAAAATAAGAAAAGAAGATTTTCAGAGAAAGTTAAAAGTAACATTGAAAAAATGAAGAGTGATAAGTAGGTAAAATATTTACCTGGTCGCTCATCATGTTCCATATATTGAATTGAAAAAAGAATAACCAATGAACCAATTCCTGTTACAACAAAGCCTAAAGTTAATGAGAGCTGATCCATTAAAAAGGTAAGTGGAATAGTTAAGTCACTAAATATTGCCCAAGACCATAAGGTACTTTGAATAATTTCACCTTCAAGGACTCTTGGGCCTAATGTACAAAGAGTTAAAAAAGATAAAAACGTACCAACAAAGGAGATCCACCCGCTTACCTTAGCACTACCTTTGGTTTTCATAACCAGGCTGTTAATTAGAACTGCAAGTAAGGGAAAAAATGAAATGAGTATTAATCGCATAGTGCTTATGACTCCGAGTTTTCCACAATATCAATAACATAAACTGAATTATTTTTCTTCATTAACTGTATAACAAGCGTTAAACCTACTCCGGCTTCAGCTGCAGCTATTATGATAATGAAGAGAACTTGTAATTGTGGATCGAGTGAACTGTTACCGACTGCTTTAGAAAAAAGTCCGTAAAAAATACTTATGGAGGCTAAAATAACTTCTATAGAAAGAAGCATTGAAACCAGATCTTTCTTAATGAGTAAGCCGATTAAACCTAGAGTCAGTAAAATTGCTGATAAATAATAATAAAGAATCATTTCTTCATCTCATCTTGTAAAAATTGTTTTTTATTTAATGTGATTACCGTAAAAATAACTCCAGTTATTAGAACAGTGGTTAACTCAAAAGGAACTAAATATTTTTCAAATAGAAGTGTGAACAGTGTCTTAAATGAATTGTCGGAATTAAGATCTACTAGAATAAAATCTGAGTTTTCATAGAATGTTACAACCAACATTCCAAGTACTACAAAAAGAATAATGATTCCAACTAATGTAGAATAACTTTTTTTAAGAGATTTTTTAGTATTTCCAAGATTAAGTAACATAAGTACAAAAATAAACAAAGTTGCAATTGCGCTAGCGTAAACAATAATCTGTACCCCGCTTAAGTAGACGGCATTAATTCTAAAATAGATTCCAGCAACACCTACAAATAAAAAGAGTAACGACAAAGCACTCTCAATCGGATTTTGTCTTAAAACAACAAGTGAACCGAAAAAGCAGCAATAGAAAAAAATTAAATAATCAAGTACGCCATGTGGACCGTTCATAGTTTAATCTCACATTAAATATAAATAAAATACCGTAATTATAAAATTTACTAAACTAAGTGGGAGCATAATATTCCATCCCAATTTCATTAAATGGTCATATCTAAAACGAGGTAACGACCATCTAACCCAAATAAATAACCACACCATAAGTGCAGTTTTACCTAGAAGTGAACCAATTTGAATAAGTGGAATAAAATTAGCAATTGAAGAGAGATCTACCCATGGCACATGGTATCCACCTAAAAATAGAAAAATGAAGACCATGGATAAACCAATAACGTGTATATACTCTGCCATAAAAAACATAGCAAATTTCATTGATGAATACTCTAAGTGATAACCAGCAACTAGCTCAGATTCACCTTCCGCTAAATCGAAAGGTAAACGATTTGATTCAGCAAAAATTCCTACAAGGAAAAGTGTGGCAGCAATTGGTTGCATGAAAATTCCCCACTTAGGAATTATTCCAAACCAAGTGCTATTTTGAAATAAAGACATTGTGTGAAAATCTTGTGAATTATAAACCAGTAACATTGTTACCACAACTGATGACATCGACAACTCATAACTCATCATTTGAGCACAAGCTCTGATTGAGCCTAGTACTGTATACTTATTATTTGAAGCCCAGCCTGCAAGTAGAATTGCATGCGGCCCTAAAGTTGTAGCTGCAAAAACATACAAAATTCCTAGTTCTGTTCTAAAAATTTCTGGAAAAACTTGAACACCATTAATTTGAATCGGTCCAAAAAATGGAATTCCTGCAAGCGGAAGTAGTGCCAAAAGCAATGCCAGTGCTGGCGAAATAAAATAAAAAAAGGGTCTTACGTGAGAAGGTAGGGCTTCTTCTTTAAACATAAATTTAACAACATCAGCTAGTGGCTGTAAAAGTCCAAAGGGTCCAACACGATTTGGACCAACTCGATTTTGAATAAATCCTGCTCCTCTACGCTCAACGTGAATAATGAGCGGTAAGGTACCAAGTGGAACCAAAAGAACTACAATAATTTTAAGTGCTAACTGTAAAAATGGGTTACCAAAATCAATAAAACTCATCTTATTCTTCCCAGTCCAAGCTTTTTGATAAAATTACGAACAAATATCCTGTCACAAGTAACACAAGAAAAAAAGCTAGTTCGGCCAAAAGGAATGTCTTGTTGGGACTATCTTTAAAAGTTAGTGCCCACGGAAAAAGAAAAACAATCTCAATATCAAATAGTAAAAAAAGGATTCCAGTTAAAAAGAACTTAATATCATATTTACGGTTTGCACTTCCGACAGGATTAACTCCAGATTCGTAGATGTCATATTTTCTAATACTTTTTCTTTTTTTTCCAAGTAGTAGTGAAATCATTAACAAGGCAAAACCTAAGATGATTCCAACGACAGTGAAAACTAAAATTGGCAGTAAGTTCATGTCAATCCCACTTAATTAAATATATTCTTTATACAGAATACACTTAATAATACAACAGGTAAACAGATCCCTACTACAACTAATTGATTTAAATAATTAAATCCAACTATTTTTTCATCCGTTTCAGGCTCTTTAAAAACCATGTTTCCTATTAATTTGAGATAATAGTACATTGCTGCTATTAAGTTTAAAACTGTAATTAATGCTATTCCATAATTTTGTTTTTGAATAGCAGCGGATATAATTGAGAACGGTGCTGCAAAAGTTATTAGTGAAAAAAGCGACAGAGTTAGACAGATGGCCATAACTGGGTATTTTTTTATTAAACCATTAAATCTTTCTAAATTATCACTATCAAATCTCTCTACAACAAAATTGATAACTATATAGGCAGTTATGATCGAAAATAGATATAAAAGTGCATAATAAAATAGCTGATCATATACAAATAACAAAACTCCCATCTGTGCAATTCCAGCATAGGCAAACATACGTTTTATAGATTGTTGATTGATAGCCGAAAAATTACCTAATAACATTGTAATAAATGCTACAAATTGAATTAGCGTAACCCACCTAGTGTGAATTTCACTATTCATTCCAAAGAAAATATTGGTGATTTTAGCTAAAATAACTAATGCTGACAGTTTAGGAACTACTGCAAATAGCAGATTAGCTGCAACGGGAGTAGCTTCAAAAACATCCGGCGCCCACATGTGAAATGGAACAGTTGCAAGTTTAAAACCAATACCAACAAAAAAAAGTAAAAATGAACCCAGAAAAATATTCCTTTGAGATTCATTTAAATAATTTAAATGTACAAATTCAGTTGTACCAAGCAATCCGTAAATGTGGCTAATCCCATAAAGCATAATCCCCGAAGAAATAGCTCCATAAATTACCCATTTAACTCCAGCTTCAGAGCTAATTATCTCATTTTTAGGGGTTAATGTTAAAACCATGGAAAAAATTGCAATCAATTCAAGTGCCAGATAAGCAGCAAAAAAACTTTGTGCAGAAACTAATAGCATTGATCCCATTAAAATTCCCAGACTCAAAAGAGCAAATTGGGTTTTAAAATCATTCAAAATTTCACGTGAGTTTTGACTTAAATAGACGGTCGCCATTGTTGCAATTATGAAAAGAGATTTGAAAAATTCACTATTCTGAAGAGTAAAATAATAAACAACAAATAACCCTATAACTAAAACAAAATAAAAAAAGGTTTTATTAATTTTTCTAACTAAAAATAAAATTACAATTAATAGTGCTAAAATTTTTTCAGGATAAAAATTCATATTTTTAAAATCCAAAAATAGAGACTCATCACTAAGATCATCACTACAATATAGTGTTGAATTTTCCCGGTTTGAATAGTTCTAGCAATGACATTAACTAATCTTAATAAGGTCAGTAGTAGTTCAGGAAGAAAAAGTATTATTTTTTTTATAGTCTATTCCTTAGTTTTTCAATCGAGAAGCATCATCAATATTGACACTTTTTTTAATGTTAAAAAATCTGCCCATCAACATAAGCGTCACTGCGAATTCAACAACTGAAATTATTATAATTCCCAAAACAAACTGATTATTTTCACTATGTTTAGCGTAAGCAACAAAGTTTAAGCTAGCTGAAAAGAGCAGCAATTGAGCCCCTATAAGTATTGCAATAATGTTTTTTCGTGCCAGAACATTAAAAATACCAACCACAAAAAGCATTAGTGCAATAGATAAATAGTTTTGATTATCAATACTAATATATTTTAGAATTTTAAATAGAATTAAAAATATTAATAGTGCCATAATAAAGCTAACTAAATACGTTTTAATACTTCCCATTATTTTTACTGACATATTTTGATTAACAACTTTAAGAGTCCAAAAGAAAAAAAGTGCCGAACTAAGCGCATAAATAAGTTGTGATAATGCTAGCAAATTTGCATCTAGTGTGAGGTAGAGTCCACTCAACGAAAGCATAACACCTATAAAAAAGAAGCCATAATGGACAATATTCTTTGTAATCGTCAAAAAAAAGCAACATAGCAGACAAATTGTCGTGGAAATTATAAATAACACCTTGAATGACCCTACAAATTTTAGTACTTACATAAATTACCCGATCGCAACCCTGTTTGAATAGGTTATTTTTTTAATATGGACGCTCAATGTTAAATCCTTTTTTCACTCTCAACCAAAAATTTCAAAATTGGTTAAACTCACCTGAAAATGGAAAGGATAATGAACTTTTTATCTCTGGAGTAAATTACCAACAATGGATTTTTTTGCAAAAAATTATAGGTGAACAAAAGTGTAATTTTATCTATATTTCACCAACACTTGAAGAGTCTGAAAGTTTTTATGATTTAGCTAAGAGTAGTTTGAAAAATAAGAATTACCAACTACCGGGTTTAGAAAATTCCCCTTACTCAGGTATTATTGCTTCAACCAGAAACCTTTTTTCTAGATTTCATGTCCTTCAAAATATCCTAAAAATAAATGATTCGGATAACCCAATAAATCTCTTTTGCACCTATGAGGCTTTTTTACAGAAACTTCCCCCTTTAGATTTTTTTGAAAAGAACCAATTCACACTAAAAGTTGACGATATAATTAGTCCGCACGATCTATCTATCAAGTTAGTTGAGCTAGGATACGTAAGATCTATAACCGTTGAAGAGCCAGGATCATTTGCTATTAAAGGTGAGATTTTTGACATCTATCCTATTACCTCACCACCCATCAGAATTCATTACTTCGATGAGCTAATAGAAGAGATCTTCTATATTGATATTCAAACCAATAAAACTAAAAAAGAGGAGAAGCTTAACCAAATTTTAATTGGCTGCACTCCTTATAAACTCTGTAACCCTGAATTTAGTACTCAATTAAGGGCCAAGTTGCCGATGCCTAGTACATCTCATAAAAATAAATATGAACTTCGAAAAAGTATCCTTCAAAATATAAACAATAATCAATCTTTTGAAAATTTTGCTTCTTATATTTCATTGTTTTTTGAAAAATATTCACATATTACCCATTTTTTCAAAAAAAGAAAAACAGTGATTTTATTTATTAATCCCGAGCAAAGCGAAAACTATTTTTCAGAGTTGCTTGAGGCTATGGATAGTGAATATGAAATGCACCAAAATGATAAAGATTCTGATTGTATTTTACCAACTAAGGACAATTTTTATTTTACCTTGTCTGATTTAGATTTAAATAATTTAAAAATTAAAATGAGCTCGATAACTCTAAATCAAGAGCACAATAATCTTATTAATGCCTCATTTAAACCTTTTAATCTGGTTGTTATCAATAACTCCAACCTGTTTGAGTATATAAAAAATATTTTCCAATATATAAAACATGAGTTTGATAATGATGGTGAGATCTTCATTACCTATAAAAACAGCAATAGTTTAAATGAACTTAATTTTATTATTGAAAGTAATGATGTAAAACCAGAAATTCGCAAAAGAATTCAATTTATTCAATTTAATCTAGATAAAAGCTTTCTATTTGAAGCTGAAAAAATTTTAGTTTTATCAGATTCAGATTTCTTCTCCAGCAAAATTAAAAAAACCAAAGTTAACAATAAATCTAATCTCGATCTTTTTGCTGAACAACTTGCAACGCTAAAAAAAGGTGATTACATCATCCATAGTGAACATGGAATTGGCCAATATTTAGGCTTAGATACCATTGAGGCTGGAGGCATTAAATCAGACTTTTTAACACTCCTCTACGATGGAAATGATAAGATTTACGTACCAGTTTATAAAATGAATCTTATCCAAAAATATGCTGATAGCACTACCGTTGTTAAGCTTAATAATCTTAACACCAAAAAATTTGAGTCTGCTAAAGAGCGAGCCAAACTATCGGCTAAAACATTGGCATTTGACTTAATTAAATTACAAGCTGAACGCCAATCATCTAAAGCTTTTGCTTTTAGTCCGCCCGACCATCTCTTCCATGAATTTGAATTAGCTTTTCCGTATGAAGAGACTATCGATCAAGCTAATGCCATTAATGACGTTATTGAAGATCTACAGAAATCAATTTCAATGGATAGACTAGTATGTGGTGACGTGGGCTTTGGAAAAACAGAAGTGGCAATGCGTGCTGCCTTTAAAGTGGTTTTAGATAAAAAACAAGTGGCTATTTTAGTCCCTACTACAATTTTAGCACTTCAACACTATAACTCTTTTAAGTCCCGTTTTAAAAATTTTGCAGTTAATATTGAATTTGTATCTCGCTTTAAAACAGCTCAAGAGACTAAAACGATTTTTGAAAATGTTAAAAGCGGAAAAGTGGATATTTTAATCGGTACACATAAACTACTAGGTAGTGAAGTGAGTTTTTATGATTTAGGTTTAGTTATTATTGACGAAGAACAACGTTTTGGAGTTAACCATAAAGAAAAATTAAAACTTTTAAGGGCCAACGTACACTTTTTAACTTTAACCGCAACACCAATTCCACGAACGCTACAGTTGGCATTTTTGGGTCTTAAAGATTTATCATTAATTAAAACTGCGCCACCTAATCGCCAATCTATTAAAACCTATATTGTAAAAGAGGATGATCAAACACTAAAAAATGCTATTGAAAAAGAACTAGCAAGAGGTGGCCAAGTCTTTTTTGTTCATAACCGTGTTCAAGATATTGAAATTGTTGCAAGTAAAATTAAGCAACTCGTGCCTCATGCCTCAATTGTCGTTGCACACGGACAGATGACGGAAAAAGAACTCGAGGCGAAGAATGGAAGATTTTTATATTGGAAAATATAAAATTTTGGTTAGTACAACAATTATCGAATCTGGTATTGATATCGCTAATGCTAATACCCTAATTGTCAACAGAACTAATACCTTTGGACTATCACAACTTCATCAATTGCGTGGTCGAATTGGACGATCTGATCGAAAAGCTTATGCCTACTTTGTTATTCCAAAATTTGGAGAACTCTCTGAAATCTCTAAGAAGCGACTAGAATCCCTTCAAACTCACGCAGAAATTGGTTCTGGTTTTTCAATTGCAAACTCCGATCTTGAAATTAGAGGAGCAGGAGATATTCTAGGTGCTGAGCAGTCCGGTCATATTGAAAATATTGGACTTGAACTCTATATGCAATTATTAGAGGAAGCTATTTTTGAATTAAAAGGTGAAAAGCGAATTATTAATCACAATATAGAAATATCAATTCCTGAGCCAGCCTATATTCCCAACAATTATATTGATGATTCTGGAACTCGTTTAAAATATTATAAACAATTGAGCAACTGTAATAGTTTTGAAGAACTAGCAAATATCAAAGATTCTCTTATTGATATTTTTGGTCCATTTGGTGATGAAATCAAAAATCTCTTTTATATTTTAGAAACGAGAATTTATCTTTTAAAAACCGGTATCAAATCAGTAAAATTAAGTTCGCAATCTATTTCAATTAAATTTGATAAAAAAATTCTTGATGAAAATGAACAATTAAAATCTAAAGTAATTTCTATGTTTGTAAATCGTCCCAAAGTCTACCAAATCACTCCAGATTATTCTGTTATTTATAAACCTAAAAATGGAGCCAACAAAAAAGAGCTTCTGGATTTCTCAAAACTCATTGCTGAAGAAATAGTTCCGTGTTAAATTATTAGAAACAGGAAGGTGAATTAATGAAAAAAGTTAAAATAGTTCTTTGTTGTGTTGTTTTATTTTCTTTTAACTCATTTATTTTTGCAGAAGGAACTGCTACAAAACCCGCTAAAGAAGAAAAAAAAGCTACTAAAGTTGTTGATGAGGTTGTTGCAACCGTTAACGGTTCAAATATTATGAAATCAGAGTTTGATGATCTTTATAACCAAAACTTATTATTTTTATCCAACAAAAGAGTTACTAAAGAAAAAGTATTAAATGATATTATAGATCAACGTTTAGGTATTGATCGCGCTAAAAAAATTAAATTAGATCAAAATCCAGTGGTTAAAGGAAAAATGGAAGAGGTTCTTTATCACGCACTTATTTCCAAAGATCTTGAAGGTGAATTTGCTAAAATTACTGTTTCAGATAAGGAAGTTGAAGAGTATTACAAAGCTAATAAAGAGTATCGTACTGCTCATATTTTACTTCGAGTTCCGGTGAGTCCTAGTAAAGAGCAAACTGATGCTGCATTCACGCAAATTTTTAAAATTTATGAAGATGTAAAAAAAGATCCAAATAGCTTTGTGTCACTGGCCAATAAATATTCTCAGAGTACTGCTAATGTTAACGGAGGGGATATTGGGTTCCAACCACCAAACAGATTAGATCCCATTTATTACGAAGCAATAAAAGGACAAGCCCCTGGTTATATTGCTTCACCAATTCGCACCCAATTTGGCTACCATATTGTGAAAGTTCTTGAGATTAAAGAGTTTAAAGATATCAATGTAGATATTTATAAAAAAATCATTTACGACATTAAACGTGATTCAATCATGGATAAATATTTCAAAAATCACAGAAGCGGCGCAAAAATTAAAATTAATAACAAATATTTAAATTAAGACTTTAATTGAGTATACTCCAAAGATTAGTTTAAACTTGGAGCCTGCTTATTTATGAAGCGTTCTCTTTTATTAATTATTTTTTTATCTATTTTATCCCTTAGTATTCAAGCTAAACTTATCGATAAAATTTATCTCGTTATTGATGATCAAATCGTAACTCTATCACAAATTAAACGCATTCAAGCCAATTTAAATTCACGAAAAAATGTATCACCTCAGATTTATGCGATCGAAAATAGTGAAGCTAGCGTAATTGAATCAATTATTAGAACCAAACTTATGCGAGATAAACTTTCTGAAATGGGCTATGTAATTGGTGATGATAAAGTTAATGAGCAAATTGAAAATACCGAATCTCATCTTAATTTAAATCGATCTCAATTATTAGATTTTTTAAGTAATAACAATTTAACCTTCAATGAATATTTTTCTGTTATCAAAAGCACCATCGAGTATAATTTATTCCAAGCAAGAGTAGTTGTACCTCTAGTTTCTGTAACCGAACAACAGATTAAAAATACGTTTTATAAAAAGAATTCCAATAACAAAACTTTCAGTTTTAAATATAACTTAGTTGATTTTTATGTACCTAAAGAGTCAATTGCAGCCAATAAAGTTGATCGACTCGATGAAGTTCTAAAAAACTTTCAATCAACTGGTATACTACCTGAGGAATATTCAAAAATTGAAAATACCAATTTAGGTGATGTATCTGAAGAGGGTTTTACTGAAAATGTTACAAATCTTCTTAAAAATACTGATGAGGGTGCTTTTTCAAAAGCTATTTTAATTAATAATATTTACCACGTTTTTTATGTTAAAAAGAAAGACCTTACGGAGTCTGATATTTTCTTAAAAGCTAAAGAAGAGATTAGACGTGAACTTTTTGATAAAGAATCTGTGAGTGTAATGAATATTTGGTTTGAACGTCAAAAGAACAAACACTATATTAAAATTTTTTCTGAAAAATAATTGATATATGCTATACGTTTCACAAGGCGAGATGAGCGCGGAATTGGGCTCAGAAATTCTATTGAAATCGTTTCCACTTCTACCAGATTCTCAAAAAAAAGAGACCGTTCTCTGCTGCAATAAAAAACTCTCATCCCACCACTTAAAAAGTACTTAAAATTAAGCACACTTTTTCACAAGATAAATTAATTTATTCTAATAATATTTTAAAATGTTCTTTTAATAAAAGTTCTAACGTACCTGAATCTACTGCAAGTCTAATCGATGCCACGGAAATGTGTGATAAAAAAATCAAAACTTATAACACTTCCAACGTCCAAGAATCAACTTGTAATTAATAGAAAACTAGTAGCGGAGCGCTTTTGATTTTCGTGAGTATTATAACAATAATAATATTTCCATGCTGTTCTATTCAAGTGATTTAAAAGTTTTACTTATTACTGACCATCTGGCTATTAAAGAGGTACCCAAAAAGATTACCGCTAACATGATTAGTAAAAAAGTAAAAACTACAATTGAAGGTTATGAATACTATTTTGAAAAAATTCATGAAATTATTTTTTCAGGAATTAATCCTCATGCGGGAGAAAAAGGGTTACTTGGAAAAGAGGATGATAAAGTCGCTAAAGCGGTTCTAAAATTAAAAAATAGCTATAAAAATAAAAAAATTATTGGACCATTTGCTGGTGATAGTCTCTTAACAAAGCAAAAAGCCTAAGAATGTTCAATTATTTGTTTATATGTTTCATGATCAAGGCTTAAGTGCTTTTAAAGCATTAAACCAATATTACGGAATTAATATTTCTTTTGGACTACCCTATTTAAGATTATCAGTTGACCATGGAACTGCTTTTGAGTTATTTGGTAAAAACTGTGCTAATTATATGAGCTTATATTATTTATTTAAGAGTTTAAACCATTATGAAAAATGATGTTATCTCCATTGTAAATGCTTGCGAGCATAATTTAAAATCAGTTTCAGTTAATCTGCCCCGTAATAAATTTATAGTTATTACAGGTCCCTCTGGCTCAGGTAAATCTTCACTTGCTTTTGATACATTATATAATGAAAGTCAAAGAAGATATATTGAATCATTATCATCATACGCTAGACAATTTATCGGAGTCAACAACCGCCAAATGTTGAAGCTATTACAGGCTTATCACCATCAATTGCCATTAATCAAAAAACTACCGGTCGTAATCCCCGTTCAACAGTTGGTACAATTACAGAGATCTATGATTATCTTAGAATACTCTTTACAAAAATTGGAACTACTTATTGTCCTAAATGTAGTAAAGAAATTAAAGGTCAGAGTCCACAACAGATTGTTAACTCTATTTTACTCTACCCAGCTAATACTAAAATTCAAATTCTCGCACCAGTTGTAAAAAATGCTAAAGGTACACACAAAGAAGAGATTCGAAAATTTCTCAATATGGGTTTTTCACGTGCACGAATTAATGGGGAGTTAACAACTTTAAGTGAAGAAATTGAACTTACAAAAACTAAACAACATTCAATTGATATTATTATTGATCGTATAGTTATAAAAAATGATATCACTCAAAGATTAACTGATTCCATTGAATTAGCTTTAAAACAAGCCAACGGATATCTTACCATTTTAAAAGATGACGAAGAGCTGATGTTTAGCGAGCATCATGCATGCACAACTTGTAACATTAGTTTTTCCCGATGTTGAACCAAGACTTTTCATTTAACTCTCCTTGGAGCCTGTAGTGAATGTAATGGGTTAGGTGAATCAAAAGTATTTGAACTTGATCTAATGATCACCGATGAAAAAGCCAATTAATGAAGGGGCTCTAGGACCAATAAGTAAAAAAAGCACTTTTCTTTATCATATGATTTATTGCATGGCGAAACTGAAAAAATTAATTTAGATTTGCCTTTTAATAAACTTCCTGAAAGTTTTAAAAGTTTTGATTGATGGTAGTGATAAAATTTATACTTACTCCTTCAAGTCAGAGAATTCTACCTTTAATTTCAAAAAAGCTTTCCCGGTATACTCCAATGGTTAAATAAAAAATATGCAGAAACTACATCTGATACAACTAGAGCAACATTAGAATCATTTATGCGTATTAAAAAATGTAAATCGTGTAATGGTCAAAGACTTAATCCATTTGCTCTATCAACAAAGATCAATAAAAAATCTATTATGGATCTTTGTGATCTTTCCATTGAAAACGGATCTTTTTTTTAAAAACCTTATTTTAGATGATGAAAAAAAACAGATTTCAAAAAAACTTTTCGTTGAAATTAAATCAAGGATAAATTTTTTACTTAATGTTGGTTTAACATATTTAACCTTGAATCGATCCAGCAGGAACATTATCCGGTGGCGAAAGTCAAAGAATTCGTCTTGCTACCCAAATTGGTTCATCACTTTCAGGTATTTTATATATTTTAGACGAGCCAAGTATCGGATTACATCCTCGTGATAACACTAAATTAATTTTAACTCTAAAGTTTCTACGAGAACTTGGTAATACCGTTTAGTTGTTGAACATGATGAAGAGACTATGGAAAGTGCGGATTTAATTATTGATATGGGACCAGCAGCAGGTGTTCACGGTGGTGAAATTACTGCCATTGGAACTTATGAAAGAGATTTGTAAAAATAAAAAATCTCTTACGGGACATTCATTATCCTAAAAACACTTTCAGTTGATATTCCAAAAAACAGAAGAAAATTAACGGTTTATTTAAACTTCAAGGTGCCAATGAAAATAATCTCGTTAATTTCAATTTAAATATTCCATTAGGTGGAATGGTGGTTTTAACTGGAGTTAGTGGTTCTGGAAAATCAACATTAGTATATAAAGTTTTAGCTCCTGCCGTTAAAGCTCCATTTAGCCAAAGATCCCTCTATAAAAAATAACAATTTTAAAAGTATTATAGGGCTTGAAAAAATTAATTCACTTATTGAACTTGACCAATCACCCATTGGACGAACTCCAAAATCAAACCCAGCAACATACACTGGCGTTTTTGATGATATTAGAAACCTTTTTGCCAGCACCACAGAAGCAAAAGTAAGAGGGTACAAAGCAGGACGCTTTAGTTTCAACGTTAAAGGTGGGCGTTGTGAAGAGTGTGAGGGAAATGGTATTAAACGTATTGAAATGCACTTTTTACCAGATGTATTTATTACTTGTAATGAATGTAAAGGGCAGCGATATAATTCTGAAACATTATCAATTTATTTTAAAGGAAAAAATATTTCTGATGTTTTAGAAATGACCGCTACTGAATCAATTAAATTTTTTGAAAATCAACCTAAAATTCATAGAGTCTTACAAACATTAGATGATGTTGGTTTGGGTTATATAAAACGACGATCCAGCAACAACACTTTCAGGTGGTGAATCTCAAAGAATGAAACTTGCTTCTGAACTCTGTAAACGCCCAAAAGGTCACTGTTTTTATTTCCTAGATGAACCAACTACTGGACTTCACTTTAACGATATTAAAATTCTACTCTATGCCATACAAAAACTTGTAGATCAAGGTAACAGTGTTTTAATTATTGAACACAATTTGGATGTGATTAAAACTGCTGATTATATTATTGATATGGGACCTGAGGGTGGTGATAAAGGAGGAAAAGTAATTGCAGAGGGAACACCTGAAAGATTATAAGTTCTAGAAAAAGACAGAATCTTACACTGGGGAATATCTATTTAAAGCTCTTAGATAGAGTTTGAAAAATAAAATCAATATTGGCTTCACTGATCAGTGGATGAACTGGGAGTGAAATGTTGGATTTTTTCCATACTGAATAGCATTTTTATAATCATCGGCTTTTAATTGATATTTTTTCTGATAATAGGACATCATAGGAACTGGAACCGCGTAATGAATACTACAACCAATCCCTTTTCTAATAACAGTAACGGTATCATCTCTTTTGGTATTATCTTTAAGAAAAATTTGAAAAAGAAAGTAGGGAAGAGCTGCTATCATACTCAGGAAAATCTATAAACTCTCGAAGATCCGATAAATAATGAATAGATCTTAGCATTCTCACGTCTCTTCGTTAGAATTTTGAGCATATCTGGTAAGTTGTCCTAATCCAATCGCTGATTGATAATCGGTCATTCGATAATTATAACCGAGTCCCTTCACATCATACTTACCTGGAATTTTTCTATCTTCCGGTGGAACATCAATTCCAAAAGCTTTATATTGTGAAATAAAGGCACCAAATTTAGCATCATTAGTAATGACCATTCCACCTTCACCAATCGCTATCTGCTTTGTTGGATAGAATGAGAAACAACCACTACTTCCGAAAGTACCAACATGTTTATTGTCGTAAGTGGTTCCAAGCGCATGAGCGCAATCTTCAATGAGGAACAGATTATGCTTCTTTCAGACTTCAACAATCTTTTTCATATCGCAAGCAAATCCCGCCATATGAACGACGATAATCCCTTTAGTTTTTGCTTGGTTATTTTCTCTTCCACACTTTTAGTATCAATTGTTCCTGTTAACAGATTAACATCAGCAAAAACCGCTTTACCACCAGCCTGTTCAACTGCGTGAGCTGTGCCGTATGAAGTTTGAGATGGAACAATCACTTCATCCGCTGCTGAAAGCCCCATGGCCATACAAGATAAATGTAAGCCTGCTGTACAGTTAGAAACAGTTATAGCTTTCGTTGAATTAGTAAACTTTTGAAAATCACTCTCAAACTGTTTAGTATATTTACCATGAGTAAGCCATCCGCTTTTAGAATTTCAGAAACATTAGCCAAATCTTCATCAGTAATATTAATTTTAGAAAAAGGTATAGTTTGCATTAATGAAACTTTTTTAAAATCCGAGCTGAGATACCATTCGATATATTTTGAGAGCTCTTTTTTAAATCATGTATATGGATATAGTTAATTAATCTTTGGCTTTCTCAATTTCAGTGTTCCTCTAAACGGCTTCATTCTATCGCGAGTGATATTTTCCACTTTTAGGTTGGGATATACTCTTTTAAAATTTCCACTAAAGTAAAAATCTTTTCCGCTTTACCATAAGTAATATTAAAAATCTCACCTAAAGCTTTGGGCGAAATTAAACTTTGATAGATGCCACTCACCAAATCTTCAATGTAGGTAAAATCTAATTTCTCTTCACCATTACCTTCAATCAGTAGTGGTTCATTTTTTAGAGCTTTCTCGATTAGAAGTTGTGAGACTCGATTATTATTACAGTTTTCCTGAATTTGTGATGGTCTAATAACAGTAAAAGGTAAGCCAGTTAAATTACTATAAGCTTTGATAACCAGTTCACTAGATCTTTTAGCCGCCTCATAGATGCCTTTTGGCTCTGTCGGAGACTCTTCATTTACCTCTCAGTTTTAAAATCACCGTAAACCGTACTTGATGATAAAAGATTAGTTGATCGACATTATTTTTGTGGTTTCTAATCGCCTCTAACACATTTCTAGTTGCCGTTAAATTTGATCAAACGAGAGACCAGGATCAGAGTTACTTAAAACAACCGACGGTATAGCTGCCATATGTACGATCTTATCTGGATTCACTTCATGAATTAGATTTTTTAGATTGTCTGTGTATCGTGTATCACCAGAAAAGATTGGAATATCATGTTTACGAATTTTTCGATTCTCGATTCAACGATATGTCGATGCCAAGCATTTTTAACATTTTGGCGAAATTATCCAAAACAATTGGCTCTAATCCCTCACTCTTACATTTTAATGCAAGATGATGTCCGTGAATCCCAAACCACCAGTTATAACAATTTTTTTATTCATAAAATCTCTTATAATCAGTTACTATATAACAATGACATTCAAAATAGTACCTAAAATAATAGGCGCCGGCATACTAGTGTATATACTGACAAGCATCTCTTGGAAAGAGTATTTTCAGGTGTTTAGATCAATTCAAGTAGGCTATTTTTTAATCTATATTGCTATGTTTTGCCTCTATTTCATTCTCAAAGTTTATCGTCTCCATTTTATCCAAAAAAAACTATCCAAAGATTTAGGTTATCAAAATAATTTCAAACTCTTCTGTTCCACTGCTCGCGCTCATTTCTCCAGCAAGAATTGGTGATTCGTTACGTATTTTCACCTTAAAAATCTGAATTCAACATCTCCAATGAAGATTGTATTCGAGTCTACCTTTGTGATCGTTTGCAGGATGTTATTTCGATGTCCTACGTGGCACTTTTAAGTATCTTTTTTGTGGCTGTGGATTTTAAACTAAAACTGCTTTGCGGAGCTGGTTGTGCTCTTTTTCTCTTGATCTATTTCGGTAGAAGTTATCTCCCAAAAGCTCAAAATTGTTTAATGTAGTTCATAAATTCAATTTTTCACTAAAAATCAAAAGATGAAACGGTGCTCCAGGTAATTGCTCTGTTAATGGGTGGACTCTATATTACTCAGATTCATTTTTTGGCCTATGCTTTAAATATCCATGTTAATTTTTTATATCTCAATTCAGTTATCGCTATAGCTTGGTTTATTGCCCTAATTCCCTTCTCCCTGGCAGGTTTTGGTATTAAAGAGGCATCTTACATGTACCTGTTAAAATCGGTGGGCATTGAAAGTGTTCAAGCCGCTTCGCTTTCTATGCTAGATACAACGTCAGGCATGCTTATGATAATTTGTATTATCTATCCGATCACTACTTTTTTTTTGAAATATAAATCTATCTCAGACTAGATTTTTTTCAAAGATCTCGCGACAGGTGCAAAAATCACCTTCATAGCGCGCTAATATTTTTTTTAATCGCTTTAGTGTTACATCACCTTTATTAAACCAAAACTTCTTTCGTTTCTCCATTATAACATCTGGAAGCTGATCATTACTAATATCGAGCGGATGAAAATAGAAAGAGGTATCGCCTCTTTTAAGTGACTGATTGATACCCATTTTAGTAACGTTATAACCAAAATATCTCAAAGTTGGGCCTCCACCAGTGGGAATTCTGTATCCAAATAAATTTAAATAGGGCCAAGGAATTTCCATTAATCTATTTTCGAAAAAAAAAGGAGCTGTTGCTATATTTTTTAAATCTAAATTCGATTTTCTATAGAGTGAATTACTACAAATAGATGAATCATACAGAAATCCTAAAGCTTTAAGTTCAGGAATCATCCAATCTCTGAAAATAGCCGAAGGAGCTCTATACCCAATAATTTTATCTTTAGTAAACTGTTCCAAAGCCATTTTTGATTGAGTTACATTTTTTCTAAAAAGTTCACGCTCTCTTTCATCACCATTTCCATAATAAGAGATATGGTGCATTTCATGACAGCCAATTTCATGTCCCTCATCCACCATTTTACGAATCAATTTTTCATATTGTTCAATCAGATCAGCTACAATAAAAAATGTCGCTTTGGCGTTATATTTTTTGAGTAAACTTAATGTTTCTAAAAGTGGCACCTCTAAGTAATTATAGTTTTTATTATACTGATTTTTAAAATTAATTACGTCACTATTAGGATCACTACTTAAACTACTAACATGGCGACTGTGGTACCAATCTTCAACATCAATTGAAATCGCTATTTGTGGTTTAGATTTTTTAATAGCCATAAGCCAACATTTTTTCTATTCTTAACTACTCAATATGAAAAAAATATTAATTATAGTTCCTGTTTATAACGAACAGAATACAATTTCAAATACTATCAATTTGATTAAAGAGTCAGTTAATACGCTCTCACAAGCTTACCATTTTCAAATATTAGTTATCAATGACTGTTCGACTGATAACTCGCATGCTGAGATCATTAAAACTGGGGTAAGTTATATTAAACTTCCCTTAAATCTTGGTATTGGCGGAGCAATGCAAAGTGGGTTTATGTATGCTTATGAAAATGACTTTGATGTTGCCGTTCAAATTGATGGTGACGGCCAACATAATCCCAATCAAATGAAACTCCTGCTAGATCAATTGGAGTCTGGTAACGATATTATTCTTGGTTCGAGATTTTTAGAGGAGACTGGTTATATTCCGAGTATCCCTAGACAAATTGGTATGCGTTTTTCAAGTTTTATCATAAAGTTTTTTTTCGGATTAACTCTATATGACACTACTTCAGGTTTTCGAGCCAATAATAGAAATGCTATCAAATGTTTCTATTACGACTATCCTAAAAGTTTGGCTGGAACTACCTCATTAATTATTGCTCTAAGCCACAAGCTTAAAATAAAAGAGGTTTCGGTTAAGATGAACACACGGGCTTTTGGTAAATCATCTATTACTTTTAATAAGGCTTTTTTTTATCCCTTAAAACTGGTTCTGGCTATTTTAGCCACTATTCTAAGGAAAAAGTAAATTTATGTCGGTTAAACTCTATTTTCTAGTATGTCTTTTTGTTTTTGCTGTATTAACAACTATTTTTTATTTGATTAAAAAAAATAAACTATCAGAAGACTTCTCTTCAATTTGGTTATTTGTCGCGCTTCTTTTATTTGGTTCAACTCTATTTTTTAATCAATTTCTCGCAATCTATTCGCTCTTCAAAGGTGATTCTGGCTCTGGTCCAGAAATATTAATTCTTCTCTGCTTAGTTTTCGTACTCTTCTTTTTAATCTTGGTCTCTGTAAAGTTATCCATCAGTAAAAAAGAGATCGTACGCCTCTCACAACATATTGGAATATTAGAGTTAAAAATCAGAGAAAAAGATACTAAGTAGCCTCTTTCAATAGTAGCGCTCTTACTGTCCTAAAATCTTGTCCGATTTTGAATTTTTCATTAGCAGGCAGAACTTTTCCGTTTTCACATTGAACAGTTTCAATCAGCAGTGCTCTATCTTTACACATAACAATTATTCCAGATTTGCGCTTTAAACAGACTCTGCCCGGAATACCTTTTACACTAAAATCTAATTTTTTAGTTTTTACAATATAAACTTTCTCATTACCGAAATGAGTAAAAGCCATTGGATAAGGTGGTTGCAAGGCTCTAACTAAATTATGGACTTGATCGGCCGTCATGAACTCCCACTGAATCAAACCATCATCTGGTTTTCTTACTGGATAATAGCATCCATCTTGTTTAGAGTGTTTTCTTCTTTCAAATTTACCTATCTCTAGTTTTTTAAGAAAACTTATTAGTAATCGTGGAAAAATATCTAATACTTTGTCTCGAACATCAATAATTGTCTCATTTTCACCAATGTCAAAAAAAGCCTCTTCTAAAACATCTCCCGTATCAATACCGGTATCAACTTCTATAATGGAAACACCAAACTTTTTTTCACCGTTAATAATGGCCCAATTTAAAGGTGAAGAGCCTTTATAATCTGGTAAAAGACCACCATGCAGATTAATAGAAATATTTTTAGGTATTGTTAGTATATCTTTTTTTAAAATTTGTCCAAATCCCGCTAGTAAAAGTAGGTCTGGCTCAGCTTCACCAACAACCTTCAAAGCCTCTTCTGAATTAATATTGGTTGTTGGAAAATATTTCAATGAATTCTTTTTACAAAAAGTTTCAAAAGAGATTCCATCAGTTGAGGTACCAGGAGTACTTATAACTAGCTCTATTTTTCCTTGTTTAAACTGAGTTAAAACGGCTTCAACGCATTTTAACCCTCTTAAATTACCTACACACATTACTATTTTCACAATGAATTAGCTCCTGATTTTATAAATCTTAAAGTCATCTTTGTATTCATCAATTTTTTCAAAATTTTTAACATCAAATAGTTCACTATAAAGTGGGTTTATATAAATAACATAAGCTTCTCTGGGATTGGCTTTTATTGATTCAACAATTTTACTTACAATCTGAGAAAAAACTTCAGGCCAGAATGGATTATAGAAATAAAATAGTGTTGCATTTTTAGGAATTGAATATAATAAAGCATCTACACAGATCACTTCAAATTCGCAACTATTTTTATTCCTATAAACCTCTAAATTTTTTAAGCATATTTTAATCAAATCATCTGAAAAATCGATCCCCACGATTTTTTTAAAACCAGACTCTGCTGCCATCAAAAGTACTCTTCCCTTACCACAACCAAAATCTATAAAAGTTTCATGTTTAATCTCTTCAGGAATTCTTTTTAAAGATTTTTTAAAAATATAGTAGTTGGAAGGCATGTAATCTTTAGCAAATACTTTACTTGCATTGGGGATATTTAAATCCTTCAGCAACATCAATCCACCAGTTTTTATTTGATACTTTTTATCAAAGTAAAATTCATAAAAAATAAAGGGTATAAAGCCCCACTTTCTTTTTATAATTATATCTTTTAGCAAATTAATTTTAAATAAAAGGTTACTCATATAATCCATATTAGAAGGCAAAATAGATAAATGGTTGTTCTTTTGAAGCAAAAAATATAATTAGCATTATTATTAAGGCCACTGACGGTGCTCTTAACCACAATGGAGTTTTTAATAATTTTGATTTTGTATCAAAATCATATTGAGTTGAGTATGTAAAAATATGCACAATAATTAATAAAACTAAAAATATTAATGAATCTTGGGTAATAGTTGGAAAAAGAAGTTTTGGATCATTAAGAGAAAAACTCAACATTCCCTTCCACATACCAAAAGTATCTTCCAAGGTTTTTGTTCTAAAAATAACCCAACCAAAAAGAGTAATAATAAATGTAACAATGATTTTAACTGGTCCCGGAATTGATTTAATTACTTTATTGTCTCCTAGCTGTGAGATCGAAACAAAAAAACCATGGAATAGTCCCCAAAAAATAAAATTAGCAGAGGCTCCATGCCAAAACCCACATAACGCCCAAACTACAACCAGATTAAAAATTCTGCGAACAGGTCCACATCTGTTTCCGCCCAGCGGAATATATAAATAGTCTCTAAACCAAAAAGAGAGACTCATATGCCATCGTCGCCAAAATTCAGCTATACTCTTACTCATATAGGGCCATGAGAAATTAATAGGAAAATTAAAACCAAAAATTCTAGCTAACCCTCTTGCAATGTCAGTATAACCGCTAAAATCTCCATAAATTTGAATCGCAAAAAAAAGTGCGCCCAACCATAAACCTAAAGCACTATATGTACTTGGTGCTGAAAAAATGGGTTCAACATACTGAGCAAAGTGATCAGCCACAATAACCTTCTTAAAAAAACCAAGTAGAACTAACTCAATTCCTCGGATGGTATTCTCTTTTTGAAAGGGAATGTGATCCGCGATTTGTTTTATGAATTCCTCAGCTCTTACAATAGGACCTGCCACTAAATGTGGAAAAAACGTTATAAAAGTTAAAAATTCTAGAAAAGATTTGGCTCTTTCACATTTTTCTCTATAAACATCAATGGTATAGCTCAAGGTTAAAAAGGTATAAAAACTAATTCCAATTGGTAGTACTAGATTTAAAGTTGGAATCTGATAAGATAATCCGAAATATTTCGATAAAAAATTTATATTATGAATAAAAAAATCAGCATACTTAAAGGTACCCAGCATTGCTAAGTTTGAAACCAGACTGAAGGTCAATATAATTTTTCTCTTTCTGGCGTCCCTCTCTTTGCCTAAAACATCAGCGACTTTATAATCAATGATGCTCGCTACCAGTAATAATATAACATGTATCGGGTACGGATACGCATAAAAAAAGAGACTCATTCCAACGTAAAACCAGAGCCTAATATTCCCACGTAAGACCAAACTGCCAATAACAAACACGATAAAAAAATAAATAAAAAGTGGATTAATAAAGCTCATAGATATTTCTCAAGCGTAATTGCCAAATAGGCGCTATAAGCACATCGTCCCTTAGCTCCTAGATGTAATCTGTCATGAAAAAATAGTGTGCCATACTCTTCTAACGTTTTAACATCTAATCTATTTAATATTGGAACATTGTATTTAGTCGCGATAGCCTTAACATTTATATCAACTTGATTTGCATTTGAGCCAGTTCGATATGCATCATTAAGTGAAAAGTCTGGTTCAGGGAGTGCCAAGAGAATGACTTTTACATTTTTTTTCTCAGCTAGATTTAAAAATCGATCTAACGCTTTATAGCCTAAAGAATCAGCCTTGAGTGATTCAATATATCCAGTTTTCATCCAATAGTCGCCATTTGTCTCTGGTAAAGGTGAAGCTAAAGGTGATGAGTCTACTGCTAAACCTTGATAATAGGGTCGTAAAAAATCTTTGAGATTAACACTCTCGTTGAATTTTTTATTAACAAAAATGTTTTCACACTCAAAATCGACCATTTCAGGGTTCATACTATATTCATTTTTTTCAGGAATTTTAGCAATAGAGGCATGGACTAAACCATTAATAAAATCAGATAAAAAGACCCGGTATCTAATTCCAAAAAAACTATCGGCTAAAAATCCTAGTCCCACGTTCTCCCAATCACTTCTTTTGTATTCATTCATTTTGGTCATGTGAAGATACTCTGTGGTATTCCACCGAATTGGTAGCGTTTGAGGATTAATGGTATTTGTAAATGAGAACTGATTATAACCATAGATAATAAATTTAAAATTATTATCTAGTAAATAATCTTTCAAAAAAAGTAATTCATAGGCTAAAAGACCAGTCATTCCAAAATTTTTTGAATTGATGGGTGATTTATTTTGCAACCAAATATATTGAAGCAACGGATGGTGAATGCCGACATCCACGGCACTGCTACCAACTAAAGCGATATTGTTATCTGACTTTGGCAATGCTTTTAAGTACTCAAAGTTAAAACATTTGCGATTCTGTAAATAGCATGATTGGGGGCGACCTTCATTTTTGGAACAGATAATCGATAAAGGTCTAATCCGGTAGATTATTGGTTTGGATGCTAATATATAATTATTCAAAATGTAAAAACAACAGAAGATACTTAGCAGTTCAACTAGTCCCAAAGGGCATTTTTTAAAAAGCTATTGCTCTTGTTATTAACATATATACTCTTCTGTACGTTTATATTGAGAGCTTGTGAGAATATTTCAAATACATTGCGTTGTCTTGTAGATTTTAACCTTCTAAAAAGGCTCTTGGCGTTAACAGTACTTTTTTTTTTTTAATACTCACAACTTCTTCAAAATTTATTTTTAACTAATTTAAAATAATTTCTGATATATAATATACCTGATTTCTAATTGTTTTTTTATTCTAGTGAGTATTTAAGTTAATTTAGAACATTGTTTCGTTTAAATTTTCTTAACTTTCGAAAAAAATTTACACTCTCAAAAAATGTGTAAAACTAAAAATTCAAATAATTTTTATTCAAAGGAGAAAGTATGAATTCAAAAGTTGATTAATACTCAACATGTTTTTTACATTTTTATTTTTTAGTTTTTAATCCCTCAGTAAAAGCAGAAGATATTTTATCTTTTGATTTTACTGCACCGACTCGTTCAAAATAAACCATCTCCAGATTCTGTTGAAGCTGGAACTATTGTTTATGATGCTCAAAATATAATACTTTTTATGGCTCTGCTTTATCAGCAACAAATTGGATACCTTTTTCTGGTGGAAAATTAACAGTTGTTCCTGCCTCATCTTTTACGAATATTCTATACAGCACTTTCCGGAGATGATGTTATCCTTTGTGACATAACATCTGCTGCTCAAACAATCTATCTGCCTTCAGCTGTAGCTAATACTGGTAAAATTTATTCTTTTAAAAAAACGGATTCCTCAACTAATTCTTGTACTATTACACCCTTTAATGGCAGTCAGACTATAGATGGTTCCTCATCTAAAACTATGTATACTCAATATGAACTTCGACAAATCATTTCAGATGGCGGCACGTGGAGTCAAATTGCCCAACATAATATCACAAATTGGATTTCCTATACCAACTGGTTCTTGTTCTAACATCGCTTACGAATATGGGAGAAGATGGCGAAGAGTCGGTGATTCAATAGAAGTAGATATTACAGTGAGTGTAACTGGAACAAATACTGACGGTGTATTTCAGTAGGCTTACCTAATTCATACACAATAGATACTTCAAAACTATCTTCTTCTTCAGGTGGAAAAATATTGGGGGCGGCTCAGAATTGTTGCAGGTGGCGGATCCTATACTTATACTGGATGGGTAGTTTATAACACAAGTTCTAGTGTAAAAGTAACAACATTGATTGAGGGATCAGCAAATAATCATTTCACCGTTGATGTTAACAGTAATTTAAACTATCCTAAAAATTTTGCAAATGGAGATAAAGTTTACTTGAGATTTGTAGTACCAATTACTAATTTTTCAAATTAACAAATGCTTCTATTTGTTTTTCAATAAAAATTTAATGCCTGTTCTGCACAATTTTCAGAACAGGCATATATTTAATTCTTTTCAAACTAGTCAACTTCAAGCATCATACATTGGTTCACAAAATTTGAGAAAGCCATGTATTTAGAAAAAACTCTGATCAGTTTTGATTTAAATGAATCGTGTAAAACTAAACTTTACCGCCCTGAAACCTATAAAGATCTATTTAAAATTTGTTCCGAATCAGATCAAGTCATTGCATTAGGTGGTGGATTATCTTATTCACTAGCCGGTACAGCACCTAAAGCAACCATCAACATGAAAATGTTCGATAGAATATTGTCCTTCAAAGAGACTAGTGAAGGTGCCACTATTTCAGTTGAAGCGGGAATAACTCTAGAATCGCTATTAAAATTCTCCATAGCTAAAGGCTACTTTTTATCTATTTTACCAGGTTATCCACTTATAACTGTTGGTGGTTGTGTGGCCTTTAATGTCCATGGCAAATGCCAATATAACATTGGAAATTTTGAATCAGTCGTGGAATCTATTACCCTATTCCACCCACTCTATGGAACTAAAACGCTTTCTCGATCAGAAAATAGCGAACTGTTTGAGCTAACTGTGGGCGGCATTGGTCTTACTGGAATTATTTTAAGTGTAGAACTTAAACTTAAAAAGTTAAAAGGTAATAAATTAAAACTGAATAAGGCTTTTGTAAAAAATCCATTAGATGCTGTTGAAAAAATGGAATCTTTAAAAGGTAAATTTGATTATATCTATTCTTGGAATGATTTTAATTTAAATGGAGCTAAATTTGGTCAAGGCTATGTCTACTCTGAGGAATTTATCAATGGTCCAATCACCACTCAATCGCCTCTGAATTTGGAGTTAAAAGAGATTAACCGAAAATTCCCTAAAGTCCTAAATCAACTAAGTATTCCAATAATGACTAAAGTCTATGCTCAAATGGAAAAACTCAAAAGCACCAATGAGTTAGATTTAATTAATGGCCTTTTCCCCATTTTAGGTAAAGAGATCTACTACAAAATGTTTGGGAAAAATGGTTTCTATGAATATCAATTTATTGTAAGTCCTGAAAATTTTAGCAATGTACTTAAACAGATATATGAACTCAAATCTCGTTTAAATATTAAGATTGCTTTAGCGTCATTAAAACTTTTCAGTGGAAAACAGACCAATTTAAATTTTAATGGAACTGGTATTTGCCTGGCTCTAGACGTTGCAGCGGGTGTTAACCAAAAGAGATTTTTTGAAGAGATTGACCAATTAATGATACGTTATAACGGAACGGTGAACCTCTCAAAAGATAGTAGACTTACAAAAGAGACGGTTGAAAAACTATTCAAAAACTATGGCGAATTCAAAAGAAAAATTCTGCAATATGACCCAAATTTAAAATTTCAGTCAACGCTCAGTAAACGAATTGGAATTACCTAATGGAAGCTAAAAGTGCCCTTATTCTTGGAGCTAGTACTGGCCTTGGAAAATCACTAGCTAAACAGTTAGCACAGAAAGGGTTTAATCTCATTCTAGCGGCAAGAAACTCCGAAGAACTAAATCGTAATGCCACTGATCTAGCAATTCGATATAACGTAAAATGCCATGTAGTTCAGATTGATTTAAGCATTACTCAAGATGGTTATATCGCTGATAGATTTTCCGATTGTCTAAAAAATCAGTTAAAAGTTGAATACCTCTTTCTTATTTCAGGTTTAAACAGTGATTTCGATGATGAGAATATTCCTGATAGTGAAATGGATATTTTAATTAATACCAATTTTGTTGGCCCATCCAAAATACTTAAACATTTTGTACAATACGTAAAAACGTTACCTGAAAACTCTCAATTCTTTGTGGTTACGGCTTCAACTATTGCCGTAGCTCGAATGAGAGGAAGAAATTTGGTATATGCGTCTAGCAAAATAGCCCTTGAAGCGTTTGTTGAAGGGATCAGACATGCAACCGCGAACCTTCCAATCACACTACAAACTTATCGCCTAGGATATGTTGATACCCTAAAAAGCTACGGTCAAAAATTACTCTTTCCTTCACTTGATCCACATAAGGCAGCAACAAAAATCATTAGTAATCTCTCAAAGCCTCAAAAAACAAATTTTTAC